>JABGTJ010000101.1 GCA_018691345.1 Methanobacteriota archaeon
CCTTATCTCGATGAGGAAGGTTTTCTGGAAGGTGGTCATGGCGTAGTTTTTCCTTGTTTAAGAACAGCGTTTGCCGTGAGAGAAAATCATCAAAAATGTTTCTGCTCATGTCGGTGGCCTCTTGGGTTAGGGTTGAATCGAGAAAGTTCCGGACGGGACTTGCGCGATAATATGGGTTAGTCCGAGTCCCCCTCATAAGTATGACCGTCAATGAGGTTCAGAGGTAGAGTTTTCAATCGTTCGATGAAATGAAAAGCCAGATTATAAAGGGTCTCTCTTTATACGCTCTTTCAGTAAAAAATAACACACTTTTTGGTCGTTTTCCGAACTTTTGTCCGCCAAACTCACTCGCCGTATTTCTTAATTCCAAGAACCCAATTTATTCCGCTACGATGAATGCAAAGTCCGTCTTCAGCATGATGAACGTTTTCCGGATGAACTGGATATTCGTCCGTAACGGTAACTTCAGAGTGAACGCCGGGTTGGTCAATGAAGGTGTGCGTAACAATCAATCGAACCGAATCCGCCTTTTCTGCCAACGCCTGAATGTCTGAAGGTTTGTGGTGGTGGTCGGAATCTACCCATTCAGGATACCCCATTTCAATGATGGCCATACTCGCCGAGCAGATTTCATCATGAAGCGTTTGGCAAGGACCAGAGTCACCGCTGTGAACAAAACTCCCTTCTTGACCTGAATTGAAATGGTAGCCATAAGGATCCACGGATTCATCGTGTTGAACACGGAAACGCTTCCAAGTCATGCCTGAATCAATTTGACCTTCGGCTTCAGACTTCCATGACACGGTCGCAAAAATTTCTTCCAAACTTCCCGGATACGCCATTTCACACAAGTTCCACAGATGTTCTTTGACACCATCGGCAGCAACCACCGTCAGGGGTTTGAGCATGGCTCGGTCGGAGATATACCGCCGCTCAAGCAACAAGAATGGGAATCCGAACACGTGGTCTCCGTGAATATGGGTGATGAAGATGGTCTCAATATCACTGAGAGGAACACGAGCGCGGCGTAGACTTGCCATCGCGGTTGGAGGACAGTCAATGATGTGCTTTCCATCGATGAGTGCAAACGAGTGATACCGGCCGTACGGCATGAAGGCGTTCCCTGTTCCAAGCATTTTCACCTCCTTGGCCATGCACTCCCCAATAGGACCGACTTCTTTTCTTCATCGGTCGGAAAATTTGACTTCTAGATTCAAAAAGCGGATTGATGAAGGAAGGATTACTGCAGAAAAGAGTGGAACACCTTGCACTCCAACAATACTTCTTTCAATCGTAATCTGTAGACCATACGTCAGCGTCAAAGATTGGTGTTCGTAAGCCAAACTGCCCAATTCTGTCCAAGATGTTCACTTCGCGAAAAAGAGGAACAACTCTCGAGTGAGTCACACAACAAGTCCTCAGGGGTATCAACGAGAACCTCAAACATGTCATCCAAATCAAGGGCAGATTCAACCTCGTGTATTCGGTAAATGGCGGTATGTTCCAATATTTCAAAATCAGAAGAGGCCTCTAACCAAACGAAATCGCCGTAATGGGCGCCATCGCCTTGGATTTGGACAGTACTGTTTCGCCACCAATCAGATTGCTCCAACCGAGAAGAATCCACGGACCAAAGTCGACCAGTGAAGTCATTCGATGTGAAGACTTGGACAGGTTCAATCGGAGAGCCGAAAAGGAAAGTACTGTTGACATCAATATCGTACCGATACTGACTGTCTTGAGTAAACACATGGGTTGCATCAAATTTGTTAATGGCTTGAAGCATAGAATATTCTGGGTCTTCGTATCGGTAACAAGGCGTCTCAGAATAGAGACCCATCGTTATATCGATGCCCGTTACCACGATTGATGTTTCATTCAAGTCCTGTCCAACTGCCTGGTAAATATTCGACCAACTGTCTCGAACTTCAAGAAGGTATTCCGAGCTTGACTCATACTCGTCTATCATTTGAAGAAGAGGTGACGCAGAAGTCAAAACCAATATTCCAATCAGAACTGAAGGAATATTCCATCGCCGAACAGATTCACCAAACTCATTGTTTGAATGCAGAATCGCTGCAGGAATTCCGATGCATAAAAGTGCTAGCCACGGCGTGGAATAACGCGGAACTCCGAAATCAAGGATGTATCCATGCAGGAGGGCCGCTGGAAAAATCAATAGCCAATAGTTGAGGATAAATTCTCTGTTCTTTTTTATGAGCAGAGCAGTTCCGTACAAAGCCACACACAGCAAAACAATGTGCCACTGATCGATGAATTCTGCGAGAAAAACATGGGGTGTATAGACTGCAGTTTGAGTTGCGATTGCATTGGCACTGGCGACGGTACCAGTGACTTGGGATTGTAAGGGCCCCAAAACCCAGCCGGTATAGATTTGATTCTTAATCAAAAACAATCCAATAACGGTGAAGTATCCACATGCAATGTATTTGCTCTGTTCAAACTTTTTCTGTACCAAATACACAACGATAATCCACCCACCGAGATACAGATACGGATACTTGGTAAGCCCGACAATTGCCGCAAGTACCCCGAGGAACACGAGTATTTTCCGTTCGGAATTTGAGTTTAAATGAAGGTGATGAAACACCGTCACAATCATTCCAGCAACGGCGATATCAAGCATCATTGTTCTTCCAAACATGATGCTCACCGGAAGCAGACAAAACACCACAGCCGCTAGAAATCCAAGTCTCCTGTCGCTAAAGTGCTCCCCAAGATGTTGAACAGACCAAGCTGCAGAAAGCAAAATTAGGGTTGGCACAATAAAAACAAACGATGTTTCTCCAGTCAGCCACAATTCTACAGCGGCAATACCGGGGACAATTTCAGGCCTGAACGAGTAACTCATTCCTTGATGAGTAGGCTCCCATGTCCAACGATCTAAAATTCGATTCGATATTTGTAAATGGTAGGCTTGGTCGTAAAAGGAGGGAAGAAAGTGGTAAACAGTCAGAAAACCGGCACCGAAAATCACGAGTGGAACGATTCCGAATCGAAGATCAGCCCACTCAAATCGTAAATGCTTCATGCTGTAACACCAGTAAAGCAACATCGCAAATACAATCGTAATCAACAACAACGGCGGCAACCAAAAACCCGCACCAAGCGACATGACTGCACCAATGAGCATCAAAAACGGCATGATTTGCATGGTAAATTGATGTCCGAGACTCACATCTTGACCCATGCATTTGCTGATTAATCGCCGTCTATATACAACTTCTCTTTCTCACATTGATGGCTTCAATACATAAACTCGTTTGCGTACCGTAGCATGATAACGATGGAGAGTTCACCGAATAATCAAATTGTTGAAGCCATCGATGAGGTGTTGGCTTGGTCAAATCTTTTTGAACACCACATGAGCATTGAACAGTTCTTACAGAACTTACAAGTCCGGTGTACAGCTGATCTATTGGTGGAAGTCGTAGAACAAACACCTCACCTCTCTATCGAAGATAACATGGTATTTTCAGGAAAATACCAAAGAAATCCATCGTTTGGACACTTTCAAAAATTAGCAGAAAAACATCTTGAACAAACCAAAGAAGTGTTATCGATACTTCATTCGTGCAAACAGGTCGAGGGTTTGGCGGTCACCGGTTCGGTTGCAGCTGGAATGAACAAAGAAGATGGGGACGTCGATGTATTGATCATTACAAAACCGGGCTGGGTTTGGAGAACGAGAGCCTTGGCGGTTTACCTTTCTCACAAACACCAAGGTGGGCAATTACTTTGTCCAAACATGGTCATGTCTGCAGATTCTCTTGAGTTTGAACAAAGCGTATACGGTGCTCGAGAAATGATGCAGATTATCTCACTAAAAGACGAGAATGGAATCAGTGAGATGTTCAAGAAAAACACTTGGGTGAATGAAGTTCTTCCCAATGCCCGAATGAAATCCTCAATCCCGATGTTGGGTAAAAGAAAATACCCGTGGTGGTGGAGGGTCATGAACATTCCAATTCTCGGCAGTATCATCGAGTCTTGGGAGGCACGAAGACGCATTAAAGAGTTGAAATCATCATCTAAATCTGAAGAAGCAATTTACACTAAATCGGTGTGTAGAGGCCATGAAAACGCTCATAAATCCCGTATTGAATCAGAGTATAACATGGCACTAGAGGCGATTTTATGAACGCTGAAAAGTACCACAAATCAGTTGCTGATTATTACGATGAGGAGGCTGAAAGTTTTGAATCCCGAGCAAATGAAAACCATGTGCTGAAAACACTAAGAGATCTGTTTCGAGAAGTGGTTCTCAAAGGTGACATCAAAAATATACTTGAGATAGGGTACGGACCTGGATTAGATATGGTTTGGTTTGCTGGTAATGAGCAAACCAACACCGTAAGTGGCCTCGACATCACCCCTGAATTTCATAAAATTGTCTCGGCAAAAGCGGAACGGCTGCCAAAGCTGAATCCGTTGCTTGGAGGGCCAGAAGATTGCTTAAAGTACCTTCAACCAAATTCAATCGACACCATCTACGTCTTCTTTGGAGCACTCAACACCTGTGCTGAACTGGATAAGGCTGTCACTGAAATGTCCAAAATTCTCAAACCAGGTGGGAAAATCGTAGCGTCTTTCGTCAACAAATGGTATGCATTCGACATTGTTTGGAATGCATTGATGTTGAGGCCTCGAAAGGCGATTGCTCGCTTGAGGAAAGTCTGGGGCGGTTACTCTCCTACTCGATTCTTGGCGTCTCGATGCTATTCCGCTCGAGAAGTTCACGCCTTCTTCAAGAAAGAATTCATCAAGAAACGCCGCACGGGTTACTGCATTACTCATCCGGCATGGTACAGACATCATTGGGCCCCGCACCAAAGTACCAGAAGCAAGGTGTTCTACAAACTGGACACGATGCTCCAATGGACGCCTTTTTGGAATCTTGGAGAATACAGCCTTTACGTTTATGAAAAGCCAGTGTAAATCTCCTCGATGAGCGAATTCAACCTTTTCCTGTTCGCCTGACTTTCCGATTGATTGGCTAAACCATCGTCCAATCGGATGGATGCAAGAACAGATTCACGCATTTGGACTTCCATTCGTTGTCTTCGAACGATGCCTATTCGTTGCGTCTTTTTCGAAGTCACCTCGTGAACAATATCTGCGAATTCTTTTTGCCGGCACCTGTACGTCAACTGAGGGTGCAGAACGCCACTTTTCGATGACTCTACCGTTTTCCAGACGTATTCTGCTAGTTCGTCGACCGAAACCAGCGACATCCACTGCATACCGTTTCCGATGATTGGAATACGATTGGAGTGGAGATACATCATGGGAAACCAAGAGCCTGCACCAATGACCCAAGGGGCTCGAATAATCGCTACTTCCTGCCCGTCCGTCAAAAAATCACGAAGAGGTTGTTCAGCAATAGCGTACGACCGAGCATATCCAGTGGGGTTGATTTGGTCGTCTACTTGGACCAGTTTCTCACCGCATTCACCGTAACTCAAACTTCCATTGACGGTCACAATGAACGGCTTCGATTGGCTTTCTCGCACTGCATCAATGAAACGAGTAAAGGCGTTGTTGGCTTGCCTTGACACCTCATTACGACTTGATTCTGTATTCCCGTTTGCTCGTGCTGCAATGATGATGCAGTCGTATTTTTTAACGATTAAAGACCAATCTATACTTGCATCGAGGAAATTGAACTGCTCAAGTTCAATACGTTCAAGGTTGGGTTTGTTCCGATGATAGGTGCCTGTTAACTCAAAATGTTCAGGCGCCTTAGTTGCAATGCTTCGGCCGATGAAGCCTGACGCACCAACCAAGAGGACTCGCATGCCGTTGGGTTAGGGCAGTATGAATTGAAGGTGATGTTCAATTGGAAGAGAACGTCTCAATAATCCGTTGAGAAGTTTTCTCCGCCGAAAGCAGTGCTCCTTCGACGCTTCCATGCACCGTATGGTCGCCGCATTCGAACGGACCATCAGTTGCTGAAGATTGACCAGAGAGTGCAATACCTGCTCCTACTTCTGGCAAAGCGTGTTCAATGTGTTGGATGGCTAAATTCTTCCATGCATCAACATCTGGGCCAAACCAAGAACGCAGTTCCTTTGTGGCAACATCGAGTACCTCTTCGGCACTTGTTAGGCCCAATGCTTCTGCAGTTTCTCCGACGATGGTAACGGTGACCAGTGAACGGCCATCAGGTGCATAACTTGGTTGTACATCCGATGGCACGGCGATGTGGGCTATCAACTGATTTTGAGTTTTAACATCCCCATTGAGCATGATGTGGTTGGAAGTAAAAGGTGACTTGGGCGCATCAAAATGCAGCGTCCAAACATGGCGCTTGCTTTCACTCCGTCGAGGGTTGTAAGCATGAACGACAGCATCAAACGTTTTTTCTTGACCCCCTATTCTCAGGGTGTGCTCATCAAGAACCTCAGTCTTGGTACTCAAATGGATGCGTTCATCTCCAAGAACATCTGCAAGATATTGAGGGGCTGCTGCGATTCCATCTTTTGGAAGAACCATGTCCCCTTCTGACATCATTCGGAACACAAAACGGAACATTCTCTCATTTGTTCGCAGGTCCTTTTCCAGAAAAATACCTGAAAAGAGTGGATGGAAAAAACGGTCAATCATGGATTGGGAGAATCCCCTCTTGTGAAGCATGGTACTGGTTTCCTGATCGTCACCGGAAAATACTCGTTCTGTTTTTCCTTGTCGGACAAACTCGCGCAATCGAGCCACGCGCAGCAAATCAAAAGGAGATGCAAAACCGTTTAATCCACCTGCAAGGCCCTGAACAGGACGACGGAAAGGGTCGGCTAAGCGCCAGAACTTGGGTTTACCTTTCTTGTGTTGAACGACAACTGCGCCGGGTTCAAACGCTTGGGCTTCGAGTTTCTTGAAATCAAAAGCTCGCTTCGAGGTAGGGTAAGCTGTTTGCATCACGTGAAAACCATGATCGATGAGAAATCCGTTGATTTTATCGGTCATCATTCGCCCACCAATGCGGTCTGCTTTTTCATAGACTTGCACATCGAAACCCGCCTCATGAAGCAGCGCAGCGCAGCGAAGACCAGACAATCCTGCGCCGAGAACTGCGATGGATTGGCTCAACATACCACCTCAAATGTTCAGTTTTTCTTTGAACTCTTCCAAGAAAGGTCCCATTGATTGGATGAGCAGTGCATCAGGGTGTGTTCGAATGACCAGACCGTCGAGGTACATCAACGCCCGAATGATCGGAAATGCTTCCTCGCCAAAGTTCGCGCCTGCGTGTTCAACTGCAGCACGGACAGTTTTCATCATGATACGGGTGAGACTTTGTTCGCCAACCGGTTTGTTCTCAAAGTCATGGTATATTTCTCCCATCGTCGCATAGTATTTCTTGAGTTTCTTTTCGTTTGGTGTGACTTCGGTCATGGCGAGCAACGCCGTGAATGCCTCTTGGCGTTCCTGACGTGACAGGTGGTCAAAGAACGTGAACAGCGAGTGAGCAACATGTTTCGGTGCATGACAGATGGCACCGTTGTCAATGAAGACGAACTTGCCTTCTTTGTCAACAATACAATTCCCAGGATGAAGGTCACCGTGGAAGGTACCTATCCCAAACAAGAAGGCACCATGTATACGGAAAAACTGAAGCAGGAAATCCCAACTGAGTGACTTTTGCTCAATTCCCTCTTCCAAGGACATGCCTTCGATGTATTCGGAAACGAGGATGTCTTGATTGGAAAGTTCCGGATAGTAAATGGGGAAACGAAGCAATGACATTTCAAAGTCATTGGAAAGGGAAGTTTGGATGCCCTTGAGTTCATCTGCTCCTTTGATTTCGTTACGCAAGTCAAGTTCTCTCAGTGTGTAGTCAGCAACGTGATTGATCAGTGCCATTGGATTACCGACCTTTCGAAGTTTTGGCGCAAAGATGAGGAATATTCGCAACCATCTGCGCATTCGAGTAACTTCTTTCTTAAATTCAACAGCGTTTGTTTGCTTGATGAATTTAATGACAACTTCCTCCCCCGACTTCAGACGGCCACGATGAACTTGACCAACGGATGCTGCTGCGAGGGGTTCGTCATTGATGAATTCAAACGCATCGGTGAAACCTTTCGGCGCTTTTTTGGCGATTGTCTCGTGCAAATTCTCAGATTCAATTGACGCTGCATGCTGATACAATTGCTGCAGTTGACGGCACTTTTCCACACCGAGTAAATCCGGTCGAAGGGCGAAAATTTGGGCCAATTTCACCGCAATGAGGCCTTGTCGTTGAATCCAATCAAGGTCTGCGGGCTTCTTACGCAAAATTTGTCGCATGAAGCGAAAGAACGTGAATGCTCGCATGCCACGGTTTTAGGACAGCGGCTTATCAAAGGATGTTTTTTAATCCGATTCTTCATCCAATTCTTCATCGATAAAAATCAAGGTGTAACGCCATGTTGGCTCATCTGCATCTTCGACGGCCTCTCGGCGAACACGGACATTTCCGTTGTCAGGATAGCGAGCCAGGAGCGCACCTTGGATGATTCCGTCGTCAAGTTCCCAGAGCGGTAATGCCTCTTGAGAATCGATGTTTGCTGGGTGCGCAAGTGTGACGATGATGTGGAAGAATGGGTCGCTGTCGTAGTCGAGTTCACCGAGTCCTGCATGTTCCCACCAGTCCATCAATTCGTTGAGGTATTCAACGTGACCTTCGATTTTGCGAAGGCTAAAGGTTAATTCTTCCCCAATGCGTTGCCCAACTTGACGCAACATGGTGTTGATGTCTATGCCAAGTTGATTGAGACTTTGGACGGTTCCTTCTTGCAGTGCTGCACGTGCTTGGTTAATGCCGCGAGTTGATGCCAGGAACGATTCAGGATTGAAAGGGGTATCTTTTTCTGGTAATTCAGAACTGACTTGAAGTGCATCTCGAAACTGATCAAGGAACGAACCCTGTCCGACCGTAAGTCGCAATGGGTCGACAATTCGCTCTTCAGTAAAACGCTTCTTCGCGCTTTCAAAGTCCACTGCCTTGCTCCAAATAGCGGATACGAAGTCCGAGTGGGAACTGCTGAATACATCGGAGTTGATGACCAATGCTGCGTCTTCACGACCGCGACCAACGGGGTTCTCCTCGACATGGAGGAATTGAATGACGTTGTTCGTGTCTTGCAATACGCCAAGTGAACTTATTTCATCGGTGTGGCGTACTTCAATGCCGTCATCGAGTTGGTCGTAGAAACGAATTGTTCTGCGGTCAAGTTGTGCAAGAACGGTAACGACGACGCCGCGTTGAGAGGCCGAGTTAACTTCAGCAAGGCCGGATGAACGGCAAAGATGGAGAATACCAAATCGACCGAGAAGCAGGGTGAGGCGCTCTTCAGCCTCATCCGCAAAGTTTGCAATCTTCTTGTGAATGTGTTCGCGACCTTTCAGTACTGCAAATCGAGCACTTGTTTCTCCAGATTCGCCGTCTTTTTCATCTTCGTAGTCGGATTTAGCACCGGACATCAATTTGTCAAACGATTGGCTGGTACGGTCAATTCGTTCACGTTGGTCCTTGATGAGGCGCTTGAATAAAACTGGAAGAGACGAGCAAGAAAAGCGCATTGGTCGGTCGGCCGTAACGCTAACCAACCCAATTTCAGTAAGTCTTGACAAGGAGTTGTATGCATCAAGACGGTTGGTTCCGAGTTTCTTTGCAAGCTCGCTTGCTTTGAGTTCCTTTGAGGTCGAGAGGATTACGACGGAACGAGCTTCTCGCTCAGACAATCCTGCGTCTTGGAACAGTTCTGCCCAATTCATTTCATTTCTCCTCCGGATGAGAGGGAACTGAATGCATCAAGAATTCGGGCAACGTGACGTCGAGGTCTAAAGAGCCAGTCGTAGCAATAGTGGACCTTGCGGTCCGGACCGATGAGGAATGAGGATTTACTCGGGAAAATACCGAGGTGGACGGGTACGCCGTATGCATCAGCAACCTCGCGATCAGGATCGCTCAGAAGAGCGAATGGCAAATTGAGTTCTGACTTGAAACGGCGATGGTCTTCAAGAGAATCTTGGCTGATTCCAATTACTTCTACAGGAGGGGTGAGCGATTGGAACAAATCGTACTGTTGCTTGAACGTCAAACATCCTCGCTTACAAGTCGGAGACCCGTCTTTAGCATAGAAGAACAGAACCTTCCATTTGTCATCGTAATCAGCCAACGAAATTGTCTCGTCAGAAGTCGAGGGAAGCGTAAAGTTTGGTGCAGTCTGACCGACAAGTTTGTTTCCCATACCATTCCCACCGGTGTTATCCTTGTAAACTAATACTATGCTTGTTCTGGAATTAGGTGACCCATGCGCTTGGCTTTTGTAGAGAGGTAATGGTTGTTGGTTTTGCATCGACCGGTGATGTGAGATACACGTTCATCGATTGAAATACCGTTCGACAACATGCCTTCGATTTTCAGAGGGTTATTGGTCATCAGTCGGACGCTTGTGACGCCAATCTGCTTCAGCATGTGAGCGCTGAAATCGTACTCACGACCGTCTGCTGGCAAGTTGAGAGCGAGGTTAGCATCGAGTGTGTCCATGCCGAGATCTTGGAGTGCGTAGGCACGGATTTTAGCTTCTAGGCCAATTCCTCGTCCTTCTTGACGCATGTAAACGACTGCGCCGCATCCTTCTTCTTGGATACGCTTCATTGCTGCTTTCAGTTGTGGGCCACAGTCGCACTTAAGGGATCCAAATGCATCACCGGTTAAGCACTCTGAGTGAATGCGTACCAGCGGGGATTTCGATGTGTCGTCGAGTCCAACGGAGAGGATACTGTGTTCGGCACCGTCGTCGTCGACAAAGACGCGCATCCTAAAGTTGCCCTGTTCGGTTGGAAGTACCGCGTCTGATTTGATGTCTTTTGCAAGGTTGTAGTTCTTGATATCAAGGTTGTAGTTCTTGTTCATGTCTCTAGATTTCCCGAACTGAATATAAAAGAGTGTATAGGACCTCGATTTTCAAAAACACTTCTTTATAACACCGGGCTCGGAATGAACTTCATGCACACCGTAGAATGCGACCTTGGAGTAGCGGCAATTGTCCGCAAATCTCGAAGCATTCTGTTGGTGAAAGAGGCCCATGGACGCTACAAGAACCATTGGGGGCTTCCGAAAGGATACGTTAACAACAGCGAGCTCCCGAGCCACGCAGTGCTTCGTGAACTCTCTGAAGAGTGTGAAGTCGAGGGGCGGGTAGTTGGAGTGCAATCGATACGCGAACGCCTGCTCGAAGGGACACCTGCCATTTTCATCGCTTACCTTGTGGAACTCGGAGACAATGAAGTTCCAACTCCTGGCGAAGAGGTCACTGAAACACGCTTTGTCAATGCAGATGAATTCGAATCGCTCAACTGGATCAGTGAAGCAATGCATTCCATGGCCCTCGCCGCCGTGAATTCAAACCAAGCACTGCGTACAATTGACTATGAGAGCACCCGTGGGCATCCGTACATGCTGCACACACTACCTAAGACATGGGGGGGAGAAGCGTGAATCCTAGACTCCAAGATCGTGTTCGCTCCTGTAACCGAAAGCCACTAAACAGCGAAGGCAAGTATGTCCTTTACTGGATGATTGCGAATCGACGGTTCAACAGCAATGCTGCCCTCGAATACGCCGCACACTTAGCGAAGGAAAACAACGTGCCTTTGCTGGTCCTTGAAGAAATTTCAACCAGTCACAAATTCGCCAATGACCGCATTTGTACGTTTATGGTACAAGGAATGCTCGAGAACATCCGCATCTTCAAAGACAACAACATCCGATACATACCTTGGGTAGAAACTCCGCTCAGTGGACACACCGGCAAACTCCATGACCTCTCTAAAGATGCTGTGATGATTGTCACCGATGATTTCCCAACCTACTTCCCTTCGAAGGCCGTCCGCCACGCCAGTCGATCCATAAGCCGCCAAATGGTTGCCGTCGACTCGAACGGAGTATTCCCCATGTCTTGGACTGAACGCGCTTACCCAACTGCGCACGGTTTTAGGCGATTCGTTCACCAAAACTTCGTCGAGTGTATGGAAACTTGGCCTCAGTCAAATCCTGTTCCTAAAGACCATTCCTTGTGGCTGGATGACGATTTGTTTAACCAGCTGTCTGAACGCTGGGAGTTCCACGTCACCCCGTTTGAATGGTTGTGGAGAGCGGGAGAGCCAGGCCGCTCTGGATTGGAAGCGCTTTCTACAATCAACATCGACCATTCTGTACCGCCGGTCCCTCATGCACGTGGTGGCAGGAGCACTGCTGTGCGAATGTTGCAGGAATTCCTCAACAACCGGCTGTATCGCTACGCAGATGACCGCAACCAAGTGAAGGCTCCAGCAACCAGTGGACTCTCGCCTTGGTTCCACTTTGGCCACATCTCCACAATCGAAGTTGTTCAACAGATTTTGATAACCAGTAATTGGGACCCCGAAACAATTCAAATGCCGCGTAAGGGCTCAAGAGAAGGCTGGTGGAATCTCGACCGTTCCATCGAAAGTTTCCTCGACCAAATCATTACATGGAGAGAACTTGGGTTCAACAACGCCTACCACATCCCTGAACACAACCAGTTTGAATCATTACCGGACTGGGCAAAAACCACGCTCATGGAACACGCCAGTGACGAGCGAGTTCAGTACACACTCAAACAAATCACTGAAGCGGACACCCACGACGAGATATGGAACGCTGCACAACGCCAGTTGGTTCGCGACGGAATCATTCACAACTATCTGAGGATGTTGTGGGGCAAAAGAATACTCGAATGGTCACCATCGCCTCAAGTCGCTGCTGAATGGATGATTGAACTGAACGACACGTACGCTCTCGATGGGCGCGACCCAAACTCCTACACTGGGATATTTTGGGTTCTTGGACGCCACGACAGAGCATGGGGTCCCGAGAGAGCGATATTCGGAAAGATACGCTACATGTCCTCCGCCAACACTCGACGCAAGTTCGATTTGAAGCCGTATTTGCAAGAATATCGATACTGAGGTGAGAACTTGGAATTCAAACACTCTACTGAAGTTGTGACCAGTGTAGAAGAGACCTTCGCATGGCACGAACGCAAAGGTGCTTTCAGAAGATTGATGCCACCATGGGAAAAAGCCGAACAAGTCGGTGAACTTTCATCACTGGAAGACGGTACGCGACTGACGTTCAAATTCCCTATGGGCCCAATCAAGATGAAATGGGTTGCTGAACACTCAGGATACAAACCACCGCACGCCTTTGAAGACACCATGATCAAAGGTCCGTTCAAG
>JABGTJ010000090.1 GCA_018691345.1 Methanobacteriota archaeon
GATTGTTCAGCATCCCTCGATCCATTGGAACGCCCAATTCAGGCTAAGCTCCTTGATACGGATACCTTGCTTGATGCATTGCCAGGTGCTCTACCTGTCTACTTCGGTAGCGAAGTATCTCTCCAAGCAGAGCAACTGAGTGGAGCCATCATCGCAGGTTCTTCTGAATCGACCTTCTGGCTGGACATGCGCCCGATCACCGACCAACACACTGCTCCTAATGCAAGTAACTTGCAAGCAGTGTTCTCGATTGAATCCAGTTCGGAAATTGGAGACGATGATGCTGAAACACTTGCATCGAGCGTCACGACCAACCAGAAAGCATTGACCTACTGGACAAACTTTGACGTACCTACCGACTTCCTTGCACCGCTTCTTTTGATTGGTGCAATCGCTTGTCTTGGCCTCGGTGCCAAAATGATGATGTCGGACGAAGAGGAAGAAAAGGCATTCGAGTCTGCTCCACCTCAAGAAGAATCGGCTGAAGAGTCAACCGAGTGAACTGAGTTTACTCAGTAATGCGAGAACTCGACGCCTTCAAGGGCGTGAGTGACCTTGTGACCTTGGTCGTTGACTTGACCGATGATGCGAGTGCCAAGCATCCGCTCTTCGAGCCAAGCAGCAATAGAATCAGCATGCTCACTTGACACGGCTATGATCATGCCAGTGCCCATGTTGAACGTTCGATACATTTCACGGGTCTCAATGCCACCGACTTCTTGCAGCCAGTTGAATTCTGGATGCGGGGGGAGTGGTGCATCAATGTGCCAGCCGAGCGACTCATGGAGTCGCAAGAGGTTGGACAGCCCACCGCCGGTGACGTGGCAGATGGCGCGAATATCGGACAGAGCGAACGCAGCATCGTCTGTTTCTGCATGCTTGAGTAGGTCGACAATTGGGTCACAATAGATGCGGGTAGGGTTAAGGAATACTTCTCCAAGAGTGAATTGTGCATCATCATGGCCGTCAAAATGCATAACGCTGCGTCCGACGCTTGCCACATTGAACGGCGCATCATCGGTGTACTCATGGCCCGTGTGCTCCATGACGCGGCGAACTAAGGAGTAACCGTTTGAGTGGATTCCAGACGAAGGAAGACCGATCAAAACATCTCCAGCTTCCAAATGCTCTCCAGTGATGGCGTTGCCTTTCTTGACATAGCCAAGTGCGGTTCCAGAAAGGTCGAGTTCAGTGACAATACCGGGAAGAGATGCCGTCTCGCCTCCGGCAAGCGTGACCCGTGCAAGTCGGCAGGCTTCGGCAAGGGAAGCACCCAATGCAGCGTGGGTTTCTGGGTCTGGTTTTGGGACAGCGACGTAATCAACAAAAGCGATTGGCTCGGCACCAACGCACAACAAATCATTGACGTTCATGGCCATGCAATCAATTCCGACACCACCCCACTGCTTCAAAGCAGAAGCAATTTGTAATTTACTTCCAACACCGTCGGTGGCAAGTGCCAGTAACGAATCGCCGAACTCGATTAACCCACCAAATCCACCCGGCAAATCAACTGGAGCGCCTGGCGTTCCTGCAGGTCTACTTGACGCGCTCAGTGATGCGATAAGAGAAGCAACTGCTGAGCCTTCAAGGTCTATATCGACACCTGCACTTGCATAGTCCATAGGTTCGGCCATGCCGCTTTCAATGGAAGGCGCATGATGAACTCACCGCCTCCAAATACTGCATTATCATGCTAGTTTTTGACTAAGGAAAGCAAAACTTAGATCGAGCCTATGATCGATTCCTGAATGTGTACCTGTGAATTCTTCCCATATGTGTTCAATTTTCAATGCGTGAAGGAGTTCAACAAATTTTCTGCTGCCGTATTGGATATGGTATTGATCTTGGCCTCCACAATCGATGAAAAAAGCCTCCAGTTTTGCAAGATGCCCATGATGGGTGCTTAGCATTTGCACAGGGTCAAAATTGAGCCATTTATTCCAAGCCTCGGGAAGAATATCTGCGGTTTCAGTGTTGACTGGGAGTACGATGCCGAGTGGGTTGTCGCTGGTTGCATCGCGAGGGTCATAGGATGCAGCCATAGCGCATATCATCAACGTGTGAAAGTCAGGTCCAGAAAGCCGTTCAGCGTTTTGAATGTGGGCGACATAACCAGCAGCACCTCCATATTTTGTGACATGCGTAAGTGTTTCAGCGAACGTTGGCTTGAACATGGTCTCAAATCCCATATCTCCTGAGTGGCATGCTACACCATCC
>JABGTJ010000070.1 GCA_018691345.1 Methanobacteriota archaeon
AGCATTGCCCTCATCCACCCCAGCGACATCAATGTCTGCAATTTAGTGATTGACTCAATAAAGTGAACTGGGTTTCCTCCGAACTGGGTATTGCTGCGAATATCTGATTCAAGTTGTTCAACGACCATGTAATAGGTTTCAATCAGTTCTTCTACTGCATCCTTCGTCACTGGCATCTTGGCATGCGTTTTCGCCAGTGAAAGAAGTGAAGATTCGGTCAGAATGCCACCGCCTTGGCTGATTACAAATTCTTCAGTTTGTGCGACTTCAGAAAAAGATTCTTCGTCGTCCGAATCACTGCTCATGTCCATGCCCGCAACTGCCATTTCGAGGTGTCGAGGCTTGATGGTTGCCACACGGTCTTTTTCAGCAGCAACTTCAGCGTGATATACTAACTTGGAAAGGTACGTCTCTACTTGGGAAATACCGGCTTGAACTGCCGCTGAACCTACGGATTCAACCGCTTTGATTTCATCAATCATCAATTCACGGGTACGGTTGTAATTCAAACGGGTTCGAAACGGGTCGTCAAGTGTCTTGCGTTCAGGATCTTGGGAGAGAGTCGCAGACTCCATCTCAGGAACAAAGCGGCGGATTTCGGCACATGCTAATTCAACGAGACGTTCCTTCACAGCGCCAGCAAGTCGCATTTCAGTAAAATTTGAGGCAACAGCTCCTATGTGACCGGTCGAGTAAGGCTTTGCCATATCCCCATCACAGCGCAGACGTAACTTGAACACTATGGTTGATTTTTTTGCTTACTCAACCATGCCGTCATCTCGACCCATCGCTTGAGAAATCTCCCATGCATGCAAGCATTCGTGACCTCCCAGAAAGCCCCCAGCTTCACGGCTTGGGCCGATAAACTCGGATGCGCAAAATTGACAAAATACACTCACAATTGGTTCATTGTAGTATGTGCCGTTCGGGGTTTTTCTGATTGGAATGCGTTTTCCAACGTCTTCATGGGTCCAGCCTTCTGTCTTTTCACAGATGTCGTCATCTTTCTGTTCTTGTTCCATCGTTACCACTCCGTCAACCAAGGCCATGCACCACCGGCAGTTACCGGTCTCATACCTTCTTCGTCTCGAATCCACGTATCTTCACTGCCGATACTGCCTTCTTCGTAGACGACTTTCGGCTCGATCGCCATCGCCCCACCAACCGGTAAAGGTCGGTCGAAACCTGAAGCGACAACTGGAGATTCGTCCAATTGCAGACCAACTGAATGGCCAAGGAAGCGACTTTGGTCAGGGTTCATGCCCATGAGATTGTCTTGGTAGCCAAGTTCAACTGCCAAAGCATAGGCTTCATCCCAAGCAGCCTCACATGATTCACCTCGGTCTAGGACATCAACAACTGAATCCTTGACAGCGACCATGTCCTCGAGGCGCTGAAGCCATAGTTCAGAAAGCGAGCCTGCCACAAACATTCGAGTCATGTCGACAATGTATCCTCTATGCGCATGAACCAAGTCGACCAAGACCGGTTCATTCGGTTTAATTCGATGGAAACCTGAACCCATTCCCGCTAAGGGATGAGCACCCGTCCCTCCAATGGCTGAATCAAAAAATGAAGGGATGCCACCGGCACGGCCCGTGACAATAACCCCGCGGTCGCATTGAAGCGGGAAACGCCGCATCTGTACGCTGCCGCCAAACCCTTCGGAACGACTCACTGCTTCGGCAGCCGCTACCAATTCCAGTTCCGTGATGCCTTCTCCACCGACTGCTTCAACCGCTTCAAACATTCGAAGTTGGACGTCTGCAGCTGCATCCATTTGTTCAATTTCCCATTGAGATTTGACTTCTCTTTGGCCGTGGATGATACTTGTCACATCAGGACAAGTTCCAAGTTCGACGAATATGTTAGCAAAACGTTGCGCAAACGTTGCAGGAATTTCTCCGTACTGCAACCCCGGTGCTGAGACGACTCCACGTTGGCGGAGTGTATCGACCAGTTCAGCCGAACGGGGGAAAGAGACCACTTCATGCGGCGCATCAGTGCCGCCGCCTTCAAACAGCGCTCGTTGCAGTGAACGGCGAACGAAAAGAATCGAGCGCTTTTCTTCAGCAGCAAGAGATGGAATATACATTGATGCGTTTTGGCGTCCACCTGCGTAGTAGTAGAGGTCAACAGGGTGCTGAATGAACGCACCAGGGATTCCTGCCTCAGCAAGTAATTCTCCAAGGCGATGTTGACGAGCAGCCAATTCCGATACTGGAACCCTCCAATCATCACCGTCGGGGCCGACCAAGTCAGCCTCTTTCCATCCAGTCATGGTTCAATGGTGAAGGCGACCGTTCAAAACGGCATCGCTCAAACTTCGATTTCAGGGGCGGTCCAAGCCTCTGTTTCGTCGACTCTTTTCTGTGCTATAGCGCAGTATTCTTCTGACAAATCAATACCAACGAAGGTACGTCCAGTCATCTTTGCTGCAACACAAGTCGAACCTGAACCGTTGAACGGGTCGAGTACGACATCACCGGCAAACGAATACATCTCAATGCAGCGTTTAGGCAGTTCCACTGGGAACGGTGCAGGGTGGTTGACTCTCGATGCCCGCTCCGTCGCAAACGACCAAATCGATTTGGTATGTTGGATGAAATCATCCCGAGGAATGGTATCGATGCGTCCGTCCGAGCGTTCCGACTTGTCTCGCGGAAGTTTGTAATTTCCCTTTGAAAAAACGAGCAGATATTCATGCACATCTCGCAAGCATGGATTGCTTGCTGACTGGAAAGAACCCCAAGCGCATGAGGAGCCTGCACTCGCTGATTTATCCCAGATAATTTCACCACGCATCAAGAAACCCAATTGGTTCATCATGATGTTGATGTGGCTTGAGAGAGGAATGTAGGGTTTTCGCCCAAGATTTGCAACATTGACAACCATTCGCCCACCGGGAGTGAGGACCCGATAACATTCCGCAAAAACATCGTACAGCATCTCCAAGTATTCACTCAAAGAGAGGTCTTCATCGTATGCTTTACTGGCGTTGTATGGGGGGGATGTTACGACAAGATGAACGCAATTATCCGGTAGAGAAAGGTTACGTGAATCACCTTCAATCACTGAATTGGCAAGCGTCGGTGGAAGTTCTTGCGGTTCACCGACCTCCCGGCTTGAAACGATGCCGTCGTACATCCGACTGCCGTAATACACTGAGGCATCGTGTCCTTCTCTCTTTGATACGCCGAAAGAAGATGTACTCGTCTTGGCTCGACGGCGAGGCCCTTTGAGAGTTTCATCCTCTTCGGGTGCTTCTCGCGCCATCTTTTGTCAGCGGTCTTAGCGGCTATATCACCTTTCGCGCCATCCGGCTGTGTGAGACGCGCGGTTGCCAAGGAAATTGGAACGGCCGAACACCTTGTTGACCCATTGCAATGAAAAACCGTGAGCGCTTGGACGGTTCAATGGCGAGTGTTCTAACTCTCGACAATGTCAACGTCAACAACAAGACTGTGCTTGTTCGTGTCGACATCAATTGTCCGCTTCGCCCTGACACCAAAGCCTTCCTCGATACAACGCGTATCAAAGCCATTGTTCCGACTTTGAACCGACTCAAGCATGCAAAGGTGGTCCTCCTCGCGCATCAATCTCGCCCAGGAAAGAACGATTTCACTTCGACTCTTGGCCATTCCCGGGAACTGGGCCGTATCCTCGGTCGGCCAATCAAATGGGTCGACGATCTTGCCGGTGAAAAGGCAATGCTCGCCATCGAAGCAATGAAAGTTGGAGATATTCTCATGCTCAACAATGTGCGAATGTACAATGAAGAAGTCAATACCAAAGGAGGGTTTGAAGCTCATGCCGACACGGCAATGGTTCAAAATCTAGCCAGTGTGGCTGACCTCTTTGTTTACGACGCCTTTGCCTGTGCACACCGCAGTACACCCTCTGGCGTCGGCTTCACTCACTTGATTCCGTGCGTGGCTGGAGAGTTGATGAAGAATGAAATCAACAAATTAGACCGAGCACTGGAAAACCCCGCTCGTCCGTGCCTGGCCGTACTTGGTGGAATCAAAGTCGATGACTCAATCTTGGTCGCTGACAATATGCTACGTAACGGCATTTGTGATGAATTATGGCCGACTGGAGGTGTTGCTAATCTGTTCCTCGAACTCTCTGGATTCAACATCGGTTCGGTAAATCATGATTTTCTGGTCAATGAACTGGGTAAAAATTGGCATCAAACCGTTGAAACAGCCAAGTCCTTGCTAACTGATTTCAACGATAAAATTCACCTTCCTATTGATGTGGCTGCCAACATCGAAGACAACCGTGTCGACCTTTCAGTCAACGAACTACCGATTGAAGCACCCATTTTCGACCTTGGTCTTCAATCCATTCGTAAACTTTCAGCAGCCATCAAGTCAGCCGGAACGATTCATCTTAACGGCCCTGCAGGAGTTTTCGAGTTGGATGATTTCGCACTTGGCACAGTGGAGATGTTGAATGCTTGTGCCGAATCCAACGGCTATGTCGTTGTTGGTGGAGGACACACATCGACGCTCATTGTCAAACACGGATTGCGAGACAAAATGGGACACTTATCGACCGGAGGAGGAGCGTGTTTGGATTACATTGCAGGAAAGAACCTCCCTGCCGTAGCCAGCCTTGAAGCAAGCGCTAAGGCTTTCACGCTCAACATCCAAAGCGTCGTGGACCAATAGAGGAGCCACTGGGGAGGTTCGAACTCCCGACCTCCTGATTACGAATCAGGTGCTATACCAGCTAAGCCACAGTGGCGCAGACCGTCGGCAGCGTCAATGAGAGATAAGGCAAACGGTTGAAAGCGTTCATGAGGGTTGAGGCGAACCCGTCTGCATGGCCGAGGACATGAGCGTGAGGTATCGCAACGCGATATTGTACGATGAAAGCGGTCGTAAGCATGTTGGAGATGTGTTGCTCAACAAAGACGGGAGTTACGCTCCCTCGATGGGGGATGAGGATGTTCAAGCAGACCTCGATGGGACCAACCGTCTCATCACTCGCAGCCTTCAAAATTGGCACACTCATTTGGCAATGCAACTGAATGCCCGAGACTTCAGCGATGGTTTTCCACTGCATCGATGGCTGAATGAAGCCATTTTCCCTACCGAAGCCAAATTGAATCCAGAATACGTTCGTGTTGGGGCACAAGCCGCAGCAGCTGAAATGATTCGGACAGGCTCTTCATTTGCTGCAGACATGTATTTTTATCCCGCAGTAACTGGTAAAGTACTCGGTGATGCTGGACTTCGTGGTTTGGTTGGAGGGCCGGTCAGTGATGCTGCTCTTCCTTCACACCCAGATGCTGCCTCTGCACTTGACGAAATGGACGGTATTCTCAAAACACAAAACCCCGAGGATAAAATCCAGTATGCGATTGCAACCCATTCAGTGTATCTGTGCAGCGAAGAAACCTTGCGCAGAGCATCAGAATTGGCTGAGAAGCGAAATGCAAGGCTACACATTCACGTCAGTGAAACACGAAAAGAGATTTCAGATTGCCATGATAAAACGGGGTACTATCCAGTTGAATATCTCAACAGTCTGGACTTTTTCAAACCGGGAACTGTGTGTGCTCACGCTTCATGGGTAAAGAAAAACGAAATTCGGATGCTCGCCGAACATCAAGTCACAGCGGTGCACTGCCCATCATCGAACATGAAAATTGCTTGCGGGGGAACGATGTCGTATCCCGCCTACAAAGAAGCAGGCGTAGATGTTCGCATCGGGACTGACGGGGCAGCATCTTCTGGAAGTGGTCTCGACATGCTTGCAGAAGCACGCCTAGCGGCCTTGGTACAACGTCACGACCATTGGGATGCGACACTCCTACCGGCAAATGAAGTCTTTTCCATGGCAACCAAAGGCAGTTCCGATTGGGCTGTCTGGAACCTTGATGACGTTCGAATGCGACCAGTTGGACGCAGTGGAAATCGCCATCTGGCAAACCTCGTATTCAACGGTGCAGAATGCCTCGACCTTTGGGTTGATGGCCAAGGCGTGCGCCTTGATGGTAAGACGCAAACCTTGGATGAGCACACGGCTTGGAATGAATTAGACAATGCGGTCCAATCGTACTATGAAGGCGTAGAATGATTACTTCATTCGCGAGAGGCCAATGCCTCCGATTCCGGTTAAGAAACTAAACAGGTAGGTTGCGGCACCTGCTGACAACTTCACTTCATAATCAATCGAAAGATCGGTACCGGCAGGAAGCGTTCCTGATTTCGTGCCAATGCCTGCATAGAATTCTCCGCCAGATACGCGCCATTCTAATCCATCGTCCCCGTCAGTAGCTGTTGCCTCATACCCAGTATCACCGTATTGACAGGTTTGGCTGTCGGATGTTGATTGAAGGAAAGCTCCGCCATTTGCCCGAATGCCGTCGCATTGTGATTTCTTTTTGTCATCAGCAATAACCATGAAAATATCATCACGGTCCCATTTCACAGTGGTGTCTGCTGTGATGAAGAGCGATGCTGGATTTCCAGGCAGTGCCTCATCGGAAAAAAACACGTATCCCTCGATGTTTGGAGTTGGTACATCGTCAATTTGTCCTTCAACAGTATAACCAACCGTACCACCTGCAATGAGGAGTACTGCCAGACCAGATAAAACGTAACCAATCAGTGTCTTCAAACCCATAGAATCAACTCACATTTGGAAGAAAGCCAGCGCAAGAATCACGTAACACGCCAAAAGCATAGTCCCCTCAAGCCAATTGGATTTTCCATCACTCAGTATTGAATTGGCAACGAGTACAGATATAAACGTCGCTGCTGTTTCAAGCAGGCCGAATTCGAGAGTGAGGTTAACGCCCAATACCCATGCAAACAGCACCATTATCGGAGCTACGAAGAGGGCGATTTGAACACTGCTACCGATGGCAATTGCAATCGAAAGATCCATTTTGTCTTTACCGGCAACCAACACTGCAGTGAAGTGCTCAGCCGCGTTACCAAAGAACGGTAGCAATATAACGCCGATGAAAAGTTCCGGTAAATGCCACTTCTCTACAGCGACTTCAAGGCTGTGGACCAAGATGTGAGCCATCCAACCGACAAGAATGGTAGAGAGTATCAGGAGAATCCAAGCATCCTTGATGGTCATTTGCGGGTCTTCATGCGATCCATGCCCAGCCTCAGCCGCAAACACATCAACGTGCGTCTTCAATTGGAACAGAAGCGCTAAGCCATAGATAACGAGCAGAACTACTGCTGCATAATGTGAAAGTTGAGCCACATCACCAAGAGTGCCTCCAGAGTGATGCACTGCACTTGGTATGATGAGAGCAACAATTGCGAGCAACAGTAGCGATCCATTCATCTGTCCCGCGTCTTGATTGAACAATTGGATTTTATGATTCACTCCACCCCAAACCATAGCAAGACCCAGTACCAGCAGAAGGTTTCCAAGTATCGAGCCTATCAACGAGGCTTGAGTCACTGTAATCATCGTTTCAGCGATTTCATCGTTCTTCGAAGCAGCGTAGAGAGCAAGACCTGCGATAATCATCTCAACAGCATTACCAAAGGTCGCATTGAGTAAACCTCCAACGGCCTCACCGGTTCGCAGAGCAATTTCCTCAGTCGCTTTACCCATGAGAAAAGCAAGTGGCATTATCGCGACCATTGAGAAAATAAACGCAAGCCCACCTTGATGCGTAAAATTCGCATACAAGGCGACTGGAATGGCAAGCAAGAGAACATTCAATTTGTTCTTTCGAGGGTCAAACGAACTCACCAGACTATGCATCACTTCTTCGGCCTCTTCAGCCAAATGTTCTCCAATCTCGGCGGTTTTTGATTCCGTCATGTCCACTTCGAAGGAGCATCAGCCCTTGACTTCACCGCTTGATTTGACTCAGTCTTCGCTCTTTTTGCGTCCAACCGCTCTGCGCTTGGGTGCTTTACGAGGAGCTGCTCGGCGGCCAACAGCACGCTTCTTGGCGACGGGCTTTTCTTCGACGACTTCTTCTTCTTCATCGTCGTCGTACGCACCCCAATCAATGCCATCATCATCGTCGTCTTCTTCGGCAACAATTTCTGGAACATCCTTCTTCCGTCGTGTCTTACGGGCAATGACGTTCACAGCGAATGGGTCATCATCTGGCTCGGGTTCAGATTCAGCTTCTGCTTCAACAGATTTTTCTTCTGTTTTTACACTTGTATCGGTGACCGCACCCATATCCAAATCTTGTGAGGTTCCAATAAATTCAGACATCCAGTCTTCGTCTTCGTCTTCCTCATCCCCACCCTTCTTCTTCTTCTTAGGGCCGCTCATACTGGTGCTGATGACCATCGTCATGACGATCAAAGAGAGCACCAATATTCCAGAAAGCATCCAAACCAAAATGTACGGCGGGTCGGTCATGGACGGTTCGATAATAACAGGCTCTGGCTCTGGTTTGAGCGATTCAACATAATTGCAGGAGGTTGTTCCGTCAATTCTGTTACGGCATTCATCAACAACGAAAATGACGCTCGTTGACCTTTCATTTCCTGCGGAATCAACCGCACGAACAAACACGGCGTGTTGCCCTGGCAGGAAATTACCTGCCGAGAACTCCAAATCCAAAACCAACGAACTGTTATCGCCGTCAAGGTTGGTGACTTCTGAGGCTTCAGTCCACGGGGTCGAAATGGATTGGCCAGTTCCATAGTTGTAGGTAAACTTGTACTGGAACGAGTCGATTCGAACATCGTCTTCCGCACCTGCAAGAACTTGCACATTGTTTCCATACAGATACTTCGATTCACTGTCTGAGAACGAGGATGGTGAATAAATGACGACTGATGGTGCGACTGCATCTACGGCGCGGTCGGTCCATTGCTGAGATGCTTGATTGTTCGCCAAATCTTCCATGTGAACTTCGAAAACCATGTCGCCTGCAATTGTAGAAGAGGTAATGAAAAAGTCAAGTTCGTAGACGGGTCCGCGGTCTGGATTGCCGGCGTTCTCTTGAATGAGAGCCATTTCTCTTTCTCCACCAGAGAGATCACCGCCACCGAGTGTGGTAATGTTGATCATCGGATTGACATCGAGATACTCATCAAACTCAATTTGTACTTTGTAATCGCCAGCAATCAATGACGGGCTGGTAAACGCTTCATTGTCTTCGTTAATCAAGACCAGAGATGCTTGAGGCGCTTTGGTGTCTTCTGTTACCTTGATGGCGTTTGAATTCAGGCCAGAATAGGTTTCAGTGTCTGTATTGCCCCATTTATCAGCGACCATGACAGCGTACCAAACTTCTCGGTCGACATCGTTTGGAATGTCGATTTGTCGGAAGAAGGTGTTCGCTTCTGAAGTTCCAGCTTCGATGTTGTCAATAGCGAGTTCCCAGCCGTCTTCTGTGACGGAGCTGATTTCACTTTCATCCTCTCCAAACGGTTCGCCGTAATGACGCCAGACTTGGTAGACTTCATCGGATTCGTCGCTGTTGAACCATTCGAGTGTGACCTTGTTCAGATAACCAATGGATTGGACTTCCTTCATGCTGGCTCGAAGAGGCGCTGTTGTGTCCTCTTCGTTTCCTTCTGCAATTTGGAAGTAATTTTGATTGAGTCTTTTGTCCATGTATGTTCCTGACAGGTGCCCGTAAAGTGCCTCGGTCGTCACAAAGTAGTACGGACGAGATACGAGAAGGCCGTCGGAGAGTTCGACGTCAAAGTAACCAATACCGTCGCTCACGGAGCCGAGCCACTGTAATGACCCGTTGAATGTAGCCCACTCGCCACCAGTTACTTTCCAACCGGCTTTGTAAACGTGGTATTGTTCGCCTTCAACTCCAAGTTGATCCGTCCAAGATACGCGTGTCGTCTTGTTGCCGATAAACTCAGCATGAACGTTGGTAGGCTCAGCAATCCAAGGGCTAAATGCATCCTCTAAAATTGCATCTGAGCAGGCGTTGAAGGTGACGTTGGTATCCATAACACCGTACATATCAACGGTTGCTACGCAATAGTAAGCATTCCCAAGTCGGCCGGTTGGTACTTCATAATCGAACGATTCAACACCTTCAGAAATGGTGCCAAGCAGTTGAACATCGGAACGAAGAATGCTTGAGAACGCGGCACCAGACATGTAAATCCGATAGGATTCTCCAACCTCACCTGTTACATCAGACCAGGCTATCGTGGTCGTTCCGCCGCCGTTGGTGGGTTCAGCGTTGAACTGAGCATACATCGAACTCACTTGTTCAGGCGGCATATTGTCTTCCATAACCGGTGAAGTCATGGCGTTGTTCGATAGGAAGCGTGCATCAAGGTAGTCCGCTCCAGGAGCGGTCCAATTTGGCAGATTGTAGGTCACTGAATAGTAAGCATCTCTGTCCGTGCTTTGTGGCACATCGATGAGAATTGAAGAAGTTCCAGCAGGCAAGGTTGCAACTGGGGACTCTGATAACAACATGTTTGCACCGTTTGATCGCGTCACAGGGTACGACGTGCGGTAGAGGAGAATTTGGTAAGCATCGTCTCCAGTCTCTGGAAGGATTGGGAAAATTTCGTTGTAATTGATCCATTGAACGGTCGACTGACTTGTATCTGGGTCGAATGAGCCGAAGATGTTGTACGGCGTTCGAATCGGAGTCGTCTGTTCGAGAATTGGTTCGGCGATGAGGGAGGCGTTTTCGTCAAGGTCCGTGAGTTCGGTTCCGTCGCCAAGTGTTGTCGTAATGGCGTAGTAAAATGATTCGTTGACACCAGGAGACACGAGGAAGGAGACAGAGTGCTGAGCGACGGTGCCATTGATTCCACGGCATTTGAAAGCGTCGTTTTGGACTTCTGCAGAGGAGCAGGCGACGATTCCGGATTCAAACGGAATGAGACCACCAATGGAGGATTGGTCAATGACTTCACTTGAACGGTAGACGTTGTATGTTGCAGAGAAAAGCCCTTGCAAAACTGAACCATCAATGTCGATGTTGCGCCATGTAACCGTAGTTGTTTCTGAGGCAGGGTCGA
>JABGTJ010000098.1 GCA_018691345.1 Methanobacteriota archaeon
GAAGAAGACGGTCACACCATCTGGGATTCAACCAACGACAACCCAATCATCGAAGTGACCATGAAGGTCAAGGGAGATTACCAAGACGGCGGATTTTTCGGATTACCTAGTGGTACTGCTGCTGCATTTGGATTCAAACTCGGTGAAGAAGCACGTGTTGAACTGCCAATCGATGAATCCTCATGGAGCGAAAACTTCCAAACAGGCATGGATGACTCAATGCCTACTGAAGATACGCCAGGATTCACGCTTGTCGTCGCCTCTGCTGCAATTGCAATGGCGGTCTTTGTCAACATCGGCAAGGACGAAGAAGAAAACGAAGCGTGATTCAGCGCATGGCTTGAATCGCTTCGGCGATGGCATCCGTCGTGAGGCCAACCGCTCGCTGTTCTCCAGATTGTAAGTTCTTGACCATCGCTTGGCCGCTCTCAAGGTCTCGTGGACCAACAACAACAGTGAATTGGCATCCAATCGAATTGGCCCACTTCATCGCTTTTGGAATCTTACGACCGCGTAACTCCAATTCAATACGCTCGCCTGCGTTGCGTAAACCTGCAACAATTGGAAGAACTGTGGCCGAATCAATGCCGAACGGAATGAAAGCAACCAAGCCTTTCGGATCGGTCTCGCCAGGAACAACTTCGCTGCGACCGCTTGCTTCTGCTTGCGCTTCAAGAGCGAGCAGAACGCGGTCAAATCCAAGTCCGAAGCCACAACTCGGGTCAAGGTCTGGCAGACCAAACAAGTGCAGCAGCTTGTATGAACCGCCACCAAGCACTTGCCCTTCGCCACCTAACTCAGGCACCTTGACTTCGAACACCATTCCGGTGTAGTAATCCAATCCACGAGCGACGGTCAAATCCACCGCTAACGATGGAGGTGCCGGGGCTAAGGCTGCCACCGCGTTGAGGGTCGTTTGCAAATCATCCAGTGCTTCAAGAGAAACACCAGCGAGTGAGGAGAGGATTTCACGCGCAGGTTCAATCGTCTCTATTCCACCTTCAAGGTCAGCCAATGCACGCAGAGGAGCAGCGTGTTCTGGATTGATGCCGTTGTTGGTGAACAGTTGAGCAAGTCCTGCGTCATCGCCCTTATCGAGGAAGCGCATAGCGCTGGCTACAGGAGGTTCACTGGCCCCTTCTGGAGTGTCTGCTGACAGACCTAAGCCAGTGAGTGCACCCTTGAGGATTCCAACGTGTCCAATTCGAATTTCCCAGTTTTCAAGACCGCAAGCATCGAGCATATCGATCGCAAGAGCAATGACTTCGGCTTCGGCAAGTGGGCCTGCCTCACCAATCAATTCAACTCCATACTGGAAGAACTCGCGATAACGGCCTTTTTTGGATTCTTCATATCGATAACACTGACCGTAGTAGGAAAGGCGGAGAGGTTTCTGCAGCATCTGCATGCCTTCTTCTGCAATCATTCGCATGACTGGGGCCGTTAATTCTGGTCGGAGGGTCAATTGGCGCTCACTCTTGTCCTCAAAGGCATACAACTGTGAGACAATTCCTGGGCCTGACTTAGCCGTGAACAAATCCAACGACTCAAAAATTGGAGTTTGGATGCGGGAAAAACCATGACGGCGAGCACGCTCTTCCAAAAGTTGCTCAAACGCTAAGCGACGCGCCATCACCTTTGGGGTGAAGTCACGGGTTCCGCGAGGGCGTTGCACCATGAACGTTCCACGAACCGACTGTTCATCACCTCTTCGCTTTGAACAGGGAGAGAACGAGCGTTTTCTTCAGTCATTCTTCTTCGAGGTTTTTGAACCAATTATCGCTCCAATCTGAATCATCAGCAGGAGGGGTTTCAGTTGTTGGCCACGCTTCCTCTTCCTCAGGTGAATCAACACCAGTCAGCGCATCCAAATCAGGTGCAGAAGGAATGTTTTGTTGTTCATGTCGAGATTCATCCGTTGGTTCGTCCTCTGGAAAATCCGGTATCGGTTGATGCTCGTCGAGAAGTACGCCTTGGTCTTGACGCACTTCGACCTGTTCTACGATGTCCAATACATCGTCATCGTTGACTTCCGAGATCGGCTCCATCAACGCTGCTTCTGCGGAAGGGGCGACCTTCGATTGTTCGAATGAAGGCTGTGCTTGCTGTACGAGGTTGAAGGCTGCAAAAGCATCGGAGACTTCACTC
>JABGTJ010000077.1 GCA_018691345.1 Methanobacteriota archaeon
GCTTTTTGTGCCAGTTATTTGTTCCATATTTTTTCCCTCAAAGGTGTTTGCGCGACAGCAGCAAGGCTGAAGCGTCTTCGCCACTTTAGAGCCTCTTTTAATGACTCCGCTGAACGGACAACAGATGAATGCCTTGCTGCACTACACTAAGGGGGTTCGCTGATGTTGAAAGTTCTGCAAAATAGGGGGGCCCAAAACGACTTACAATGCGCGGAACCCGATGTCTTTTCGATAATGTGAACCCTCTAAATCGATGGTGTCCAGCAATGCATAAGCCATCTCAACTGCGACCTCAAGAGTTGGCCCAATTGCACTGCATGACAGTACCCTTCCGCCCGTTGAAATCAATTCACCTTTCGTATTCTGTCCCGTACCCGCATGGTTCACCCAGGCCTCGCCGTCAGAGAGCGAAAGGCGTTCGGATGGCATGCCTCGAATGAGTCGCCCCTTGACTGGTGATTGCGGATATCCCTCGGCAGCCAGAACCACCGTAGCAGCGTGAAGGTGGCTGAAACGGACTTCAAGTTGAGAGAGGCCGTCGGTTGCGGCAGAATGCAGCAATTCAAACAAATCTGACTCAATAAGCGGCAATGTAATTTGACATTCAGGGTCACCAAATCGAACGTTGAATTCGACAACGCTTGGACGTCCTGATTCGGGGATCATGAGGCCTACGTAGAGAACGCCGCGGTAAGGTTGCTCTAAGCCACACAGGTAAGCATGCATTGGCTCGATGATGGTCTGTATCGTCAAATCTCGAATCTCTTCAGTAACAACCGGTGCTGGACAATAGGCGCCCATGCCACCTGTATTCGGCCCCTCATCGCCGTCGAATGCCCTTTTGTGATCTTGACTTGCAGGTAAACAGACAAATCCAGAACCGTCCATCACGACCAGCATACTGGCTTCTTCGCCGGGAAGGAATTCTTCGAGCAGAACTCTACCATCAGACTCGATGGAGGAATTGAGAAATGCCAATGCTTCGTCTCGGTCTCCAGTCACGACAACACCCTTTCCACCGGCAAGAACATCTCGTTTAACGACCCAAGGCTGTCCTTCAAAGTCGTCAAGTGCAGCATCGAGGTCACTGCCATTTTCAAGAACATGAAAAGCCGCTGTCGGGACGTTTGCAGCACGCATGACCTCCTTTGCATGAAGTTTCGAACCTTCAAGATGAGCCAGCGCCGCTACAGGACCAAAACAAGGTATGCCATGCTCGGAAAGGCGGTCCGCAAGTCCAGCACACAGTGGTGCTTCAGGCCCAGCCACAACAAGGTCTGCTGAGACCTGTTTGGCTAGGCTTACCAGCCCTTCAATGTCCGATGCGGACACTGAATGATTCGTTGCCATAGAGGCCGTACCGGCATTACCTGGAGAGCAATGAATTTTCGACACATGCAGTGATTTAGAAAGGCCAATGCAGAGGGCATGTTCTCTCCCTCCACCGCCAACGACAAGGACGACCTTCTCAGCCATGTTTGTACTCCACCCATGCCATCACATAATCTCATCGTGACAGATGGTTGGGATTTTAGCAGAAAATGACGCATACCAAGGGGATGCTTCAAAGACCGCCCTCAAAGCGAGTTAGGTTAAGGTGCAAGCCTTGGTGAGCTTCATGCAATTTTTACAACTCTGTATCCTAACCCTCTGGCTGTATATGCCAGGATTCCTGGCCAACACTTTTGCAATGCTGTGGGGGAAGTGGTTGCCAAAAACCGGTTACGGCCCCTGGCCTATTGATGGAGGGCGAACGCTCAAAGACGGAAACCGCATTCTTGGAGACGGAAAAACATGGAATGGACTGATTGGAGGCTCGTTGACCTCTGGGTTGCTCAGCGTCCTCATCGTTTCGCTGATGGGAGACATTCCCGCAGCGAGTTCAGCAATAGGCGAAAATGGAATATTCACTCACCCGTTGCAAGGTGCAGAAGGTGCTTGGTTCGATCTCGGAGGCCCCCTGGTTTCCGCTTTCATACTCGGTACTTTTCTCGGCTTTTTCTGTTTGGTTGGTGACAGCAGTGGGTCTTTTGTCAAACGCCGGCGCGGCCTCAAAAGGGAAGGTGACATCTCCTCAAAAGCACCTCTTTTGGACACCCTGCCCTTTGCGATAATGGTTTTCTTGGCTGGACAATTGTTCCTCGGCACATCCATTCTTGCGGACTCAGAACTTCTCCTGCCAATGGTTGCATTGGTAGCAATTACGCCAGTTCTCCATCGCTCGTTCAATCTACTTGGATACAAGTTAGGTTGGAAAGATGTCCCGTATTGATTCCGGAGAGAAGGCTATAACACTCCACAGTGTGACTGTGTTCATGCGAACTGCCTTGACACTGATGATTCTGCTCATTTTGACCTCTCTTGGAGGCATCGTGAACGTAAATGCAGCTCCACCCAGCGACGGCAATGATGTGATTATAGACGCTGACGAAACTTGGTCGGAATCACAAGCTATGAACGGAAACGTTCTGGTGAAAAATGGTGCTACTTTGACCATCGATGCCAGCATGACTGTTGGCCCAAACAATGAGATCACCGTCGAAGATGGTGGACAACTCATTCTTACCGGTTCACTAACGGGAGAAGATATCAATTCTGCATTATCGCTCACCAACACAAGTCAGTTTCATCTAAACTTTGGCGACCTTGCTGATACTGGTACAATTCAATTCAACTTCGAAGAGACCGTCTCGACATCAGCAATGATGAACATCACCGTTGGAGACCAAACAGTGGATGCCGCAGGCCAAGACACCGTATCCATTGAAGCACCCCTCGACGGCACTGATATTGTCGTTGATTTTTACATCTACCATGTATTCCCTATTCAAATTACGTCGATCCAAGCACTTCATACTGGCAGCGGTGAAATGCCAATTCTCGACGCTCATGAAATCAATCAAACCAACGGAAGCCTAACTTGGAGCGAGGCTTCATTTTCGATGACGGTGTTTGGAAACATGTATATGGAGAACGGTGCAGTATACGGTGCTGATATCTTGTGCGCCGGTGTATGTGAAATCGAATCGAGTGATTTGATTGGCAGCGCTCCAATTCACGTTGAAAACGGTTCGAGCCTTTCAGTTAATTCAAGTCTAATTCAAGGCAGTCGCACCGATGAAGACATCATCGTCCATGACCTTGCAGAGATCACCTACACCAACTCGCAAGGTACAGGAGGAACCACAGATGCCTGGATTCGTTTGCTCTCGCAACGAATCATCCAAACGAATTCTCCGAACGCCACCGTTCACCAAACAGGTATTGGTTACGGTGCATCAACTCGCGACGACATTACCGATGCGAACGGCCAAATTGACATTGGTGGCAGCGAATGGAGAAGAATTGTCGAGTGGGCTGATCAAAATGGAGAATACCATACGGAAGATGCTGAACTTACTTTGACGCTTTCGTCCGGTTGGGGTGATTTTGCGATTACCACACCAGCTCCCAAATTACCGTATGCGACGGTTAACATTCCCCTCCCATACATCGAAATTGTTTCCATCGATGCGGAGGACACTACTGCGGAAGTCAACAAGAAAATTGGAGCAATGGTCACGGTTCGAAACACCGGCCAATCGGCTGCTACAGTGAACATTTGGTGCTATGTGGAAGATAACTTAACCAGTACGACATCATTGACGACCACCCTTACCCCTGGTGAAGAAAAGAAACTTCCAGTCTCATGGTGGGCTAACACAGATGGAGGACAAGTTTTGAATTGTCGAGCATTGATTCCGGATGTTTTGAAATCTATTTCTGACGACATCACAAACACCGAAGGTGGCAATTCACAAGAAGTTGGATGGTACATCGGTAAAGACACTGAAGATCAACCTCTTCTCATCTATGTCATACTTGCAGCACTGATTTTAGCAGGCAGTGCAATGTTTTCTCTCCGTGCGACATCCAAAGACTCGAACTACGGTGATGTGGCGGAAGAAATACCGTCTGGGACCGCCACTGAAGCAGCAGAAGAAGACTCGGAAGCTGAGGAAGATTCAGAAACCGATGAAGATGATTCGGCAGAGCAAGAGGACTAAGCCTGCTGTTCGTCCATTACGGCTTCAGCAAACTTCCGTTGGATGCAAGTGACTGTTCGCTTTTTGATTTGAGTTGATCAGCAAACTTCCATCGTTCGTTCATCATTTTCGCCATCAAAGTCGAGTGCCCAAGAGTTACTGCTGACAGTAATTCCAGTTGCGTCAGAATCTGTATCCGTCATGCCTGCATAGAACTCGTTGGTGATGACGATTTCAAAAGTATAGCAACCTGCCCCATCGTAAAATGAGTCCTTGTCGAGGAATTCTGTAGCACCACTGCCGCCTGCCCAGTTGTCCATTGCAGTTCCTGGAAGGCCAAGCCATCCGTTTGTTTTACCGCTTTTGGCGCCATCCACTGAACTGGTCCACGTTGCATCAAGACCGTTGACTTCAACAAGAGGAGAACTGTATTCGGTTGTACTGCCTTTCTTAACCAGAAGTTGCACGGTATAATCGGAAGCAACAGGTGTGAGTGCAAGATTGGTCATCGAATGCTCTCCATTGTCTTGGGCGTTTTCACCCGGTGCAAACAGACCCATGATGGATTCTACAATGACACCCTCGACCGTGGTAGTGGTCGTTGCTGAACTTCCACCGCCAGAGGTTTGAGTACGAAGAACTTCTGAAATACGAGCGCCTGAATTTAGAACCTCACGGTTGAGAAGTGCTGGAGTGATTTCAGCTGTTTTCGATTGACCATCATCCGAAGAGACTTCAATGATGTATTCATTCATTGATGCAAGGCGATAATCTTGAGCATTGCCAGCAAAGAATGCTGCGAGGGGTGCTTTGAATTTGGCTCGGTCATTGTTCAACTGCAAAGTGTCCGACCACAACGATTCACCATCAAGCGTAATGGTTGCTGATGCAGAGTCAAAAGAACCGCGGACGTAAAATGTAAGTTCATCCGATTCTTCACTCACATTGATTTCAGTCAGCGCCATCGATGTATCGGCAGGCACGAGGTAAAAAGCAGCATACGGGCCTGCAGCAACGAGGACTGCGATGAAAATCGAGATTCCGAGTTTGATGGTGTTCATTTCACGGTCGGCCATTCGTTCAGATTGAACAAGAAGTCCAGTCCCTACAACCAAAACAGCAAGTACGACAAGAATGCCCATTCCACCGCCTTGCAAAGCAAGAAGTCCGCCAATGAAAATGGTGATCCAACCAGCGATGGTGAGGTAAAGTGGAATGTCCGGTCCACCTGCGGAAGCAGTCACCAAAGTTGTTGGCTGCTGCGTTGCGGCTGAAACTCTCTGAGCAACTACAGTCGCTTGTGCTGACTCAGATTCGGTTTTTGATGTGTTGGCTTTGTCCAATAATCCACTCATAGCAATCCCTGTTATGAAGCCGTTAAACGCAGGGGATTATCAAAGCGACCCCTACATGTGCTTGACGGAACGGGATTTTAGAGCCCTGGAAGGCAAGCCGTCACAGGCCGGGTGCAGATTCGTACCAGACGACGTGTTCTTCGTCTTCTTCACGATCTTCAATGAATCGTCGGCCAGCAACTGCTGCCGCCAATGCAATCATCGAGATTGCTGGAACTATTTCGAAGCCGGGCAGGTAGACACCACGAACATACACAGTAATCATTTGAGATTCACGGATACATCCGCCGTTGTTACAAGCGAATTCAGATTCAGCGAAGAAGTCGAGAACGTGATATGCGTCGCTCCATCCTTGTGTCTTTGGCGTTCTAGCCATGACACGTACCTTGGTCGCTGTTGGAATGGCATCGATTTGCACCTTGACAGCAGGCAAGTTGATTGTGAACCCAGCTTCTTCGAGGTTCTCACGGCTCGATTCAGTAATACCTACCTTCATGAAATCTATTTGATTACCAAGATTGTACACCTTGAATTCGAAGTTCTTGTCTTTCTTAGGCATCAGTTGGACGAAAGGTTCGACTGCTTCGACCTGAACCAATGAATACTGCATGATGTTGACAATCATGTTGTTCTGAGACGAAGCGGTATTTGGTGGAGGCAAACTGTTGATTTCTTGAACTTGAGCGGATACGGAAAGTGTACGGCTTTGCATGACCATGTACGGGGTTGCACGGACGGAAATCTGGAAATCGACTTCAGCGCCTGCGCCGATGTACATGTCACCGGGCGCTGCAGTCGCTAATCCATCGCTTGTGACAAGAATGCTGATCTTTTCTTGCCAGGTGGTAGGATTGCTAGCGGTACAGGTGGTAAATCCGTTGTACGTCGAACCTGGCTTTACTTCAATATTAATCGAAATAGGCGCACAGGAAAGTGATACTGCAGCGGTTGGAGCCTGAGCGGATGCAGGAACTGCAACGAGCAATACTGAGCAGAGGTAAAGGGCTAGTAAGAAAAGAGCACGCTTGAACATCGGGTTCCACCTATGCCCTACCCAGTAATGAGACCCTCATAACCGTTGCGCCGTGATGGCTCAAAAAATCGTCATCGAACGGTGTTCAAAAAGTGGGCCCGAAGGGACTTGAACCCCTGACCCCCCGGTTATGAGCCGGGTGCTCCAACCAACTAAGCTACGGGCCCCTGCTTCAAGGGAAAGAGCACAAGACATGAACTTAACCCTACGTCATTCAAACTGTGCCAGTGAGGATTGCGAGGGTTTGACCCATTCTCGAACACTCAGTTCTAGTTCGTCGCGGATGGAATCGGGGACAAAAATCAATGCGCGCTCGTTCGGTTGCGTCAACGAACGAACAAGTGGTGAATGGTCCGCAGCATCTCGTCCGTCTTCCAAAAGGATACCTTGCTCATACGGCATATAGCCACGTTTAGAGATTCGTGCGGTGATGACATCAATCGACGGGTCGTAACCAGCCTCTGCAACAAGTGTTTGTAAGCGAGGTAAAACGACGGTCACCATTTCAGTACTCAGCCCTTCAATGCGTAACGATTTATGGAAGTCGCGGCGAGAGAGTAAACGCATGGCGTAGTGCGAGAGTGTTGCATCTTCATGTTCAGCCCATTCCGGTAAAGCCACTCGAACGTGTGCATCGTTGAGCGCTGCATATCCCTTGGCATCCAAATTCGAATTAAGCAACATATCTTCAAGAGACGGTGAAAGAGTCAATCCACCGTCTTGAGCCAGTGCCCGTGCACGTGAAAGCATGCGAACAAGGTAATTCTGTGTGAGCATGTTGACTTTGTGGAAGTAGACTTGGTGATACATATGATAACGCGTCACAAGGTAGGCTTCAATTGCTGGAAGCCCCCATGATTTCACAAAGAAGTGACCATCATCACTCACTCGCAATGCACGTATGACTCGAGCAATGTCAAAACCACCAATTTGCGCACCGGTGTTTGCTTGGTCACGAACCATGTAATCCATACGATCAACGTCAAGTTGACTGGAGACAATTTCCTTCATGAACGGAGGAATAGGGATTCCTTCGTGTTCTCTAGCACCGTCGAGAAGGGCAAAAAGACGGTCGCGCCGAGAGCGCCCAAGTGCCTCAAGCAAGGCGGTTCCTACTTCTGTGTCTTCCGATTCAAGCAAAACTCTTCCCCAGTGTTCATGCGAATGGTATGTTGCAAAAACTTCAGGCGATTCAAGCAGGTGTGAAAAAGGAGGATGACCGATATCGTGCAGCAAAGCCGCAAGTTGAATTAATTCTGCATCGTCATCGGAAACCAGACCAGGTTGTACATCGTTGAGCGAATCAACAAGTGTTCGAGCAAGATGGTATGCACCTAATGAATGTGAAAAACGATTGTGATTGGCTGCAGGGAATACATACTCACAGGTCGACAATTGCTGAATAGAGCGTAGGCGCTGGAATTCGCGAGTATCAATAATTTTTGCGTGAGCTGCAGGAACGAAAATATCCTTGTGTATTTCGTCTCGAATCACCCGGTCTCGCATGGCCATCCCCATAAGACCGGTCTGCTTTTCCATTAAAAAGAACCCGCA
>JABGTJ010000071.1 GCA_018691345.1 Methanobacteriota archaeon
TCGATTCGAGCCATACCCCGCTCTAATCCTTCTGGAAAGGCGTCAAACAGATTCGTTTTCCAACCACTTTGAGCACAAACTTGTGCGATTCCCGCACCCATTGTTCCTGCTCCAATAACCGCTACGCAACGAATCTCCATGCTTACCCCAACAGGCGGGACTTCATCATGCTTCCTTGACAACAGGTTGCTTGCTCTGAGCAAGCGCCACACCGCCGACAATCAATACGAATGCAATCAACAGCGAAGCACCAAGTTTCTCATCCAACAGTAAATATCCGCTGTAGATACCGAAGATGGGTACGAGATAGACGTACAAGGCGCTTTTACCAGCACCGATGGTGAGTATGCCGTCAGCAAACCAAACGTACGAAACAACCGTCGAGAAGATGGCAAGGAAAAGAATCGCAACCCAACCATCAAACGACGGTTCAGGGATTCCCATGACCGCAGTTTCGACAGCGGCGATAGGAGTCAACATTACCAAGCCAATTACAGATGACCAGACGGTGAGTTGCAACGGAGAGAGGCACCGGTCAGAATCTTCGGCTGGTTGGGTCATTGCAATCTTCATTTGGATGGAATTGCAAGCCCATGCAAAGGCAGCACCTGCAATGAGTGCATCGCCAAGTGCTCGTTCATAGAACGGAATATCGACGTTTGGAGAATAAAGGAAAAGAACGGTGACACCTGCAAGCCCGAGAGCCATCCCCGCACCGAGTCGCCAGTGCATGGCTTCATGGAGAAAGAAAATGGCGAGAACTGCAGTGAAAAACGGATTGAATGTAATCATCAAAGAAGCGTCGCCTGCTGCAGTGTATTTCATTCCAACCATGAAAAAGGCTTGATACAGACAGGTTGCAAAAAAGCCAATCCAAGCAATTCTCTTCCATTCACCTCGAGTGGGAACCATCCATTGATTTGAGAGTTTCAGATAAACAACGAACAGAGCGACAGCGACGACATAACGAATCCATGAGGCTGCAAACGGAGCGATGTCTTGAGCAATCACACGACCAGCAGGCCATCCAATACCCCAAACGATAACAACAAAAATCAATTTCATGTGAACCAAGAGGTTCTTCATGAAAACCGCTCCAAACCAAGTTGGAGCATTCGTGAGCGGGGTAGCCCGATTTCAGGCAGGCCTGCCGCAGGTGCGTAGAGTTTCAAGCCTTCAATGCGAGAAACATACAGTCCATAGCTGGCGATGTCGGTCGGGTCATAGGGCGTAGGAACACCCATTCGAGTCAGTGTAGCGCAAGCAGCCTCTGTGTAGAGAGGAAACAAGTTGGTCGAGAAGTGCATCCATGTTGCAACACGAGCAGCGTCGACGTTGTCAAGCGTCAAGAGGTGCTCCAGTAGAGATACGTCCGGGTAGTTAACGGTACGAAGCGTCATTTCAACTTCGTTGGAAATATCTTCTGGCCAGATGAAAGGGTCGTTGTTTGACCATTGGTCTGCGACACGTATGTGTTCAAGAGAGGCTTCACTTTCGATAGAAAACAAGGCGTTAGCGTACTTCTCATCATCGACCGTATCGGCGACAAGTCCAGGTAATGCTTCGTAGAAAGCTTCGCATTTCTCGACATCAATACCGTACAATGAAACTGGGATCATAGTTACCCTCCTGAGCGTACGGGTCTCAAACTTTTGCACCGATACCGGATGCAATTTGACGAGCAGACATGGGTTTGTTCGCAACCCATTCTTGCTTGAACAGTTCCTTGAGGAGTTCTTCGTCTGCAGCGGAAGGGAGAGCAGCCTGCATGTAGGCGTCCCATTCTTCGTCGCTGCCTTCGAAAGCAACGCCTTCAATGGTGAAGCGTTGACGCTTGAATGCACCAATGTCTCGGTTGAAATTTTCGTGTGGGACAATGAGTGGAGCGCTGCCTTCTGGCAAGTATCCGTTCAATTTACCGACTTCGCCTACGATTTCAGTGTGGTAGTGGCCACGTGCTTCTTCGTTGAGAACTTCCTTGTCCACTTCGATACCAGCATCGAGTTTCTTGCGTTCGTCCCAGCGTCCTTTGACACCCCAGACGTACGACCAGTGGGCGGATGAAGATGCATCTACACCGAACAGGTCGTGAGCGGTTGAAACCCACTTGTTGAAGAATCGCTGTAGCATGTCCAGAGGAATGACGCCTGCCTTGATCACACGTCGCAATCCATTCGACCCGGTTCCCAAGTGGAACGACTCTTCCTTGAGCATTGGACCCATGGAAGCAGCCAGTGGCTTGAAGGCGGAAGTTGAGAGCATACCGAGTTGGAACTTTCCATCACGGTCGACAAACATGGTGTAGCAGAAGAAGTCGAGCCAGTGAGGCATTGGGCGATTGAATGCGCCGAGCAAACGATCTCCGTCCTGAGCGTTGCGCTCGAGGAGCTTTTGTGCTTCACGGCGTCCTTGTTGACCAAAATAGGTCATCAAGAGATAAGCCATTTGCCAACCGTGGCGTTGTTCTTCGGCCATGATGCGAGCAGCAGCATAGCGGTCGTAATCTGTTGGTGCTGAAGCGAGCAAGTGGCGTTGTTGTTCGACGGATGCAAACTCAGTGTCTCCTTGAACGGTGATCATACTGACCAGTGCATCACGCATGCTTTGCTGCGGTACTTGCAAGGAGCGTTCCCACTTTGCACGGCCTGCGTAGTCGCCAAATTCGATGACGTCGCCGGCTCGGTCCCAATCAAACTGGATAGAAAGGTCAAAGTCGCCCATCCATTCACGGTTAAATCCGACACGGTCTTGCCATTCGGTAAAGTTTGAAATCCAGTCTTCCCAGGTATTCGGTAGGTTGTCCATGACAGGTGGAGGCGAGGGTGTACCTTATTGCCTTTGCGAACATGTTCGTACGAACATGTTAGGGGCTTCGTCGACGGATGTCATCTGCAAAGGCGTGGTGGACCGTTGATTCAATGCGATGAAGTTGGGCAGATAATGTGGATTTGGCTACATCCAGTACAACTGCCAGTTCCGTTAACGTGATTCGCCGTGGAACATCGTAGAACCCTTCCTTCATGGCCGTATCAAACACATAGCGTTGGCGAGGTGTGAGCAATCGATTGGTTACGCCACGTGTCGAAACCAGCTGGTATGGAATCTCTTCGTTGTCAAACCCAGACAAGAGGTCTCGAACCTTTTCTCGAGCACAGGAAATGGTCCATTCGACCCAACCGTCGCGAACTTCGAACGGCGTGTGAGGGATCACACCAACCTTCAGCAACGGTTTGAGAAAACCTCCACCACCAGCGATGATATCGACAACAAAACTCTGCTTACCGAAACTTCGAACTTCTTCGATACCTGAGTGTCCAGATACTGTCTCTGTGATGTCTTCACTGCATGAAGCCCGTGCAGTACCTCGGCCTTTTTGCAACGGCATGTGCTCTTCGATTCGGAGTACTGCAGAGGGATGACTGCGCGTCACATCACCTGCCCAGTGACCTTCTGGCAAACGGACTTCAATCCGTACTTGCTGCACCGCCATGCAACGATGTAGGGACCGATGCACTTGAAGTTCACGAACGCTGAATGGTCTCTTATGGCAAAAACACATTCCCAATATACTCATTCTTTTGAAACGAAGTAATCCTCAGTTTCAACTGTTGAAAGGATGGTCCTCGGGTTGAACCTTCCAACCGGTTGGCCCAACGACGTAAATTGTGTTGCGAGTTTCCACTCGTCCGGTCGCTCTTTCATCGTACGAAATCGACTGGATTGGACTTGATTTGATATTCGATTCTCCCAACCGTGGATGTGCGTACGCGTACCCCTTCAACAACCCACCTTCTACGTAGGCATCACGAATGACCACATCCGGCTTAGTAGGTTGCGCGTTCGCCATCAGTTCGGAGCCAACCAAATACTTAGCGAGCTCGAAATAATCAAGTTGGGAATCCATGGAGATTTCAAGGGATGCGAATTCACTCAACACCTCCTCAACGGTCAGCGGCGAGTCACCGTATTCAGTTAGAATCTTCATGTAGTCCTTGGCGAGTATGGTGCCGGAATGTTCTGGGTCAAAAACTTGGAATGCCTTGACAAGCTCATCTTCAGCAGTTGAGTCGTTATGAATGTAATCTTTCACCTCTTGAGAGGATTCATTCAAAGGCTCTATCCTGCCCCACTCAACTCCGTCTTCAACATCACCGTCATCAAAGTGAATCTGGTAGGTTTCATCAGCGTTCTTCTTGGAGATGCTTCCTGAATAA
>JABGTJ010000102.1 GCA_018691345.1 Methanobacteriota archaeon
ACCGAATCTTCACTTCTTTCATTAGCGAAAACGCATGCCAAGATGCCAGTGACGAAGGATGCGGTAGAAGAACTGATTGAAACCTACTACATGGTCGTTGAACAACTTGAATCAGATATTCGCAGCAACACCCAGTTCGGAGGAAACCCAGTTCACTTTATCGAGTCAATCACTAAATTGCAGACATTGATGTCGTTGGGGTGGATGAGGGCAATGCTTTCCAAAGCCGCAGAAAATGCTCGTGAGCGCGGGTATAAACGGATTGATGTTGACCAAATCGTACATCTAGATCCGTTTGCTTGAATCAATTTTGGGGCGCGGTTATGCTGTCAACATCCGTGCTCGTTTCTGCTTTCTTAGCAGGTTGCATTGCGGTATTGGTTACGCTTGCTATCGAACGATGGGGAGGCCTTACTGGCGGCATTCTTGGCACGATGCCTTCAACCATACTTCCTGCTGCAGCAGGCATTTATCTTGCAGGCGATGAAGTTCTGTTCACACAAAGTCTTGCCATCATGCCGCTGGGGATGCTCATCAACGGTATTTTCTTGAGCGTGTGGATTTACCTCCCCCCTCGATTAGAACATTCCAAATCCCCCCTTCTTACCACTGCTCTTGGTGCCTTAGCCACTTGGTTTATCTGTGGAATGTTGATGCTGTATGGGGTTGAATATGCCTTGGAATTAGGCGTTACTTCATGGAGTATGGCGACTTTTGGCCTCATTCTAATCATTGGTTTGGCCGTACGAATGAATTGGAACGTTCGTGAAGCGCCGAAAGGAAGCGAACCTGTGGCGTTCTTGGTTTTGATTCTTCGTGGGAGTGCAGCAGCAGCAGCCATTGGTGCAGCAGTGTGGCTCTCTTCACAAGGGCAACCTTTCATCGCCGGATTAGCCGCCGTGTTTCCGGCAATTTTCCTTACCAGCATGGTCGCTCTTTGGCTCTCACAAGGTCCGACCGTTCCACGCGGCGCAGCCGGACCAATGGCATTAGGCGGAGTCAGCGTGGCGGTGTACGCCATGGTTGCAATGTACTCCCTTCCGGAATGGGGTGTTTATGCCGGCTCACTCATCGCCTGGTTTGTGGCTGTTCTTGGCTGGTCGCTACCGGCATATTTTGTGCTTAAAGCGCGGGTCATTCCGGATTAAGAACTCGCGTCCAGCGCTCAGCAGCAGGCACTCCAGTGACGACCAATTCGACCGATGTGACGCCTTTGATCTTCGCAATTTTTTGTCGTAAGTCACGTAAATCAAACAAACAACACGGACAATGCGGTCGTTCCGGAATTACGGCAATGTTTACGCTGCCATTTTCAGTGACTTCAAGACCTTGAATCTGATTTGTCTCGGAAAGGTTTTGTTCAGTGTGGGGGTCTTTCCATGTTCCAATGAGGCGCGTTAACCGACGTTGTATTGCCTGGACTTTCTTTGGCTTCATCGCTCCCCCTCACTTGGCTATAGGCTCCTTCAATTACTGTTTTTCCGATTGAAGTTCGGATTCAATTTCATCCAATTGCAGTTCGTTGAGTTTTCCTTCTGCTTCTGCTAACTCAGATTTACAAAGTTTGAGTAATTCAGCTCCTTCCTCGTACAGTTTCAAAGTCTCATCCAAGCCCATTCCTCCTCGTTCGAGGGTTGATACAATTGCTTCTAATCGTAGTGCTGCTTCGGTGTATGTTGGTTTTTCTTCACTCATTTTGTTCCCTCTACTTTCTGTGTTTTGATAATTTGCGCATCGGCAGAGCCGTCCGCAAAGTGGAGAACGATGTCTTGTCCGGTTTGTAACCCATCAACGCTGCTGAGGACCGAACCTTCAGCCGTTTGTGTCATTGAATAGCCTCTTTCGAGGACGCGTTGCGGATGGACAGCAGCAAGAGACGCTTCGCAACGCGCTAAGATGTTGGATTGGGTATTCAGCGTTTGACGGGTCGCTCTCTCAATTCGTGAAGCCATTCTCATCATTTCGCCTTTGGCGCGGTTCAATCCGGCAAGCGGAGCTACCCGTAACCGTGAATGCAGGACAGTGATTTTTTGTCGACAATCGATAAGTTGTCGGCGAGAGGCGACCTTGAGCCGTTCGTCCATCTCATCGAGGAGAAACTCGATTTCATTACGCGAAGGGACAACCCGTTCGATTGCGTCTGACGGCGTTGATGCCCGTAGGTCTGCCACCAAATCGGATACCAGAACATCCGATTCATGCCCAACTGCGGATACCACTGGCACCGGACTTGCTAAAATCGCACGTGCAACTGGCTCTAAGTTGAACGCCCACAAGTCTTCAGGAGAACCGCCTCCTCTCCCGACGATGACCAAATCCACGGGTGGCTCGCCACGCTGATTGGCAACTTCCACATTTGTCAAGGCGCGAGTTGCGGCCAAACCACGAACAATTTGTTGAGGGGCTTTTGGGCCTTGGACCAACACTCCAATCACGGTTCGTCGCAGTCCAGGCCACCGATTATCTATGAGCCGGTGCATGTCGGAAAGTGCTGCTGAACCAGCCCCAGTCACGATGGCGATATGTTTTGGAACCGCTGGAATGCGATGACGGACACGGTCTAATTCCCCTTCTTGGCTTAGTTTTTCAATAAGTTGACGTTTTGCTTTTTCCAATTCTCCAAGCACATTGACCGGCTCAATCCGTTGAACAACCAACTGAATATTTCCGCGCTTGACATAGAGATCCAGTGTAGCAATGACGACGACTTCGCTTCCTTCTTTGATGCTTGGATCGATGGAGCATTTCCCTTTCCAAATCACTGCACTCATTTGACCGTCTTCATCTCGAAGTGAGAAATAAGTATGACCACTCGCATATTGTTTCCATTGAGTCACCTCACCTTTCAGCGCTTGATTCCGAAACAAAGGGTCGTGAGCGACGGTTCTTTTGACCAACTGTGCGAATTGTCCAATGGGTAATGGACCAGTTGTGACTTGTCCACTCCCGGTCATAGTTTCATAGAAGTGTCCACGGTTCTTGAACACTCGCGCTCAGTCTTCGTAGGTCTTCAACCAACCGCGACGCCAGAAGAAGGTCAGCATGAAGCAAGCAAATGCCAACATGATGGCGATGATTCCCCAGAAACCGCCAACTTGGTTGAGCGGTAGGTCCTCGTTGTTCATACCGAATATTCCGGCAATCAATGTCAACGGCAGCATGATTGCACCAATGATGGTCAGCGTCGTCATCACTTCGGTGAGTTGTGCATTCGATTCAGCTAATTGCATGCTGATGTTACTGAGGTAGGAGTCGCGGGCTGAAGTTGCACCCGACGAGTAATTGCTTGCTCGCTTAACCAACGCCACCGATAGTTGGTGGAGGTCAGAGAAATAGCGCTCAGCACCCGATCCGATTAACCGTTCATTTGGTTTTAGTAACCGCATTGTGACGGTATTCAACGACTCAATCGATTTGCTTGCTTCACGCAGATAGCGCTTCAAATCGTGCAGACTTTCGAGAATGTTGTCGTATTTTTGGGATGGGTCGAAGACTTGGAATTCGAGTTGATCCAGTTGGCGAGAGTATGAATTCAAAATGGGCGTCCAGTCGTCTGCAATAGAATCCAGCAGCTCATAGAGCAGAAAATCAATCCCGAGTGCGAGGTCTTCTTCGTCTGCCTTCTTGAATCGAAGTCTAAACTTCTTCAATGCCGGAATACTGTAGTGCCGAACAGTGATGATGAGATTTTCCTTGATGAAAATAGCGACAGGTTCAGTATCCAGCTGGTTGTCTGCATCACGAGCATTGATGACGATGAAGCGATGATTCGTGAACTTCTGAGCGGTTGTATCTGCGTGCCCAAAAACGTCTTCAACAGCGAGTTCGTCAAACTTCATTTTTTCAAGAAGAAATTGTCGGACTTCATCATCAGGGCGTAAGATATCGAGCCACGCTAACCCTTGCTCTTGAATGGCTTCCTGAACGGTATTTAGGTTGTATTTCTCACGTGCTATATGACCGGATGCAGCAGTTTGTAAACGCAGTTCCGCCATGAGAGGCCCTCACATTCATCGTTGTTGATGTTTTCATTCCTCTTCGGGGCCTAAACTGCTGTTTTGCCGGTTGATTTTCTTTTGCCGATTTGCGTATATCTGGCGTTGTTCAACTTCTTCCAGCTTGTGCCGAATCTTCCATGAAAGGAAGCGAACGACGATGTAAAGGCCAACCAAATCAATAACGATGATGAACGCATTTGAACGGATCCATTCAACAATCATTCATTCAACCCCTACAACGGTGGCCGAATATCCACATCTACATCGCCGTTTGGAACACCAATGCAGCCCAGCCGGGCACATTCTTCAACAAGATAGTCGTCAAGGCCAGGCGGAAGAATTTCCGGCAGTGGGATGTCACCGTAGAGAAGGGTGACCATGCATGTTCCGCAGGTACCCGATGTGCAATTCGTTGGGATTCTCACACCAGCATCTTCGGCATGTTCAACCAGTGTATTTCCAGCAATGAAAGGCGTTTGGCCCAAAAGATTTGCACCTTGTAGGAAGCGAACAACGGGTCGAACTTCTTCTGCAACAGGCGTTTCTTCAGCGGTAACCGCGTTGGCGGACATAAAACCACCTCAGCGCATATCCTTGTGGCGCGTCCAACGGCCGGTTTGCTTGTTGAAATACAATCCAGCCTTCTTCATCCACTTGTTGAACTTGGTTGCTCCAGCACCGGTGCGTAGAATGAAGTCTTCCCGGTCTTCTTGAGCTTGGATGTAGTCTTTGGCAGCCAACTTTTGGTCAATCCAATCGTTGATGTCCATAAGGCCGCCAGTGAGTCCACCTTCTTCTACAGCCTTGGTCATCTCGTCAGCGGTTGCTCCAGTGACTTCCAAATCCTTTCGTATGAGTTCGTTCATGCTCGACAAGTCCATTGAAGCAGGCTTTGGTGGGACAGGGTTGCGTGGTCGCCTATCTGGGTCAATGTTGATGCGAGAGCCGTTGGAGAGACGAGTTTCGACCAAATTGGCTAGTCCAGGTGAAAAACTGGTTTCGCATTCCCAACACATGAAGGCCCATTCTTCAGGACGGTCTTGGTCTCGTGCTTGACGAGGATCCATCTCATCACCGCAATGAGGGCAAGCGTGGAAGATGAGAGCAGGTACGTGCTTTCGACGGAAGTCAACGATGTCTTGAGGCGTCCCTTCGAGTTCGAGCATTTCATGGTCACGAGCAGCTTCCAAACCTCGAGTTTCTAATTGGTCGCGGATTTTCACTTTTTGATCGTCCTTACCCTCGTCATGAAGGTTGTTTTCCAACTTAACAATGAGTTCGACGGTCTTTCCGAGTCGATTCATAATCAGTTTCTTGGCTCGGAACGATTCAACTTTTGCAATCTTAAGTCGCTCTTTTTGCTCAGCAAGTTCAGTCAGTACGTCCTTCTGCTTACGTTGAAACTTGATTTCCTCAATCTTTGACTCCTGTTTCTTTTCAGGTGCCAAAACTTTCGATAGATAACGTTCTTTTCCGTGACTTTGAGGTCCGGCAGTGATAATCGAAATCACACCATCGGCGATGTCGGCTTTTAGGCCGTAATTTTCAATGAGCATGTCCTTGTCGATTTTCTTCAAATCGCCAATCTTCAGTCCGGAATCGGCCAACTGCTGAGCAGTTGTTTCGTCGATACCTCGGCGTAGTAAAGCAAGGTAGGTGTCTTTCTTGGCCATAGTATCCCCTCCGTCGAGTCTAGGCGAGGAGACCCTCCTAAGAAAAGGCTCTCCTCTCACAGTGTAGGAATAGATACTGTTGTTGACCCCTTATGAACTACGAATTGTCCGCATTCCGTGTGAACGATTCACACAGTTCAATCCAATCGTCGAATTCCAGTTCTTCAGGACGTAGTTCCATTCGTTCATCATCCTGGTGGGCTGCATAGGCTTGCTTCCATCGTCCTGCATGCCAACCATTGACTCGACCGATTCGCCGTGGAACGGCCTTGAGGGTCGACCGAAGTTTCTTCCTTCGTTGGTCAAAAGCAAGATGGATCATTTGACGAACCAAACGAACATCACACGGCCATGCTTCTCCGTGCGGTGCCATAGTGATGTAACAAGAATTAACCTTCGGCATTGGACTGAAATGATGTGGAGGTACCTTGTCCTCGATTTCACATTCCCAGTCAAGACACACCGTCATTCCAAGTGAGCCAACATCGCTTTCGTATTCCATCACCAGTCTTTCAGCAAATTCTTCTTGCACGAGTAACACAATCCTCTGAAGTTCTGTAGTACGCGGGTTTCGATGGTACCTTGTGAGTTCATCGATCAAAGGAGAAGAGATTTGGTAAGGGATGTTGGCAATAATTTTGGTAACAGTTTCCGGCCATCGTGTTTGTAATGCATCACCTTCGATGAGAAGGAGTTGTTCTGATTCAATTTCCGGGGCGAAAGCACCGCATAAATGCTCGACAGCTCCAGTATCGATTTCGATTGCAGTAAGTTTGCACCCAGTGGACAACAGTGCCTCGGTTAACACGCCTGGTCCCGGGCCAATTTCGAGAACATGGTCTTCATCGGTGACGTTTCCGAGTTCCACCGCTCGAACAATAAGTTCGTCATTAACGAGGAAATGTTGACCCAGTGATTTATCGAAAGGCTGCTTATCTCGCAGACTGTCAATGAGCCAACGAGCGCCTCTCATGCCTTCACCGGCAGCAGCAGGTCGAGCAGACGAGGTTGTATATTTCGGTCATCGAGTTCTGCGAGGAACCGCTTTGCGAGCAGTTCTCCAGCATCGATGTTGCAAGCCTCGTTGAGTGCGCTTAGGGATTCAAACCCAGAGGAGCCTCGTGCTTCGACCATCTGCATGGCTTTCTTGTTGCCAACTCCTGAGAGGAGTTCAAAGGCGTGTTGTTTGAGCGACATGTTGCCGGCGACATTGAAGAAGGCCGTGATGAAATGCTTTTCATTTTCCTCTATAAAAATTTGAATCACGAGAGGTAGGTCTGCTTTGACGTGGTTAGCGACCCTCCCGATGTTGGTCATTCCAAGAACTTGATCAATGTGCTCTCGCAAATTGGAATCCGTACCGATGTACACTCGTGCGGTCGTGAGCAATGGAGCGATTTCGGCTTTTGGCTTGAGCCGACACAACAACATCTTCGATTCGCTGACAGCAATGACTTCGTTTCTCGTTTGGTCGTGGTCAATGACGCGTGCCCAATCCTCTTCCATGAGTGGTGATTTTTGTTGAGGGCGTGAGGAACGGTTTCCTTGGCGGTTTTGATTGCCTCGACGGTTGTTGTCGTTACGGCGGTTGTTGTCTCGCCTTGGAGCCGAGTTCTGCCGTGGTTGGGACTTTGGAGCAGGAGCCACATCCCTTCGACCTTCTGCTGGGCGTGACCACGAAGTCGAACTGGAAGTCGATTTTTTCTTGCCAGCACCAACTTTGATGTTACGGTCTTTTCGCGCACCGGTCATATCCAATCACCTCCGAGGGGTCGGGTTTCATTCGAATCCGATGTGTTGACGAACGATCTCCAATACTGCGGCGATTTCATCGTCAGGAATTGTTTTTCGCTCGGAAGCCATGACTGCCTTAACGTCGTTTGAGTACAGTGGCATGAGTTCGGCTAACTTTGCAGCCAAGTGTGGGAGCGTGGATAGAGTTTTGACCTCGCCTAGAGCATCTTTGAGTTGTTGAAAGACCTCTGGATCGGTTTTGAATCCGTTTCGAGCATCGCTTGCAGCCCACTCGGCGTGCTGTAGAGCAGCCTTTTGTTCGTAGGTGAGGTTCTTGCGACGCTTCTCAGCTTCCAACAGCATTGTTCGAACAGTTGCAAAGTCTACGAATCGCTCTTCTTCAGTCATGGTAATTCCTCATTCGAGTGGTCGCAAGTGCTCAGGTCGAGCAATGACCGTTTTTGGCATGTTACCGTCTTTGACTGCAACAACCCAAGCAACACCTTGTCGCTTTTGGATGAATCCTGTTCGTCCGTTGAATCGGCGGTGAGGCATACCCATTTGTTGGCCTCCGTCAAGGACAATAGCGACTCGGTCGCCTTCTTGATAATCGTGCATTACGCGGCTGATGTTGATTCGGCTTCGCTCGTTCTTACGTCGACGTAGAATGCTTCGTGTTCCGACTCGCAGCCCTTTGGATCGCTTCATGTTTGTCGCCTCCTTTTTGCCCGAGTTAGCAGTTACGCATCTTCCGAGCAATTTGGCGACCTACCTTTCCCATATAAGCACCGCGACGGATGCGGAACCACTCATTTGGTAAAAATACCCATTTCTCGTGGGTGTAAATCACTTCAATCAGCGTGGATATCGCCTACATCAAGCCACAAAACTTCGCACTTGGCTTTGATCAATGAAGAGAGGCTCGGTTGGGTCCGGCCACCGTCGCCGTGGACTGTTTCTTTGACGTAGGTTCCCGATTCACAGCGAAGGGTGAATTCCACTTCACGAACACCATCTTCCATCGTTTCAATGGTCGGGTTCGAAGTTTCGTAAACCGTTCTTCGGCGAATTAAGTCTGCTCTTCTGTGAGCAACCCGTTCCGGAGTGCGCTGCGCGAGTTTCACTCCAGACAACTTGGTAATTGTTTCCAGAATGTCGTCATTTCCGGGGAGGTCAAGGAAGGTTGGTGCCGGTGGGCCAGCAGCCATGATACGCTCGATGAGTTCGGGCTTCGTACCTGATTTTTTCAATTTCATTTCTTCAGCCATTGCCACCAGTTCAGGTTTTTTCATCGCTTTGAGCGTTGTTTCATCAGGCCCAACAGGAACATCAATCACAGACGGAAGAGGCTTTTTGTGGTCGTTCTTCTTATCGCCACGTCGTTTTCGTTTCGACGACTTCTTTTTGCCCTTGCCTCCACGTTCTTGAACATCCACATGCGTCAAATCAACTGGAGCGGTCAAGACCGCCATCTCCGCTTCACTTAGCGGTAAGATTCGGAAACGAATGGTGTACGATTTTTCAGCCGGTGTGTCTTTGACTCGCACCACTTCACTTCGGTTTGAATCTCGCAGACCTGTGATTTGGATGCTGCCTTCGGCAGCCTTGTTGATGAGTTCCATGGCTTTGACTGCGTCAACTGAACGGATTTTTGGTTCCTTCATCTCAATCACAAATGGGCGTCCCCGGCCCATACAGCGCACATCGATGTCTTCACGGCCCATGCCGTGGAAAGCGTGTTCTTTGGCTTCGAATAAATCAATCAATGGATTCCCGATTAAATCCTGGACGCTCTTTTTGTACTGAAGCCCGGATTGCTCACAACGCTGACATCCACGCCCTTTGCACGCTCGGCAAGGCCAGCGAGTCTGTGGAATACCCCGTTCAAGTTTGAGGTAGCGCCCGTACAGGTAGTGTGCGCGAATATCAAGTTCAACCGTCAAAGTTAACACATCAATAAGAGCCAATACCTGTGGTTTGTCGTTCACCAAGGTTACCCCTTTGAGTCGCTTGTTTAGGTGTTGAGCAATGACCTGTACAAGTCCGCTCTTGAGAGCGTCTGAACCGCCTGCTCCGAACCGTTTTCTCATCTCTTCTTCCTCTTCGATTTGGTCCTTGGGAATGCGAACTCCAAGTTGCAATCGAGAAAGTTCATACGGCGATATGGAATCAAAAATGATGTCTGCTAATAATTCGGATTCTTCGTAGAGGTTTTCGCAGAATGGGCACAGCGGCTGGTCAGTTCGAGCACTCGACAAGTGTGAATCCCTCTCGGTGACGAAGCCTCGGATTTCGATGCCGGATTCTTCAAGACTTTGTTCAAACCTCTTCTTGCCACCAAGGCGACCGAGACAGTGATCGCAAGTTCCGATTCGAACCAAGTGCTTGTGGCCGGCAGGTGATGGTGCGCGAGGAATCTCTTCCATGTGGGTGCTCAATTGGTCGGGAGATTCAATCGAATCATCCCAGTCGTCTCCTGTATCTTCTGGCGCTTCAGTGGCCTTTTCATCATCCCAAAGAGAATAATCAGTTTCACCGAAACCGGCGTTCGCATATTTCATCCAATCTTCATCAGAATCTTCGGGGTCATCGGGTTTTTTTTCGGTCATAACATCACCACTTTCTCGGGGCCAACCCCAAAGACAGCGATACGCCCTAAAACCACTCATTGATGAACTCACCGCTCCCAGAGCGAGTAGAAAAGTCGGTCTTCAGAACATCAATAGAATCTCTTGGAAAAATACGGCCCAAAGGAAGACCAAAATCGCTGCTACGAAGAAAAGTAAAATTCCGATGATGTACGAGAACGTCATTGAGACATTCTTCCCAACGTTCTTCTCCCATGTCCCGTATTGGAAACAGTAAAGCCCCATGAGCATGAATCCCCCAGCGTTGCCGTTGCATAGAAGACAGCAGAGGAGTTCATCGTCGTTAAAGAAGGAATCAATGGCAAAAAACGGAAATGCAGTTGAAAACAGTATGAGTAGTATTGAAATGCCCAACATTAGAAGAGAAGGTTTCTTTCCCGCAGCGAGTGGAATTTGGTATCCATACTGGGGTGCTGCAACATTTTGGAAATGAGGTGTTTGCCCTGAGAGTGTGACAGCTTGGAACGTTTGATTTTGAGGCTGTGCGGCCACAGTATCTTCAATAACTACGCTTTGGGGTGGACCGCTTGGGCTTCCACTGAAGAGGTCATCCATGAACGTACCTTTCTGCACATGGACTTAAACAATACTGCGTTGTTCACCTTCGCCCTTCACTTCGTGGAGCGCAACATCATTGCGACAGACTTCTCTCCTTGGTGAAACTCACCAATTTGATTGAAATCATGCCGCTCATGGAAGCGGATTGAACCTGGATTTGGTGGTGTCAAATTGACTTCAGCGGTTACCGGTAAACCTCTTTGATGAGCATGTTCGATGATGTATCCATACAACAGTGTGCCAATTCCTTTGTCTCTGTGCCGCTCTGCCACTGCAATACGATCAACATAAAGGAAGGAAGAATACCTTTCATTGAACCAGGCATAGTTGAGACTTGCGTAGCGAGTATTTGGTAACAGACAGAGTACGAAACCGACCATCTCTTCGTGTTCGAATGCTCCAACAGCGACTTCACAAAGACTGAGAAGGTCAGCAAACTCCTGTTCGGTTATTTGTCCGGTTCCAGGAAGGCCTTGTTCGTTAATCGACCACCCTGATGGTATGTCGTTGAGATTAAGCTGCCGTATGTCCATCGACTTCTGCCCCAGTATTCCGAGTGCGGGCAATCAAGCCTAAAGCCGCAGTGGTTAGGACGAGACTGGCAATGAGCGAAAAGGCAATCATCGCTGCAGAGAAAATTCCAAAGTTACTGAACAACCCCATTGGTGAAAGAGCAATCACGCTGAAACCAGCGATGTCAGATGCGGCACTGCCGACCAATGCTAGTCCGCATGCTCCGCCGATTCCAATGAGTGCTTCGTCGTGCGTCTCGCCGGCCTCCCTCCCTTCTCGATACCTTTCAGTGACGTGGATACAGTAGTCAATGCCTACACCCAGAGATATTGTGGCGATGGTTACGGTGACGATGTTGAGTGAGGAGCCAGCCATGTACATCAAACCGTACAGCCACACGACGACCAAGAGAATTGGAACCAGTGTAACGCTGGCCTGTTTGAAGGATTTGAAACCGATGGAGAGCGTGATGAACACGAACAGTGAACCGAGAAGCAGTGAGGACTGCATTTCGTCTTGCATCGTGGTCGAGGCGACGAAACGGGTCACTGGCCGACCGGTTGTCATCACCCACGTCAGCGGTTTGTCATCGCTTTGCTCGCCGGCTTCCAGTCGGTCTCCAGTTGAGAGGTTGGTAAATGAAGACAAGTCCCTCCATACTTCTTCCAAACCTCCTGCCATCCCTGGGAAATCTTCGGGGGAAGTCATGCCGAATCGAATGAGCATACGGTCGTAAGCAGCAGGCTCGCCATCAATGTCAAGCCAAGGCTGCGTAGGGTCCAACTCGACAGTAGGTGCAATGTACAGTGCTACGATACTTGGAGGGATATCCGGGATTGGACCTACGCCAGGGACGCCGTTCAGCGAGAGGAATCCATAGAAGAACGACAGGCAGTCGCGGTCCGTCAAGTCCATCAACGGCCCGTTACTTGCATCTGAACAATTCATGCCGTGGCCGGTTTCATTGACGAGCCACCCAGCCGCTTCGAACGGCGTTGAATCGAGAACAAGCGATCCTTGAGCTGCAAGAACCATCTCATCCAGCGCTAAAATGTCAATTGTACCGTCGGGTTGGCGGGTGATTTTATTGGGCACACCTTCGGGTAAATCATCCATATCCTGCCGGAAGGTATCGATGGCTGCAAAGACAGCCGGGTCGAGAATATCTCCTTCGATGAGTAGGTTCGCAGGTTCTCCTTCGTCGGCAAACCTCTGCGAAATCTCTTGAACTCCAATTGCAAAATCAGAACGTTCATCGAGGAAGTCTTCGACAGCAAAATCCCCTTCAAGTTGAGCCATCCCCCATGCGGCTGGAACCGTCAAGAGGAACGCAACCCCGGCGATGATTACGGAATTTTTGAATGTACCAGAACTGAGTGAGATTTTTTTCAGCCAACGTTCAGGAACCAAATGGGTCGTATCGCCGGATTCTTCAATGTTCATGTCGCGTTTTGTCATCCAATCGTCAACCGAGAGTCGAATCAACGGCACCCAAAGTCCGGTGAGTAAAAATGCAGAGAAGATACCCAACGCTGCTTCGATTCCAAATGAACGCAGGACCGCTATGTCACTGAACACATTTGCTGCAAATGCGGCCATTGTCGTTAATGAGGTCAGCATGATTGCTCGGCCGACTCTCTGGAGCGTCGTTTCAGCAGCTTCATGTATCGTCGCTGACTTACTACGCTCTTCCTTGTAGCGGTGAAGCGCGTGCAACGAATCGTCGATTCCCAGAGCCAGAACCAAAATAGGCAGTAGATTGGAGAATTGCGATCGAGCGATGAGCGAGAGGCCAAACCATGAGGTGATGCTTGAGAAGTGACCAATCATCCCTTGCATCCAAAGCAGCGCTGTTCCAAGCGCAAACATGACGATGACTACATCCGACACTCTTCGCAGACTCACATACAGCAGACCGACAATGGCTAGACCCATCAGCAATACGAGGCCAGCGCTTGCTTGTAATTCTCGATTCACTTCGACGTTGACGCCTTGGCCGAGGAGGAGGGTGATGGTGGTTCGGTCGTTCGAGCGAAGATGACCTTCAAGGTCCATGTACGACCATTCAGTCGAACATCCAGCCCCTTCTTTCTGCATTTCAAGGCAGTATTCTTCAGTGTACTGCGGCGGGTGAAGGACCAGGGAACGGTCTGCAACCCTGTATCCACCGATTTTGATGCCATCGTCCGAAAAGTCAAGGCTTTTTTCTTGGAGGGAATCTTTCCAAATGACTTCCCAGCCCATCTCTTCAAGCATGCCACGGTCGAATTGAACGAGTAACCACGTCGATGAAGCAGACCAGCGCCCTGTTGCATAGAAGGCGTTTTCCCATGTGCCGTCGTTGTTCAACGAGCCACCAACTGGGCCTGTTTGGAGGGCATTCATGTCGGCAACAAATCCTCTGTCAAGCGACAACCAACGCAAGAAATTGTTGTTGGATGCTTCAGCCATTCGTGATGCTGCCAAATCAATGTGCTGCTGTGTGACGTTTTCATCATCAAACTCGAGGCATTCCAATACGCCACAATCGGTCCAGTTTGTCGGTGGTTCGGTGATCACACCAAGCGTGGTAAGGCCGGGTTGAGTAAGAATGGAGGAACCGTTCATGAAGCCTCGGAAGTGATCGGACAGAGAGATTGCACCAGGCGCTTGATTACCGGTAACGTCGTTCACCAGTGGTTTCATTGCTTTACTGAGTGAATGCTCTTGGACAAGGTCAACTTTCGAATCAATTTCTTGAAGCAAAGTGAGGTTCATGATGCCCGCTGTTGGAGCGTTGATTCCGCCCCAAGGCTCTCCGGCTTCAAGCATCTCATTGGCACTAGGCAAAGATGCATAATCGGGTGCTCCGTCGCTCATTCGAGGCACGGGTGTCCATTCCTCCAACGGTGGTACGCTAGCAGGGTCTCGGGCTGAAACGAGGAAACCAAGAATGATTTCTGAGTTGGAGAACTCATTATCGATGATGGATTGTGCCTCAAGTTCAGGAGAATCCATTTCATACGATTCCATATCGATAGGTTGGAGCGCGGTGAGTACACCTGGAATCATCAGTAATGTGAGGAAGAATACGGCAATGTGAACCCGTTTCCGATGAGGAATGAGCCATTTCGCAAACGCTGCAAATGACACCTTCATGGGTGCGGCTTCGGTCTCCACCTTTTGAAGGCATGTTTAGCGTAGCCCTGCATGAATTCATCGTTGGTTTCAAGCACCGAGTCGCTATCCGTTGGTTATGGCAATTCTGATCATACTCAACCACCAACCTTACGACGGCACCGATGTGACGTGGAATGCATTGCGATTGGCTCGACAACTGAACAGCGATGGGGCAGAAGTCCGATTGTTCTTGATGAACGACAGCGTTGATTTAGCGCGAGACGGAATAGAGCCCCCTGCAGGCGTTGAGGACATGGTAGCGATGACCAAGGAACTGATTGCAAATGGCGTACCCGTCAAAGTCTGTGGAACGTGTCAGAACCGATGCGGTATACTCAAGGGTCAGCCGTATTATGAAGGTGCACAATTCTCAACCATGGCTGAATGTTCGGCATGGGTTCAAGACAGTGAAAAAGTCCTCACATTCTAATTTAAGCCTAATTCTGATGCAAGCGAATTTGCAAGATAGTGGTATTCATCGACATGGTTGTACAACTGTGCCGAGATTCGAATGTAACGCCCCTTTGGGGACTCCCAAGACCAAACAGGGACTTGAATCCCATACTTGTCTTGTAAGACCTTGTGCAACGGGTCAGGCTCATGGAGCGGAATGCCGGCGCTGCCACCATTTGGCAACACGAGGGTCGCGATGCATGCAATCATCTCATCGG
>JABGTJ010000104.1 GCA_018691345.1 Methanobacteriota archaeon
ACCTCTTTGGAACCAGTGTTACAATGGCTGACACCGATGGAGATTTGTTGATTGATGGCCTTGAAATTCTAACCTACTCAAGCGACCCTCTGGTCAAAGATAACGATACAGATATGGACGGTTTCTACTGGTTCCAAGATTGCAATGATACAAATGCTGACATTTCGCCGAACGCATTCGAACTCCTCGACAACATCGATAACGATTGCGACGGTGCTACCGATGAGGATTTTATCGGCACGGATGCAGACGATGACGGACTCTTGGATTTGGTTGAATTCCTTGAATTGAATACGAATCCGTTTGACAACGATACCGATGCAGATGGCCTCAACGACGGAATCGAAGTGCTTTCAACACTTACAAATCCGAATGTGTTCGACCCAGATAATGACGACGATGGCTTTTACTGGTTTGCTGACTGCGAAGATAACAGTTCACTGCTGTATCCGGGAGCAACTGAAATTTGGAACGGACTGGATGATGATTGTGACGATGCTATCGATGAACTTGTCGACAAGGAGTCGTTCATTCTTTCCGTGCCATCAGCGCCGTACGTCATTATTAACGCTACCAGCGAAAATCTCAATCTTGGAGTTTCATTCAACATGACTGAAGAGTCGGCTGACCGACTTAATCTTACGATTCAGTGGTTCAAGAACCAAACTCTTCTCGCTGAAGGACCTACACTGAATCAATCGGTATTCAGTTGCCAAAATCAAGTCACTCCGATGGCTGAGGAATTATGCACCTACAACGGAACGGCTGGCCCGTATGAATACAGGGCAGTGGTTTTCGAGGAAAACGGCTACTTCGAAAAAACATGGATGGTTTACTACAGCGTGTGGAACCTCCCTGCTCCAGAGGAGGAGAATCCAAGTACAGCGACCGACATGAACGAAGGAAACACTGACAGCCCGTTCGAAGAGTACATGCTCCCCTTGGTGTTGTGCGCAGTCGTTGTTCTACTTCTGCTCGTACTCTTGTTCATTCGAAGAGGACCCAAACAACCTCCGTATCGTCCAAAGCAATCACCTCAAGGCTTTGCCTCACCACCAATGCCACCTCTGTATGCAGATGTACAGGCTGCGCCAAGTTTGTCTCAGTACCGACGTCCTGGCTCTCAAAGCAACACTCCATCGAGTCAAAACCGTTGGAAATAATCAAACTCGGGAAGTAATGAAACTCCAGCCGATGAGTCTTCCTTCTTCGGCATCTGCGAGTAAATTCAACTGCTTGGTTAGGCCGTCTTCATCCCACGTTTTCGACATGTCCAAAGTTACTGCACCATCACCGCCATCCCCAATTTGAGACAACAAAGAGCCGATGTCGTTGCCGGGAACTGCGATGAGATAGCCGACCTGAATACCATCTTGGTATGCTCCTGAGGTTGTGAAAAATCGGTCATCACCGGTCAGAACGCCATAGTTTGAGGCGTCGGTTAACCGAGATTCAAGAGAAGTAATGTTGAGGGTCTTCGGTATCGAGTCTCGATTGAAAGCTGTAGAGTCAAGATCGCCGCGCTTATCGTACTGGCAATTCTCAGCATTCGGAGTTCCTGTCAAATTAAATTGAACCCATCCAGCTTGTTCGTCGGATGCTACCCAAGACACGTTCCATTGCGTTACAGTGGAAGAGGTTTGTTTTGTTGTGCCTCGCCAAATATAACCTTCATTTTCCAAAGCATTAGCGGCCCCAGGCGCAATCGTATTTGGCCAGGAATCAAAGCATGCGATGGCGTCCTCAAAACTGTGCTGTCGAAGGGTGGAATCATCGGGCATATGGAGGTCATAATCACCCCATGTTTCCAACTCATCGCTCGATGGGCCGAGTTGATTGGCTAAAGGTATCGAGCCGTAGGTTAGGCCCAAATCGAGTTGCTTTTGGCCACGTTGAAGTGAAGACTTTGTGAATGTATGATGGAGTTCCAATTCCCCCTCTGGGAGAACATAATCGTTGAGTAACTGAGAAGTAGGTGAGCAGCCCGATTTGCTGGCTTGATTCTCTGAGATGAGTACATCAACCGTCTGCTTGGCAGCCCAAGGATTTCCTGATTCAACCCACAGGTTCATTGTCGCTGTTCCAAGGCAGTATGCTTCTATGTCGTGGTGAGTGGCTACGATTTTCCACACAGGATTGCCGTTGAGTTCATCAATACCCAATACTCTCCAATCCCAACCAAGATTGCTTCCAGTCGCTCCTTCGTCGATGAGGTCATTGGCAAACAATTCTTGGATTTCAACAGGTTGCAGCATGAGAGCCAGACCCGGCGCCAGTGTTTCAATACCGCCAAGTAAACCACCAACACCGTAACTCACAGTTGTCCCTTGATACTTCCCAATAGGAGAAGGAAGGTCAAAGCCCCATTCAAGTTGCGTCGATTTGGTATCTTGATTTCTTAATTCTGTATGCGTTGTTGAAGTAAGGTCTGCTGTACCCGAAGCAGTGATTGCACCGATGTCGCAAATGTTGCCAATCGAAAGATGGCGGTTCACACGGAACGGATTCAGGGAATTGGTGTTCACGTTTTCAACTGAAAGCCATTCAGCACCCATCCCACCTACAACGCGAACAGCCCCTAATCGATCTTTAGACCCGCCTTCATTGACCAGTTCGCTCGAACCGCCTTCGGTGATTTCAAGACTACCGGAACCGCCGAATTCAGCAGAAATCTTACAAATATCATCTTCCGTATCGATTTGGTCCATTACGAGTTCAACAAAACCTTCTGTTGCAAGGAACGTAGCTAAACCGTTCTGGTCGCCAGAAATTTGGTACTGCATTCTGTCACCGTATCGGAGCTGATCGGCGGTAAACGAATCCAATTGGTTGTCCAGGTAGTAATATCCGCCAGCACCCAAAATAACAACCGCAAGAAGAACTGCTGCCACCTGCGGCTTACGAATCATATCCAGAAGAGTCGTTGGATTCTCTCGAGCGTGATCGGCATCGACTGTTTTCTTAACAGATGTTTTGAGAACTTTAGGTTCATCGTCTGCGAATTCAGCATCAAGAATTTCGGCATCAAGAATCATTGATGATGAGGTTTCGGTTTTTTCGACGGATTTTTCGACGACCGGAGTGAGCGTGTCTTCGTCTTCGAGTGAGAGAACGATCTCCTCTCTCGGAGACTCCTCCTTTGGAGTTTCTTTGGCAGGTTGCTCAACGGTTCTCTCTTCCTCTGGCTGAGGTAATCCAACTTCTTTTTTGGAAAGGCCGGATTCGAGGAGGCGTTCAACGAGTTCAGATTTTTTCCCTGATGTGGGCAAATCATTCAGAATGCACAATGCTTTGAGTTTAGCAACGGTCAAAGTAGAGATTTCCTCACTCGACATTCCAAACCCTCACATGATGCCTATCGTCATTCCCTTTCAAGTATGACCCCAAATGTATCTCATAACACATGGATTTCGTAGGGCAAAGTCACAGCGATTAACCTTGATGGGGGGCGTATGTACCGTCTGCATTTTGCACGTAGACTGTTTGGTCGTATGTTCCATCTGGTAACTTCTTGAAGAAATAGCCGTTTTCTGCGGGTTCGTAAACCGCATCCGTAGCAACAGGGGCTGGTTCGGATGACGATGGTTCGTCTGCTGGCGGGGGACCGCTTGGACCTGCTGATGGCGGGGGGCCACTAGGGCCTGCACCTGGAGGGCCGCTTGGACCTGCAGCGATTCGGGCACTTGACACAGAGGCCAGCACCTTTGTCTCTGTTGATTCATCTCCATCCTCGAGAATTTTCTTAATGTGTGCTCCATGCTTTTGTGCCCCGATAAAGGCAAAAGCAGAAAGTGACAAACAAAGGATGCCGAATAGACCGCCAATCGTCTGACTGGACCACACTTTCCCACTGACTGCAAGGTCAATGACCTGGTCTTCGTCCAAGGCTATGTCCTCGGCGGCATTGTAGACGCTTCCATTCAAATAAACATACTGAACGATGATGCAGTATTGGCCAGGGTCCAAAGAGAACTCAAAGGTGTACTCTTGTCCAGTAATCGGCGTCTTGTCCATGATTTGATGCTGATAGGCATGGTCAGTGCCGTTCTTGGCAATCACGGTAAATTCAGCGAGATTTTGTTGACAATTGTCCACTTTGAGCGCATAGGCTTCGATAAGGATGTCTGAATATTGGGGTGGACTGGTTGCAGTTACGTCCAAATTCATGGAAGCGTCAAACAAATCATCCCCGGGGAGAGAAGGGCCCCATACAAATCCGATGTCCTTTTCTGCAGAGTTCCCGAAATCATCGTAATCAGCACTAAACGGCATTGGGAATAAAGCAAATGAAAACATCAAAACAGCAATACCAAGCCACAAAAAAACGTTCCATCGAGAATTCTTAAGCTCGTCTTGGCGCTGTTCAAGAGTAAGCGCTTCCACTGGTTCTTCTTGGTCTGCAACAGCAGAGTTTTCTTCACTGGCAACCGCTGCATCCTCATCGGACATGTTTACTCCGATTTCAAGCGAGCACTTGAAAGGCGCGGAGGAACAGCGAGCGGCATGGAGGGGAACGGGACGAATCACGGTGATGGAGAACACCAAGACTCGGCTCTACGTCTTGCCATCCTCTCTCGAGGGCCTCGGCTCTACAGTACTCGACGGCTCGTAGAAGAGGCCCGAAAGCGTGGATTAAATCCCTATGTTGCGGACCCGATGAAGTTCTCTTTGTTTGTAGCCGATGGCCGCATAGATATTCTTCACAACGGTGAACCGTTCAATTACGATGCAGTCATTCCCCGAATAGGCCATTCAATAACCAAACACGGAGTTGCTGTTCTACGGCATCTGGAACAACTCGGTATTTGGACTGCGAACACTGGAGCAGGTATTCTCCAAAGCAGGGACAAACTGCATGCTTCCCAAATACTTGCTCGAAACCGGATTCCTGTTCCACGAACCACATACGTGCGAGATATCATCGATGTGGAAACGGCTGTGGATTTTGTTGGTGGATTACCTGTCGTCATCAAAGTGACGCAAGGAACACAAGGCCAAGGCGTATTCCTCCGTCATACGATACGTGAATCCCGAAACCTCGTCCAAGGCTTATTGCTCACTGGTCGAGCAGTGCTCATCCAAGAATACATTGCAGAGTCTCACGGCAAGGACATTCGAGCGCTGGTCGTTGGCGATCGGGTCGTTGCAAGCATGCGCCGTAAAGCACGAGGTCGGGAATTCCGAAGCAACTACCACCTCAACGGTACGGTGGAAAAAGTCGATTTGCCTCCTGAATTCGAAGAAGCCGCGTGCAGAGCTGCGAGAGTGCTTGGACTTCATATCGCCGGAGTTGACCTTTTGGAAGCAAGAGACGGCCCGTTGGTTCTCGAAGTAAATTCCTCTCCAGGTCTGGAAGGTATCGAGAAAGCAAGCGGAGTAAATGTAGCGGGTGAAATCATTGACTATGTCACAAGTGAAACGGCGTTTGCTGAAGTTGACCTGGACCAGTTGCTACGAACGGTCCCCGGTTCAGGAGTGCTTTCTTTACAAATTCGTAACCATCAACAATTGGTTGGTAAACCGCTCGCAGACCTTTTCAATTCAACATCGAAGATTCCAGTCTTTGCTTTATCTCGAGACAACAGCCTGCTATGGAACCCAAGCGACGATATCCAGCTTCGGTACGAAGATGTGTTAATCTGTTACGGTGAACTCACTGAACTGCGAAGTTCATTGCGCCAAGCCATGCTTGATGTTTCCCAAAAAGCATTCTCTCTGCCGGACTCGGAAGAAACCAACGCTTAATTCGGCGTTCGCGGGGACGTCTCATACTGTTCGGTTGTATCTTCATATCGCGCGGTGGTTTGATATGGGAGTTCGCATTCTTACCTAATGCTCTTCGGAGCACGGGATGCACACCCGCCGCAGGCGGGAGGCGGGGAACGCCAATGAATACGAGAAAAGGAACAGAGCGGAATCGCAAGGCGTTGAGGCCGAGCCAAATGAGACTGAATGACGTCTCAGTTGCCCTTCCACCGCGCCTCATCCACATGCAAGATTTACCGTGGCTTTCATGCTATATGCAGACGCTAAAGGCTGAAAACAAGTCGAAAAACACTCAGAAGTCGTATGCCAGCGGTTTACGCGCTCTCATTGAAACGACCCTCCCAAATGAAAACGTCCTCAGTGAGAGCGATTATCAATCACTCACTGTCTATGAGTTAGCTGAACGGATGGAACCTCTCAGTGGGCGTCTTGATCGTTGGACACACGGCCTCTCAGACCTACGCCCTACGACTTACAATGCCCGATTAGCAGCAGCTCGCCATCTGCTCAAGTGGCTCGGTCATCGCTGGCCGGATCATTTGGTAAGAGCCCGTGCTGGAAAACGCCTACCTCGAACACTCAACCGTAGAGAGATGACCATGGTTTTGGATGCTGCTTCTGTAAGCGAAGATCCTGTCGCTTCAATCCTAGTTACCATGATGCTTGACACAGGATTGAGGGTCAGTGAAGTTTGCAACCTTGACATGAATGATATAGACCTTGAAGACGGTTCTGCTCGCGTGTACGGCGGTAAGGGGGACAAAGACCGACTCGTCCTCTTCACTCGCCGAACACTTGAACGCATACATGCATGGATTCCAATTCGAGACGCAAGAGTGCGCAACGAAGATTTTGCCTTCTTGCTTAATTCGGCTGGGCGCAGATTGCAACCTCGTGGCGTTCAGAGGCTCATGGACAAACTTGCCGTTCATGCAAACTTACCCAAGGGGAAACTAACACCTCACGTGCTTCGGCACAACTTTGCTACGGGTTTATTGGAACGTGGAGCAGACCTCGTGACAATACAACGGCTCTTAGGGCATTCAAGTATAGCAACTACTCGCGTCTATCTGGAAATTTCCGACCAAACTCTACGTGAAGTCTACCACAGAGCGCAGGCGACACGCCAGACGCTTGAGGCAGCTGCAGCAGCAACTGAACACGGTGAAGAAGAATTGGTTGAGACAACGCCTTCAACCAGTTCAGTCGGCATTGAATGAGTCACTTGCGCTTTTGTTTGCGTTTCTTGACCGTTGAAGGCCCAGCCCACGCCCGGTGAGGCGTTGTTTCTTGGCCAGCGTGTCCTTCAATAGGGCAGTATTTACCTGAACGACAACGTGAACAGTTTTCTTTTGGCGGCATCTCAACGGTCTTTCGTAAACGACCGTATTTGCGCCGAGGCATGAATCAATGTGTTTGGTGACGGTTTTCAATCCTAACCCTTGTTTGAAGCGCCTTCACTTCTTTTTGAACCAAGGCATGTCCTTGACGCTGCGCGGAATGCGCAGGGTACCACCTTTACGGCCGTCAGAGGATTTACTGGATTCAACGGTGTGATTCTCTGTGGATTGAGCCGTAACCTTCTCTACGGCTTTCTTTGCTACCGACTTCGACTTCGAAACGGCGGATTTTGCCGCTGACGAGGTCTTCTTAGCGGTGGATTTGGTTGCTGACTTAGCCTTCTCGGCTGCCGACTTCGATTTCGAAGCAGCCGATTTAGCCGCTGATGTAGATTTCTCAGCAGAAGTCTTTGCTGCTGATTTGACTTTAGAGGTCGCCTTCTTGGCTGTGCTTGACGCTTTATTTGCAGCTTTGGCTGCTGCGCTAATTTTAGTAGCAATCGCAGCACTAAGGCCCGCATCTTGGAGTTTTTTAGAGCCCGCTGAAGCCACTTTAGAGACCGTATCAATCTTTGCAGATACTAATTTCTTTGCCGTCGCAGCACCAAGTCCTGGTAGTGCGGTTAATTTCTCAATTTTCGAATCTCCCTTTGCAGTCATCGGCTCACTTAACCTTCCATACAGCGCGCGATTCTTCAATACTTCTCCCGATACAGTTGCAATAAGGCGTTGGATTCATGGTCCGTGAACCGGTGCAATGGTCATGGGAGAATACGATTCGATTGGCAAAACCATTGTCGTCTATGCCCAAGTTGGTAAAGCGAAAGCGAACCATCGCGTCGAATTGGATACGGGGTTTCTGCGTCCGAAGTCATTCTCTTTGCCGAGTAAGATCGTCTATCTGGGCGACGTAGCAACGCATACACTGGTGCATCTTGAGCACCCCGAAACACCTCATTTCAACGAACAGCCTCATTTCAACGAACAACGATGGTCGTTTGGGACGCAAAGTGGAGACCTTCGTGTCGCCATCACCTCCCGTTCCTATTGGGGATTTGGATTGTTTAATTCGGGATACCTCAATCGTATTGAGTTCAAAGGTTCTCCTTCGTCGTATGCTCGACTAATGTTTGATTTATCCGCATCCCTTTCGCATCGCCCATGGGAATTTGCTCATTCCGCTGCAGCAACCCGATTCCTCTCTAAGCAGAAAAGTGATGTTTCGCTCAAATCAAACGAGTTGGCATGGAAAAAGGGATTGGAAATGGCCCGTGCTGTGTTTGAAGAGCACTTGTTTGGCCTCGAAGAACAAGGCAAACTTGTAGAGAAAAGACTCAGCCAAACACAAGAAAGTGATTCCCAGAACAAAGATAAGGCATTGCTGTCGATTGATTCGGCTCATTATGACTTGGAAATTGCCCGTGGAGCGCTTGCTGACGGAAACGCCCCGGCGTTTGAACGGGCATTGGCGAGAGCTGAGGCGCATTTTATCGAAGCGGATCCTGAAAGCGGCAGTGACTCCTTTTCCACTTCTGAAGAGGATATACCTCAAGGGCATGTGCTCACATATGATGCTGTTGAAGACGAGATTGCGTTTGTAGATTTGACTGGCGATGATGAAGAAGAGTGAATTTCTTGGCCGCGTCGCGTTGATAAAGGGGTGGCAACTCGCAGAGATTGGTTCACATGGCTTCTAAGAAGAAATCCGACGGTAGCGGTATTCAACAGGCTGCAGGTCTTATTCGATATTTCGACGAAGAATCGGAAGACGC
>JABGTJ010000105.1 GCA_018691345.1 Methanobacteriota archaeon
CGAGCTTCCATCGATTTTTCGGTCAACCAAGGTTGAATGATAATGTCGTATGCGTTCATGATATTCACCTCAGTTAAGTGCCTCCACAGCATCTTTGGTAAAGACGGTCAAACGACCGACATCGCCACCAGGCGCCAAATCTTCGGCGCACAGGTCACGGGCTGCCACTACATCGACACCAGGAAGGTTTCGAGCTGCTTGTGCCAATCCGGACTTCTCCTTTACAACGAGAAGTATGGACTTTGGAGTCTTGTGAACACGACCACGCATGGTAGCCTTACCAGCACGGATTTTTCGTCCGTCGCGGGCTCGCATCAAATCATCTCCAAGACCTATTTGGTCAAAGATGGCGAGAACCTTTCGTGTTGCGGATCCATGGTTGAACGATTCAATATTGAACTCCTCACTCTTTCCATCTCGGACTTCGGTATAGTTACCTAGAACGATAGGAAGATTGGAAATGTCTTCAGAGAAACGGTGGCCTCGGGAACTAACTGTTTCAACGGATGTTGTTGCAGTCAATGCAGAGTTGCGAGCCAAACGGCGTTCCTTCAAATTGAGTTTTCGGCCCCAGTTCTTTTCGACCTTAGGTCCGTGTGCTCGGCGCCCACCAAGAGTGTGCGGGTTTTGAGCACCTCGGCTTTGTCCAGTACGTCGCATGATACGAGAGACACCTCTTCCCTTCCCCCACCATTCGACGGAGTGCTTCATACCGGCCATTGGTGCACGCTTTCCAACGTGAGCTCTCGAACCGTATGCTTGGCGTCGGTTAGCACGGCTCGAAGCCACTGCCAACTTGATGAGATCAGTACGAAGTTCAGTAGTGAATGCATCAGAAAGGGTGACTTTCTTTCCGTTTTCAACAGAGATTTCGAAGTTTTCCTGAAGACGGCCAGCGTCTACTTCGTCTTGACTGACTGTGTTGGTAATATCGATAACATTGACTTTCAACTTCAGACCCCCTGCTTGGATGATGTACTCACGTACGTGATTTCGTAAGGATGCAATGTCTTATCAGAACCGCGAGTCGCATCACGGAATCGGATGAGACGCTTTGCAGGCCCTGGGACACTTCCCTTAACGAGGATGTAATCGGAATTGACTTCGCCATAGTGAAGGAATCCACCAGATGGAGTGATTGCGTGGTCTTCAGGAGACGCAACACGAAGAATTCGCTTGTTGTATTCTGTGCGTTGGTGGTAACCGGTTTGGCCACCTTGACGGATGGACTTTCGGACGTATCCGTCACCGAATGCACCCATGTTACCGTGTTGTCGGCGTTTCTTGGAGTTCTTGTGGGATTGCAACTTACCACCGAATCGCTTGATGACACCTTGCCATCCGTATCCTTTGGTTACTGCGACGATATCGGTGAGATGGCCTTCTTCGAAAGCATCTGCGAATGAATATTCTTCGCCCATCTTCTCTTTGGCGTAAGCGAGCTTTTCTCCGATGTTGCCACCGTCAAGTCCAATTTCCATAACGTCAGGCGTCTTGGAAGGGAGGCTTGACACTGATGATGGCTGCGTAGCAGCAATCAAACGAACTTCGACGAGATCTGCCTTCATGAGATTCTCAAAGTGCTTCTCTGCGTCGTGTTCCTTGCGCTCAGGTAGGCGCTTGAACAAGTCAGGGAATGCTTCGGTAATCTGGGCTGCGTCAGCCCATGCTTCACCAGCGGCTTGCTTGCCATATGGAGTCATTGTGTAACCACGAACGCCAAGAATTCGCATTTTAGGGCATTCTACCACTGTGACTGGGACACGTACTTCTTGTCCAGCAGACAGGCTTCGTGGGTTTAGGTCTCGAGCGAGAATATGGGTCATACCAGCTTTCCAGCCAGCAAATCCTTGCATTCTCACTTCACTTGCATCGGTTGTAGGCCACGATTTTACCAGACCAAATGGACGGTTTGCACGCTTTCGCGGGCTGAACGCCATCGATCCTCTTCGTGGGTGACTTTTCTTTGCCATGTCGGATTCCTCCTGTGTTTTATACAACGCATTGGCCCCACCGGGGGGGGCGTACGAGGGCTCTCTGGAAAGGAGTAGCCGTGACACTGCGCCCCATCCCCACGACCGGGGGACAAGACAGGTGGGGTCCTCGGGGGATGGCCCATTGTGTCTGGCTGCTCACCTTTGAGCAACCATCCGACTTACCTCCCGTATATGAGTGGTTCGGTCACGTACAGCGGTGAGGTGTCATGGTTTGTTGAAGAGAATCTGTTTTGTGCTTCACCATGGACGCCCATCAATAAAGAAGTATTTGACCAAAAAGATACATCATTTCCGTTCACTTTCACAAGCAGACTCCACACTATCCTTTTGAACCCTCGACCCAAAAGTACGGTCATGGCAGTGGTAGTGCATCCTTTTCTCAAGGAGGGCGTACAAGCTCGAGCCTACCAAATGATGGTGTTGCGTAACACTCTCGCCGCTTCTACACTCATGGTAATGCCAACAGGTTTTGGAAAAACCGCTGTAGAATGGATGGCCATGGCTGAAGCACTTCGAATGAATGTTGGAAAGATTCTACTTCTCGCCCCGACTACAGGACTTGTCGAGCAACAGCAACGAATGGCACAAGAAATGCTCCAGTTGGATGAAAATCTCATCGTCAGCTATACCGGTGAAAATGCCATTGCTCAACGTCCTGCGATATGGAAGGGTGCAAGCGTGGTTATGGCGACAGCACAAGTGATACGCAACGATGCTGCAAACGAACGCATTGACTTATCTGAAGTTGGGCTGCTTATCGTGGACGAAGCCCACCATGGTACAGGCAATCACGCTTATGCGCAAGTAGGTAACATGTACCGCAAAGCATGCGAAGGCCATGCAGCACCAAAGATACTCGGTGCCACAGCCAGCCCTGGCACAACAGAAAGCAGTATTCTTGAAGTCGTAAAGAATTACGATTTTGATTATCTTGAGGTTTCTCGCAAAGAGGATACTATGCTTCAACCGTACGCAGTTGAAATGAACACAATCCCCCATAGATTGCCGCTACCAGAGGAACTTCGCCTTTTGATGCGCCCGTTACAAGACCATTTCGACTTGGAGGCAAAGCATCTTCAAGACATGGGATTTCTTTCTCCAACAGCATACATCTCAGGGAAAATGATTAACGAAGCACAGCGACGAGCGAGTCAAGCCATCCAAAAACGAGATGTTCGTGGCTACGATGCTGCCCGACGTATAGGTGACTTGCGAAGACTCCATATTCTTCTTGATTTGATTCAGACTCAGGGCCTCAAGGCAGCAGTTTCGTTTTTAGATCGAGCCGAAGAAGACGGGCGAAGTGGTGAAAGAACAACCAACCGCTTTGTAGCCAAACCTGCTGTCCATCAGTTTAGAATTGCTACAAAGGACATTCAAGAGTTTCATCCCAAACCGGATTATGTACGCGGGTTGGTCGAGACACAACTCCAACAACATCCGAACAGTAAGATCATCGTTTTCACGGAATATCGAGATACTGTCGAAAACCTCGTCTCAATTTTGGAATCTATAGAAGGTGCCAAACCGGACCGATTTATTGGCCAATCAGGCAAAGGTAAGCGGAAAGGTATGACGCAAAAACAACAACTTGGACAACTTCAACGCTTCCGAGATGGGGACATGAATATTCTTGTTGCCACATCGGTGGGTGAAGAAGGATTAGATGTACCAGCGGCAGAACTCGTGATTCTTTACGAACCTGTAGCCAGCGCAATTCGCACTATTCAACGCAGAGGAAGAACTGCTCGTCAACAAGCAGGAACGGTTCACACGTTGATTGCAGAACAAACTCGAGATGAATACGTTAACAGTGCAGCCGGAAAGCGAGAGGAAAGAATGTATCGATTGTTAAAACGAATACGTAAACGGGGATTTATTCCCTCAAGACCTCCGGCTTCAGACGCCGTTTTCGACGCCTTTAGCATTCGCACAGACGGGGGAGTCCTCTCAGTACCCACTTTTATTGAGATGGAAATGAAAAGAATCGAGGATTTGATTCCAGTGGCCAAAACGGTTCAAACTGAAGAAAAAGAGACGTCCAAGAAGGAGAGAGGGGTTCCAGTCATTGCTCCATCAGAACGTAGGCATAGCCATCAAATGGGACTTGAACAATTTGCCACCAACGCCTCATCTAAGCCGAAACCGATTGAAAAGAGCAAGCCTTCGATACGTACGGTTTGGCCTCAACCAATACTGGATGGAGAGGCACATCGCCATCAAGAGAACCTCGCATCCGCTGCGGCATCTGCTATCGCCTCAGAAATGAACGAGGTAGAGAAAAAAGACATCAGTATTACTCTTGACCATCGAGAGGCATCTTCTACACTTGGAGCCTATCTGAGAAGCAGAGGGGCAAAAGTTCACTTCAGCCACCTTAACGAAGGCGACATCCGGATTTCTGAGCGAATCCTCATCGAGAGAAAAACGGCACGGGACCTTGTCAATTCTCTAACAGATGGCCGATTGCTCAGCCAATGCCGCCGTTTGATTGCCTCATCATCTCGACCGATGTTGCTTATCGAAGTTGGAGAAGTCCACGGGCAATTTGTCCATCCCAATGCGGTCCATGGAGCACTGGCTCACGTCAGCCTCGATCTCGGGATTCCAGTGATGATGACCAAAAACCCTGAAGAAACAGCCCATTTCATCATCGCAGCAGCCAAAAGAGAACACGATATGATAGAGAAGATGGCTTCTCTCGCTCAAGCCAGGGCACAAGAGCATGAAGATGAAAGAAGTATTGAGAGAGCCATCTCTGCGGCACTTTCTGAAATCAAAGCGATCGAACTTGACAACGAAATCCCAACACCTCTTGCTGGGAGATGGACTGAGCATCAAAGGCAAGTATCCGTGGATGTTCTTTCCGCCATACCGAGTATTGGGGCGAAAAAGGCGGAGTCAATGGTTGATACGTTCGGAACACTCTCGGGTGTTTTTTCTGCATCCGTTGAAGATTTGAGCAACTGTGAACATCTCGGTTCAGCAAGCGCCTTGAGGGTGTTTGAGACACTGCATGAGTGATTAGCCACCGATGACCAATGCACGTGTTCGAAGTTGTGCGAATCGGTCAGGATAGTGGCCTAAAGCAAAGGCAACCATCTCAGCAAGGTGAAGGATAGGCATTGTGGTGTCTTTACGAGCAATTTTA
>JABGTJ010000076.1 GCA_018691345.1 Methanobacteriota archaeon
CATTTTAATGTGGTTTGGTCGACTCGAATTGCTCACAGCAGTTATTTTGATGCATCCCCGCACGTGGCGAAGAGAGAAGAGGGTTCATTCAGACAGGTCTGCAATAGCACTGTTTAGAAGGCTAATTGAAGAGAAAGAAGAAAGAAGTTCTGAAGACGATTCAAAATAATTTCATTTGCCCAGGAGGCGAACTTGAATCGTCATTTTCTTCATCCACTTGCTCTTTAACCTCAAGTTCAGGCTCTGGTTCGGACTCGATTGGTTGAAATTCTTTACTGCTCAAAAGTTGTTCATAGGCTTCATCGTACTCCGACATCATTTTCTTTGTCGCCCTACGGGTAAGTGGAAGCCCAGCAAGTGAGGCATGCTCTTCACTGGTAAATCCAAATTTGAACGATAGAGCGAAGTCTTGTGAATCTCCTAGCACGGGTGAATCCTTCAGCATTGCAGTCAAGAGAGGTAGCATTTCGTCTCGCAATGCAGCGTTACTCATTCCTGTTTGTTCGCTGAGTCTCTTCAATATTGAAGGTCTGGTCCTCGAGGAGCCTCTACGAAGGAAGTTTGGATAGGACGGATATATTCGTGATTCAAACGGTACAGTATTCGTGACCGAAGCGGATAGACTTGCCAGTTGTCCACTCCAGTACCAAGATCGATGAGCAGTGCTTCGAAACTGCCCCATGTACATTTTGGAAGCAAGTGAAAGACTCCGATTACCTCGTTGAATCGATTCCTTCCGAGGGAATAAAGACGAATTATTCCAGTGAATCCAGTTGATCATATCCGGTGGAGTTTTTTCTATAGAGCGGCCAATTCGAACTGCTTCGTGTGCATCGTTGGAGCGATACAATTTGTCGAGGCCGGGGAACACGCCCTCCGATGTATCTCGACGGCCAGCGTACGCTTGGCTGTCAACCATTTCCTTGGTGATTGCACCATCCGCTGTGGAAGAGAGAACCTGCAGGTCTCGAACAAGTGCTCGCAAGTCTCCTGGATTCGATGCAACCAATGCTTCGATGGCTGCATCATCGAACTTGAGTTGTTCCTCACGCAAAACACGGCGAGCAATACGCCGCAATGCTTCGTTGCTGGCACGGTCGAACGTAATGGTTTGAAGGTGGCGAGTGAAGCGATCTCGAGTCGAACTCCATGAAGAGCCACTGCCCCAAAGTCCCATGATCTCATTGCAAGCAAGAATAACCGGCTGACGGGTTTCAGCCAGCAGGCTAAGCAACTCTGCCTTACCACCTGAGTCGCCCTTCAGCGTGACTGAATTGCCCTTGGAATCTTCCCCCTGCATCGCATTTTCGATGCGGCTTTGACTGACCTTTCGAAGACCGCCTGAAAGATGGTCGACTTCATCAATCAGTACGAGCGTACGTTGCTTCTTGATATTTGGATTGTGAAACAACGACCTGTGGGTCGACCCATGCGTCGCTACTTTGCGGATAGCCGCAGCGTTACGAGCATCCGATGCGTTCAATTCGATGACGTTCCATCCCATGTCTTGGGCAATGGCACGTGCCACAGAGGTTTTTCCAACACCCGGTGGTCCTACAAGCAGCAAGGCTTTCTTTCGAGGCATACCACTCTGCCATTCATCAAGCCAAGAACGAATCTTTCTTCGTTGTACTTCATTACCTTCGAGTTGGCGTTCGGACGATGGGCGGTGACGCTCTGTCCAATCACTCACCGCAGCCATAGTTCAACGATATTTCCGAGGGTTCTTCAACCTTCACTGTAGGCAGACACTTGGAGTACCTTTGACTTACAACTCATCGATGTGAACTCTGTGTTGTTCACCGGTGTCTCTTGAACGAACGGTTACAGTTTGGTCTTCAAGCGATTGGTGATCGACCGTTATGCACCTTGGGACACCAATTTCATCGGCCCGAGCATAGCGTCGACCAATCGAGCCACTCGAGTCATACATAGATACAATGTTAGGTTTCATGCATAACTTGGTGTGAATCGATTTGGCAAGTTCACCCATGCCGTCTTTTTCAAACAATGGGAATACGCAATAATCGACTGGTGCAACATGATCGCTTAGGCGTAGAGTCGTGTATTCTTCTCCATCTTTGCCCACTTCATCGTAGGCATGGTCAAGGATGTGCCAAATGATCCGATCGATCCCGAATGCTGGCTCAACGACATGAGGAATATACCATTCTCCTGAGAGGATTTCAGTTCGCTGGTCTCGTTTCACATGCTCCGACTCAATCATCACTTCATCACCCGTTTCAAGGGTAAGTGCGAGTGGGAAATGAGTTTCTGATGGAAGGTTTTCGACGGCGAGTTTCACTGCACCTGCAAGTGCTCGGAATGCAGGTCCTGCTTTGGCACCATCAATGGTCCAACCGTCAATTTCAACGACTTGTGGCTCGTCAAACTCGCGCCGAGCTCGCAATGTCTTACCAGTAGCGTTTTCGTGCGCCTCAAGGTCATAGCAGCCTCGATGTGCAATTCCTACACACTCAATCCATCCGTAGGATCCGTGGATTTCAGCATCCCAGCAATCAGTCGCATAGTGAGCCATCTCATCGGCTTCATGTTGACGGAACCGCAGTCTCTGAGCATCAATTCCAACTTTCGTCAAAAAGTCAAATGTTTTGGCCATAAAATATCCAACCGTTTCGTGACGGATGATGTTTTTCTCGACTGCTTCACTGAACGTCATCTTGACTTCGCCTTGCTCATCAGCTACCAGTGTAATCACATGGCCATCCCAAGCGGTGAAGTCATGTTTCGCCGGCTCATGAGGATTGATGAAATATTCCAATTCAGCCATGTTGAACTCTCGTAATCGAATCATTCCCTGTCGAGGAGATATTTCGTTTCTGTATCCTTTACCAACTTGCACTGCTCCGAACGGAAGGCGTTCTCGGTTGTGGCGATACAATGCTGGGAATGAAGTGAACATTCCCTGAGCGGTTTCTGGTCGCAAGAATCCTGGGCGACCAGAGCGCCCTGCACCAATGGTTGTGTTGAACATGAGATTTTGTGCGGTAATTTCTGTCCATTCCACCGCATTGCAGGACGGGCAAGTTGGTTGCGATTTGTCTAAAAGCGCTTGCAAATCTGCCTTTGTCAGCGAGTCTGGATTCGGATGGAACGCTTCGAGTAAGGTATCCGCTCGGCTTGCTTCCTCACACGCCGAGCACATGGTCATAAAATCCGAAAATTCACCGACGTGGCCAGATGCCTCAAGTACAGCGTATGGGGTGACCGTTGGGCAGGAGAGTTCGACGATGTTTCCGAGTGATAGCCAGTGGTTGAGCCATGTTTGGTTTACGCGATTTCTCAGCCTTCCACCAACTGGTCCAAAATCGTACAATCCCTTGGCTCCGCCGTGGATTTCAAAAGCAGGGAGCAAAATTCCTCTGCGTTTGAGCATTCCAGACAAACGTTCCAATCTGGCGGTATCTGCATCGGACATAGTCACACCTATTCACCGCTGTAAGAACTGGCCTTTCAACCTCACCGTCATGCAAGGCCCAATATTGCCAAGCGTAGCGTTAAGAAGAACCGCCGATATTGCAAATCATGGGGCAGTCAATGGTGGCTATCGTCGAACCAGACTGTACTGGTTGCGACCTTTGCATTTCTCATTGTCCGTTTGAGGCTTTACTACCGCTCGCTTCGAACCCCGAACATCGCAAACATTCGAAAAGACCGGTCGTTGTCGTTGCAGAACAATGTGTGGGCTGTCTTTCATGCATTGGGTCATGTCCAACGGGTGCTCTCCACGAGGTTGCGATTCCAATTGATGCCTCGCAGTCGCCTCTTTTACTGATGCCTGATTCGCCGGACACAGAACCTGTCAACCGCTGGAAAAAAGGCGGAATCGGTTGGGCTTAACCGAATTTTTGTAAACGCTTTGAAGCGTTAATTTGATTTACTCCTTGCACGCGACTCCGACCACGGGGAACGTGAAAAAAAATGGCAGATATTCACTACTTGGACAATCCTTTGGAAACAGAGGAACTCCTTGAGTTGTTGTGCCCACCCGTTCGAAACTGGTTCAAAGACAAATTTCCAGACTTCACAGACCCGCAGAAACTCGCAATACCGGCAATCATGGATCAAGAGCACTTGTTGCTTTGTTCACCCACGGGTTCAGGTAAGACGCTGACTGCTTTCCTCACCATCATTGACCAACTGGTTCGTCGAGCTCTTGATAATAAATTGGACAAGCGAGTCTATTGCGTCTACATCTCACCGATTAAGGCTCTAGCGAACGATATTCAACGAAACTTGATCGGGCCACTCACCGAGATATCGGAAACCTATTTGCCGAGCCGTGCTCAAGAAATACGTGTTGG
>JABGTJ010000107.1 GCA_018691345.1 Methanobacteriota archaeon
AGCCATTCCCATGAGGTGGTGAATCATACCCATCAAGCCCATACTTCGGCCATCATCGGGTGAATAAATCTTGGAGATTCCAGACTGATGGAGTGTTCGAATTTCGGGTGGAGTGATGGTACCTCCACCGCCGCCAAAGATACGAACATGCTCGCATCCTGCTTCATCGAGCAGTTGACGAATGTAGGTGAAGTACTCAAGGTGGCCGCCTTGATACGAAGTCAAGGCGATTGCATGTGCATCTTCTTGCACAGCACAATCCACAACGGCTTGCGCCGATTGGTCGTGGCCCAGATGAATCACTTCAGCACCAGAGGATTGAATCAGCCGTCGCATGACGTTAATCGCTGCATCATGGCCGTCAAACAAGGAGGCTGCAGTAATCACACGGACCGGTCCGGTCGTCGTCTCGAATACGGGCTCTTCATCGGCCATGCCGATGCCACAGGCTGTTGGTTCATCAAATCAGCCCTTCTAAGTTGAGGCTCAAATGCTCGAAATCTCGCCCTCTGCCAGCGGCGGTAGGCCTCTTTTAGCACGGATATAATCGGTGTAGTTGCCGTAGTAGACGGTGACCACGCCGTCTTGCAATTCCCAGATGCGGTTGACCACTTGGTCGAGGAACCAGCGGTCGTGAGAGACGGTGATGAGCGATCCTTCGTATCCCTTCAACGCCTCTTCCAATGTATCCTTGGAATCCATGTCCAAGTGGTTGGTTGGTTCATCCATCAGTAACAAGTTGTTTTCTTCGAGCAGTAATTTGAGCAAAGCAACACGAGCTCGCTCACCACCGGACAATTGGGAGAGTTTAGTTGTGACTTGATTTCCAGAGAATTGAAAACGGCCCAAAGCAGCACGAATGTCCCCGTATTGGAAGTCAGGTCGAAGTTTTTGAATCTGTTCGACCGGTGAGAGCTTGAAATCAAGCGTAGCGTGGTCCTGGTGGAAGTATCCAATCTCACAGCCTGGTGCCAAATCTCGTATGCCACTGGTAAGTTTTTCATCACCGTTGATGAGTTTGAGAAGCGTCGTTTTCCCTTGGCCGTTACCGCCAACAATTCCGATTCGGTCACCCTTTCGGACCTCTAAATCTTGATTGCTCAAAATTGGCCGTTCTAGACCCTCATAGATTTTGGTTGCACCGTCGAGTTGCAAAACATCCATGCTTGCCTTGTCGGTTGCTTCCAATGTGAGAATGAGCGGCTTTCGCTTCTTTGGGACGCGAGCACGCAGGGCTTTCAATTCCTGTTGCATGCGTTCAATCATCTTTTGTTTGGCGGAAATGGATTTGTCGTACTTGTTGGCACGCTTCATCTGTTTGAGAGCTCCAGTGGTAGCGGCAATTTTCTTTTCCACAGTGTGAATCATGTCGCCCAGAGCAGCCTCGGTGGCAATCTTTTGGCGCAAAAATTGACTGTAGTTGCCCTTCCATGGCCATGCACGAAGATTGTCGACTTCGACAATACGAGTACACACTTGATCGAGGAAATATCGGTCGTGTGAAACAATGAGTTGAGCGCCTTTGAAATCTTTCAAGAATCCTTCAAGCCATTCGGTCGTCTCGATATCTAAGTGGTTTGTCGGCTCGTCAAGGAACATCACGTCGACACCAGCAAGTCCGACCAGTTGACGGGCGAGAGCCAACTTTGCTTTCTCTCCGCCTGAGAGTTTGTTGACTTGCATGTCCATTGGGTGCTTGTCAAGGCCGAGCCGTGCAAGTGTAGCTTTCGCAATACTGGCAACGTTGCCCCCACCGCTTGCTCCAAGCGTTTGCTGAAGTTCAGAATAACGTTCCATCACCGATTCCCAGTCGCCTTCATAGAACGCTGGGTCAGCCATTTGGGATTCGATGGAAGCAATTTCCTCTTCAAGTTCTTGGAATTGTCGACCTTTTCGTCCGAGTTCTTCTTCGATGGTGGAATCCGATTCAATGTCTCGGATCTGTGTCAGGTACGCAATTCGAATCCCCGGTGCGTACTCGATTACACCGACGTCTTGAGATTGTTCGCTGATGGTGTTGAGGAGTGTGGTCTTTCCAGCACCGTTGTGCCCGACAATACCAATTCTGTCACCGTCTTGAACCAGGAGGTTGATGTCAAGCAAGACATCAACAGGGCCGAAACTTCGGTCGACTCCTTCGATGTTGATGAGTTGGCGTGGCATGTTCTCCCCAGTTCACGGCCCTCGTCAACCCCTCATAAACACCATGCCCTCTTTACGGCACTCAAGGTGCGTATTGGTTTGCTTAATCGTACATTGTGAACGCATTCTTACGCCCACTGCGTGCCATTAGTTTTTGACGATATTCTGTTTTGGTGGCTTTGTGTTCAGCAAGTTCGTTTCGCATTCCAGGGCAAGCAACAATGCAAACGGCGACGCCTAAGAGTACTCCAGCAGGTGCCGAATACAACAGCGGAATCGAGAGAATGATGGTGTTGGCAATACCGACGAGGAGTCCGACAAAACTTCCGACCCCTATTGGTTTCTGAACGATTTTAGGGATGAGTCTCGAACCATAGAGTGAGCCTTGATGTTCGGAGGTGGCAAACTCTCCAACGTTTGTGGATTGATTTGCCATAAATCCAGTTACCCGTGAATGGTTATAACCTCTTTCCCGTCAAAACGGGTGAAAATGCGGCTTTTTACCGGGCAAGTCAGGGCGAAGGTGTTCAAAACGCCTTGATTTCTTCATCGTGAAGAGTGAGCAGGTTTCGCAACTTGACCTTCATGGAAGGCGTCAACATGTCGTTGTCGGTAGTCCACTCAACAGGATCGAGAATAAGGTTTGCAGCACGCTCATAGCCTTTCCAAGTTGGAGCTTGCATGTTCTTTTCTCTCAGCTCAGCAAGAAGCCACTCACGGGTTGAAGCACGGCCACAAATGTCGGCATTGCTACCGGATACGTCAACGCCAGCATTTGAAAGGGCAGGCTTGAGAGCATCCATGTTCGGGTGAACAATGAGGTAGGTCTTCAGCATGTTTCGTCCGTCGAGAACAGCCTGTTCAACGAGCGGTGAAAGTTTGAGGTTTTCTTCCAAAGGAGCAGGGGACACATACTTCCCGTTTTCCAACTTGAATTGGCTCTTGACACGCCCGGTAATCGAAAGGTATCCATCGGATGATAATTTACCCAAGTCCCCAGTTCTGAAGACGCCTGGTTCCATGATCACTTCTTTGGTAGCGGCCTCGTTGTTCCAGTATCCTTGCATAACGTTTGGACCGTGGACGATGATTTCTCCTTCATCAGGCCGTTCAGGGTCGTCCCAAGCATTGGTATCGATGGTAACCTTGACGCCGTTGGCAACTCGGCCTACACAGCGCAGTTTCGAGGTTCCTGGTCCAGCCCATCCATTGGCTGAAACGAGCGGTGATGTTTCGGTGAGGCCGTATCCTTCGTAGCAACTGAATCCAACTTGTTGGATGAAGGCTGCAACATCAGGGGAAAGTGCGGCTGCACCGGACATACAGAATCGGATGTTTCCACCAAATCGAGCACGAACTTTTGACCAAACGAGTTTGTCGTAAAACTTGTCGAAGAAACCGGTAGCAGGAACTGCGTCACATTCGACACCGGCCTTTTCAATTCGCTTTGCAGCGGATTTCTTTGCTTTTCCTATCAAGAATTTCTTAACACCTGTAGCTTCATTGAATTGACTGTTGACTCGGTCGTAGAACTTGTTCCACACACGAGGTACTGCAAGAAGAACTGCAGGTTTAATTTCGATGCATTCATCTGCAATACGAGTGATTTCTGAGATGAGGTTAATGTGAACACCACAACGGATCATCCAGTGCAGGTCAAAGGTGCTTCCGAAGGAGTGAGCCCATGGTAGGAAAGCAGCGTTCTTATCACCAACGTAGACCTTGAAGGCTGATTGAACACACAGTACGTTCGAGAGCGTGTTCCAGTTGGTGAGCATGACACCCTTTGGGTTTCCAGTGGTACCAGAGGTGTAGATGAGTGTGTTGAGGGCAAACGGGTCGTCTGCGATTTCAAACGTGTTTTCACTTGCTCGGCCAGCAGCAACAAAATCAGACCATGCGTGAACTTCAATACCTTCAGGAGGGATTTCATTTGCCTGTTCGTCACCGAGCAGAACCACGCCGCAGCGAGGCCATGCAGCAGCATCGTTTGGAAGGTGCTTGACGAGTTTGTCAAGAATCGCAGTGTTTGCAACAGCAAGCATGGATGGGGTTGAATCGTTAAGGATGTAAGCCCATTCATCGCCGTGTTGATGCGTGTACATGGCGGTGTATGCAGCACCGATTCCATTTGCGCCGTAAGCCATTGCGGCCCACTCAACACTGTTGTCAAGAATCAAAGCGACTCGTTCACCGGCCGCGACTCCAACATCAGCCAGTTGTTGGCCGACAGCGGTTGCCAGTTCTCCGAACTCGTTGTAGGTAATGTGGACGCGAGGAGCGCCTTTTGCCGGTATATATCCGAAGCATTCGTTTGGTCCAAATCGTTCGACGCTTGTCATTAACATTTGGTAAATTGTACGTGGGTCATCGCCCTCGGGTGTTACCCATTGTCGGTCATCCGGTTGTCGCTCCCATGCCATCTGCAGTTCTGCCATGTACACTAAGTGTAGCATTAAGCACTTGAATGGTTCCCCGGTTTTCCAATGGGATTTTACCCTTGCAAGACCGAGATGACGTTTTCTCGCCAATCTGCTCCTTCGTTTCGGTTGGCTAAAGGACTTGCAGGGCTAGGGTGCCAACAGGTGTCAATACGCACACTGCGCCCTTCTCTACTCGTCCCATCTCCTGATTTGCCAGCGCCAAGCGCCATCCGTGCTCGTTGTTCGGCATACTTTCCTACGCCAATAATCCGCGTTATCCCCATGATATCGACGACATCGAGCAGGTGTTCGTCGCAAGCATTTAGAATCGGATTCATGATTGCTGTTGGAAGGTTATTCGGGGTGATGTTTTTTCCCGTTTCACCCAGAAGCAACAGCGGGCAATGATTGACGACAAAGAGGTTGCTGAACGTCGATTCAGCCGAACCATAGTGTTGCTCCATAAGATTCCACAATCGGGTTCCAGAGATTTCTTGGCGTTCAAGGGCCATTCCTTCAATGGGGCGTTTAGGGTGTGCATTCTTTGGAGTTCTCAATTCTCGAGCTTCAATTTGAAGAAACGACTGTGCAACCCCAGTAGCACCGAACGGCACACCGGTTTGAGCCATGCCCCAAGGCCCTGGGTTCATTCCAAGGAGCAGTGTATGGCTGCCGAGGTTTCCCCATTTGTGCAAGAATTGTTCATGGTGGGGCCAGGCATAATCGAGTGGGTTTGTAGCATGGGCAACAATGGTTTTTTTCTCCAAAGTAGGAATTGCGGCATCGCAAATCTTTGACAAGCGCTGTGCTGCTTGTGCGAGTTGTTCGCCGATGTCCATGCTTACGGGAAGCAAAGACGCTACATGAGTCTATTCTTCGTCTTCACGTCGAATCGATATGAGGAATCCTGCACTGATTGCAACAGCCGTTCCAACCATGCCGAGTGCTGGTAAAGAATCGCCGTCTACGGCAATTGTTCCGTTGTCATCAATGGTAACCTCAAGGCCATCGCAAGCAGTCCCTACACCATTGCCATCCAAATCTGCTTGGTCAGAATTGGCGATAAGCGGACAATTATCAGTTGCATCTGCAACACCATCTCCGTCATCATCAGCGTCGGTATTGTCGCCTACGCCATCGCCGTCAATATCGGATTGTTCCGTAGGGTCTTCTGGGAACGCATCATCTGCATTGGCCAATCCATCGCCGTCGATATCCAAATCGCATACATCGCCTAAGCCATCTTGGTCAAGGTCAGACTGATCAGAGTTGTTTGTTGTGGGGCAGTTATCCAATGCGTCGATGATCCCATCGCCATCGGTATCTGTAGTGTTGTTGCCACCGGTGTTGTTGCCGCCAGTGTTGTTACCGTTATCGGTGTTGTTGCCGCCGGTGTTGTTACCGTTGTCGGTGTTGTTACCGTTATCGGTGTTGTTGCCGCCAGTGTTGTTACCTCCAGTATTGTTACCACCAGTGTTGTTACCGCCAGTATTGTTACCGCCAGTATTGTTTCCGTTTTCATCACTTGAAAAGTAGACGAAACTGTAGGATGAAATCGAATTGGCTGAATCAGGGCATTGATGCCATGTACCGTTATCTCCACAGTTGAGAATCCATGCGCTGAAGTTGAATGTTATCACGGTGCCATTCAGAACACTTTGATCGTAATTCAGTTGCCAGGTAAGGCTGTAAGAGCTGTATTGAGGCATCATGTAAAACCAGCTCGTTTGATTCGGTAGTCCAGTCACTCCGGGGTTGTCGACAGTAGAATTGACACCTGGATAGTTGAGGGAGAACGAACATGTATTTGTCAAGTTCAAGAAAACTTCTGTTCCGTTGGTGTTCAATACTACATAATCAATAATCAAACAATGTGAATCGTTGCCTGAGTTGTTTCCGCTGTTGTTTCCGCCACCGTTTGTTTGGTTCAAGACCGAAAAGAAATCGTAATCCGTGTCCAATTGTATCCATGTTTGGTTCACGTCGTAGTAACCCAATACAACATCAAAGCGGTAGGTTCCTGATTGGGTAAGGGTCGTGTTCCAAATTTCATTGGTATAGTTTGAGTTGCTTGCAATCCACGACATGTTTCCTGAATCAACTGTAGAGTTTGATGAGTCTAGAATCGAGTAGTCAAGTGTCATGGTCATGTTAACAAGTCCACAAGAGACGCCCATGATACCGGTGAAGGTGTCGTTCACGTAGTAATACGATGAAGATGAGTATGCATAGGGTGAGGCGTATGCCGCATCGTTCCCACAGTCAGTGTTGTTTCCGCCAGTATTGTTTCCGCCTGAGTTGTTTCCGCCGTTGTTTCCTCCACCGTTTGTTTGGTTCAAGACCGTGAATGTGTCATAGTCCGTATCCAGTTGTGTCCAAGTTTGGTTGGCATCATAATAGCCAAGAACAGTATAGAATCCATACGTTCCTGATTGGGTGAGGGTCGTGTTCCAAAATTCGTAGGTAGAGTTTGAGTTGCTTGCAATCCACGACATGTTTCCTGAATCAACTGTAGAGTTTGATGAGTCTAGAATCGAG
>JABGTJ010000051.1 GCA_018691345.1 Methanobacteriota archaeon
AAATGCGGGAAAGTTTGCCATGAATGCTGTTCATCCAGAGCACTGGTTTCAAGGCGAATATGACCTTGTGTACCGATGGGATGGGCGAATCACGATTGTCGACTTAAAAGCCAGCATTGGTCGTGGTGACCGATCTGGAAATTACGTTGAACAATTACGAATGTACGCCATGCTGTGGTGGGTGACACACGGAAAGAAGGAGGAAGTGAACGGCTTGGAAATTTGGTATCTCGGAGCTAACGCTATCAAAACTATTCAATGCCCTGATGTTGAAGAGATGACAACTATGGAATCAGAGTTGGAGGGGCTTTGGCAACAACTGCGTCATACGACGCCTTCGCTTGAGGAGTGTCCACCGACGCCCTCTCCAGTTCGTGGTTTCAAAGCCGGTGGAATTCCTATCGAGGCGCCCGAGGAAGTGCGCTGTGACCGTTGTGATTGGGCTGAAGTTTGCCCTGGTGGCAAAGGTGACGATGACTTGCCAAAAGGCGGCAACATCCAGTTACCCGGTACTTCTTCTCCAATCGACCTTGCAACAATAGGTGTGCTCGATCCTCGGATAACTCTGGTTGCAGAAGTCTTCAGTGTGATGGGTATGAAAGAGGCTCGTCGACCTCAAGTGACCGTCTCTCAAGACGGCAAATTTGCTAAAGTTGTCTTTTTAGTCGATGCACATGAGGACGGAACTCCATCATGGCCATCGGAACTTGTCAAAGGCGACATGGTACGTTTGGACAACGTCATTCCTACGGTTAATTGGAAAGGTGAAATCGAATTGAAAATCGACCCCCATGCCTGTATGGTTCATGCTTCCTCGGATGAAACTGCATCTGACCTCATGGAATTTAGAGCGCGCTGGAACATTACAGGGAAACTTGTTTACAAGCTTGAAAAACGAGGTGTTGGGCGTAATGGAAAAGAATGGCATCGAAAGGGACTGATGCTTCTCGATGCAACTGGAGCAATGAAGGTTGAAGGCTGGGCCAACGATTGGGGTCCACAGTACGATCTTGCTGAAATCGGTGACACGGTAGTTGTAGCCAACATTGGAATCGATGCTTGGGCAGTTGAAGTACGCGGGAATGTAACTCGAAACTCCAAAATCCACATCACAAAGCGGGTAGAAAGGGATTAACCACCTGAAGAAACAGTTGTGACCAGTAATTTCACCGATTGTGTGAGAACGGTTGCGTGTGGGAGTATAGTGCCTTCAAAACTAACCAGAACCGTTGAAGGCAGTACTCCAGCCTCAACCAACACTTGACGAACCGTCTTCTGTGATTCAACAACGAGTTTGACATCATGGTCTCGACCATGCAGGTGAATCTCCATGAGACCATGAGGTTGCATCATGCTTATGACGGTGGCGCTAGAGCGAGCATCACGGCCGAGATCGCATAGCCCGGTATTGCGGTGGATTCGAAATCCACTGTCCCTGTGACGCGGGAGTTCAAATCTCTCTCTCGGCGCCTAACTCCAATCAAAGGCTTTTTTATCGATTGATTTTATCAGCAACCGATTGACATGGAGCCCACACCTGCATCTGGTCCAAATGTCAAAGACAGCGTTGTCTCTGGAGATTTGCATACCGGCAATGTCATTCATAATCATTACCACATGCCTCAGCCGTCATCAGCCGCTCCACAGCAGCCGCCAGCTCCGCAGTCTCCACCAGTCTCTCCAGCGGGAGTACATCCCAACCAACAGTATCAACAACAGTCACAGAATCAGCAAAATCCTTCCGCAGGTTCTCAAAATCAATTCACTAACTTTTACCAACAACACGGTTCACGATATCTCCAAAACCCTTCACAGAAGGATGTTCTTGTGACCTACATCTTGTGGTTTTTTCTCGGACCATTAGGGGTTCACAGGTTTTATCTTAACCAGGTTGGGATGGGGGTTTTCTACTTCCTAACGTTCGGTGGATGTGGATTGCTGTGGCTTATTGACATCGCTCTGATTCCCGATTTGGTCAACCGTGCGAACCGGGTACATATTCGGAATTAGCCTTCACATGTAGAAGGCGTCAGGTGATTCAGTCAAGTCACTGACCAGATCCGGTACACTTCCAGGTGCAAGTGCAGCCAACTTGTCGGTAAGTTTTGATTGGACATCACTCGGCAAGGCAATTCCGAGGTCAAACCAAGTGTCCAGAGATTCAAGTAATCTTTGCGAAGCAAAAGCATCTCCACTCGAACCGACTGTGGTAGCGATAGCACATGCTGAGTGGATGTTATACAACGGTCCAATCGAAGCGATCAATGCTGCAAGCCCAATAGCCCCCGATTTTGGTTCGTCTCTTCGCACATCGACCCCAAGCGATTCTAAATCGATACGATGAGATGCGTTTGAGGCAACAATGAACGTTTCTTTTCGCGTTGGTGAATCCATGAGCCCAGCAAGAACATACAGCGCTGTGACGCCTTGATTTGCTAACCACTCGAGAACTTCATGCGCCATTGAGCCTTGATGTTCAGGTTCGAGCGGCTGTGAGGTGCCTGTGAGTGTCAAAACACGCTTCCCAGTAACTGATTCTATAGCGGATAGGGTGAGGTGAGGGGGTGCGAGTAATCCATCTTCGTCGAGGGTTGCCAAGGGTGGGAGCGAGGTGTGATGGAGTCGCGCTATTTCTTTTTGCATATGGCAAGAATTGATGCCTTCAATGGCCACTTTCCCAACGTTGCCTACACCTGGGAGTGCAAAGAGAAAAATCTCGTGCTCACCTATGTTGTTATCGGTACTCCGCCATTCGATATTCAATCCCATATACTGCGTATCGTCTTCCGCCGCGCTATAATGTTTGACATCGAAAGCGTGTCAAAAGAATCAATTCCGATGTGGATTTGAACCGGCATCATTCTTCTTCTGAAGCAAGATGGGATGCCTTCATTTCGTCGAGTGAAGGTAGGGTTGCAAGATTTGCAGACCATTCTGGAGATTCGACGTTATACATCTTTCTTCGAATCGAAGCGCGGTGGTCTTCAGGTGACCATTTGAGGGGTGCTGCTGCTTGAGCTTTCGAGCCACAAGACGGGCAAGTAGTTGCTAAAGTCCACGCCTCACATTCAAGACATTGTTGCAACAGTTGTCGTGCCATGGTATCACCTGCATCGACATTGCTTATGACTCAAGCGCTTCATTCACGCAAAGCAGTGGCTTCTCCACCCGCCGCAATAACATGCTCAAGCGTTGCTTTTGTAGCATTCTCCCAAATGCTTTCAGCGGTTTTGAAATCGGGTGCTTTGAGTTCAATTCTGTATTCAGGTGCCCCGTTGTAGTGGCATGATACTTCAATTTCTTCTTCAGTCGAAGAAAGCGATTCTGCTGCGAGGAGAGCTTTTTGAATGACTTCAACGCCGTTGATGTCGTTGATGCTTAACGTGAGTACGCCTCGGATTTCAACGAAGGCAGGGATGATGTTCTCAATGGCCATCTCAATGAATTCTTTCAACCAATCGCCTTCAAATCCAGCATCAGTAAGTGAGCCTTCATTCATTGCGGCTTCTTCAAAAGCGGTGTACAGGCCACCAAAAGCGTCAGTGAGTTCTTCTCCAGAGGATTTGATCTCCGCTTCATCCCATCCGACTTTTTCACCGAGTACTTTGAGGAGTTGATGAGCTCTCTGTTCGTTTTTCCATTCTTGGAGCCTTTCTCGACGACGTTCTTCTGAAACGGATTTGAGTGAGAGTTCAAGAGAAGTTCCATCCTTTCTCGTCCGCATTACCTTGCAGATGAGGCGTTGACCTTCACGAACAAAGACTCGGATGTTTTTGACCCAGCCACTTGCAATTTCTCCGATGAAAATGAATCCTTCGACACCTTCGAACTCATCGAGTTTGACATAGCAACCGTTTTGCTTAACAGTGGTCACTGTTACAACAACAAGTTCGCCTTCTTTTGGCGTATTGGTGATTTCGGACATCGGAGGCTTAGCCTCCTCATTCAAGTGCTTCCACAACAGTGCAGCCAATCAAGTCAGCTTTGCCACCAGATGGGCTGGTTAGAGTTGCTCCACAAACTCCGCAGGAAATGACAGAGGTTGCCCGAGAATAGATTGTGGTTTCGTTACCGCAATCTTTGCAGGATACTTTAAGGAAATTTTGTGCCATGTAGTTCAACTCACTTGTCAATTAGTTCGAATTTCTTAGCACGCTGGCATGGCGCATAGTGAGCCTTGCCAGTTTCTGTGCAACGGTAGAGAATGTTCACTCGCTTGGTAGGCTTTTCACGGCCTTCTGGCTTTGGACGTGGGAAACCACGGTAACCAGCCATAACGCGTCGGAAACGGCGTTGTCCCCAGCGAAGTTCGGAAGCGCGTCTTTTCTTGACACGCTCGATGGTGTGCATGGTATGCTTACCAGCAGATGGGCTGTAACGCTTGACTTGTCGTGGCATTTTCACCATAAGAGCACCTTGAGCATTCGGCCCACAAGAGTCGGGTATTTAGGAGTGCCGCATTCACTGGTAAGTAAAAATCGAGAGACTGAGGTGAAAATAAGGGGATAGATAATGAACATTCATACTGTGAGAGGTAGTATGGACGAGATGTTTCAGGCCTTAATGTTGTTTTGGCTTCCGGTCGCTGTGGTGCCTTTGGGGGTATGGATTTGGCTTTCCTCTTCCAACGACCAGCGCAAATCCTTCGGTCGAATTCTTTCGTTCATTGGCCTCGTGATGGTGTGCGTTAGTCCGTGGACCGCCCCGTCATCTCCATCAACCGCCGCAGGGCATTTGCTCGGAGCCATAATTGGGCCGTCGGTGTTAATTATTCTCGGGATTTACCTCATCTCCTTTTCTGGCCATGTACCTGTTGGACGTTTGCCACGAAGCGATAGAAGGCTTGGCATCATTCTCTCTTCCGTAGGGTTTTCCTGGTTTGCAGGAATGCATTGGTGGATTCTTACACCACAAATCGCAAGCGGAGAAATCAACGTATACTGGTACGTTTTTTGGCCAAACTTCCTTCTCCTTACCTCATGCTTATCGTCGCTCGCAGCTATTGCTCTGCTCACCATTGGCGATGAGAGAAAGAACGAATCAAACTACATGTTCTTGCTTTCCGGCCTTGGATTCATCATGATCTTACTCGGTTTGAATGTTGACGGACCATTGATGACAACCGATGACTTCCGAGAGCATTTGTGGCTAGCAGTGGCAGATCTGGCAGGATTGGCAGTTGGAAGTATGCTCTCAATACTTATGTTTGCGCTAGTCATCTTCGTCTATGAGAAGACGCTCCCTCCACCAGTACGTATCGAAGCACCAAACGGTACTGAACTCAAACAGGTTGCAGGCGTCATTGCTTCACACATTGGAGGGAATGAGGAATGATTGGCTCACGTCTCGCAGTTACGTGGCGGATGATGGCGCTGGCGTTTATTCTTCCCTTGCTTCTCATACTTGCTATCGAGATTACCCTTTCATCGGGAGTTCAGAGTTTTGACCGAGATGTGACCTTTACTCGGTTTGCGAATGCAACCTTAACGGCTTACACTCTTTGTTCAATAGCGCTGCTTGGCAACCTTTTCTTCTACGGTGAATCACGAAATAGACCGTTGGCGCCCTTGGTTGGAATGCTTTGTGCGTCGTTGTTAGGTGTGGCTGCAACATTATTTTTCATCAACCAAGGCCCAATGTTGCTCGAAGATAACGGCTCAGTTCAAGCTCAAGCGATCTACAATATCGTTCACACACTGGTAACAGCGGGGGCCGTCATACTTGCATTCTGCGTTTCTCTTGGAGCCACATTTTCGACGATTACATCTCAAAAACGCCGTATTAATTTCACTTTAGAAGAAGAGTAATGGCGTATCAAACGGGGGTTCCTCCGCCGTCGATTTCATAAGGGGGAGGTCGGTGGAGCGATTATACGGTGTTTCTATGTCGAAAGGTACTCCATCCATGGGTAAGCGTCAGAAGACTACTCACATTCGCTGCCGCCGCTGTGGCCGTAATGCATACCACAAGCAAAAGTCGGTCTGTGCTTCTTGCGGATACGGCGAGACTGCTCGCATGCGCAAGTTCAATTGGTCGAAGAAGGCACACCGCCCTAAGGCTTGAATCTGGGATGACTTAAGCCGGAATGGCTACAAAGCGCCAAGCACTCGATAAGATTGAGGCAATACAATGTGTGGAATCATTGGAATCGTAGGACGTGAAAATGTCCATGTTAACCAACTCATTTACGACGGCCTTACCGTGCTTCAACATCGGGGCCAAGATGCTGCTGGGATCATGACAGACTTCAATGGCCAGTTCCGTTTAAGAAAATCAAATGGCTTGGTCTCTGACATCTTCTATACGCGCCACATGCGTCGATTGCAAGGTCATGTCGGAATAGGACATGTCCGTTACCCAACTGCGGGTTCTTCTTCACGTTCAGAGGCTCAACCCTTCTACGTCAATTCACCTTACGGCTTGGGTCTTGCTCACAACGGCAATCTCACCAATGCTGCTGAACTTCAAATCCAATTGACCGACAAACATCACCGGCACATGAACACAACCAGTGATTCTGAATTACTGCTCAATATGTTGGCTGTCGAACTGGATTCAAATGGCTCAAGCCTCTCGATTGAGGGTGCTCCTCACTTGGATGTTGAAACCGTTTTCAGTGCGGTGAAAAATGTCCATCAACGTGTTCAAGGAAGTTATGCCTGTGTTTCCATCATATCGGGATACGGTCTTCTTGCTTTTAGAGATCCATACGGAATCCGCCCGCTAATTTTTGGCACTCGTGAAGTTGACGGACGTTCAGAATGGATTGTCGCTAGTGAATCGGTTGCAATTACTGCACTAGGGTTTGAGATTGTACGTGATGTTGAGCCGGGTGAAGCAATATTCATTTCTACCTCCGGGCACTTGTTCCATCGGCAATGCGCCGAAAAAGTGGAAGCCTCTCCTTGTATTTTTGAGCACGTCTATTTCGCCCGACCTGATTCAGTTATCGACGGTATTTCGGTCTACCATGCTCGTCTTAACCAAGGAGATGTGTTAGCAAAACGCATCCTTGAGGAATGGCCAAATCACGATATCGATGCGGTCATACCGGTACCTGACTCGGGCAGGATTGCAGCATTACAGATGGCGAAAGCTCTTGACGTTCCATACCGAGAAGGCTTTGTCAAAAACCGGTATGTTGGTCGGACATTTATCATGCCTGGTCAAGCCCTTCGTGAGAAATCCGTCCGACGTAAATTGAATGCTATTGAACATGAGTTCTCAGGCAAGAACATTCTCTTGGTAGACGATTCCATCGTCCGAGGAACAACCAGCGCTCAAATAATCGAAATGGCACGTGATGTTGGCGCTTCAAAAGTTTACTTTGCTTCTGCGGCACCTCCTGTTCGCTATCCAAATGTGTATGGGATTGACATGCCCGCAATCAATGAGTTCATTGCCAATGGAAAATCCATTGATGAGATCAACGCCATCATTGGAAGCGACCGTCTTTTCTATCAATCTCTCGAAGACCTCATCGAGGCAACATCCATTGGAAACAAGCCACCTTCTCGGTTTGATACCAGCTGCTTCAACGGTGAATACGTCACAGGCGGGATTGATGCAACCTATCTTGACGCACTCAATGCTTCCCGCAATGACACTGCAAAAGTAGAATCCAGTGAGGACGATGAAATCGTAGACATGCACAACGATACGGAAGATTGAGGCCTGTTCATGGCTCAACAATCGTGGATTTTACGTTTTGGTGAACTTGGATTAAAGTCAAAAGTGGTTCGTCGTTCACTTCAGCGTGCGTTGCGTAGGAACCTGGCTCAACTGTCGAAAGATACTTCGGTTCCAATTCGACGTTCTCGCTTGAGAGATTTTGATGTGGTCTATTCAGAAGCGCCCACTGAAGACGTTGAAGAATTGATTTGTCACGGCCTTGGTGTTGTGGCTATGGACCGCATCGTTGAACTTTCTGAAGACCTCGATCCTAATCTGGTGGCCAAGCAAGTTCTTGAACGCCATTCTCGAGTGGGCCAGCCACGGACATTTGGCGTTCGAATCAAACGGTTAGGGAAAAAAGGGGACTGGGATTCTCAATCGTATGCCCGGGCATTGGGTTCAATATTGATGGAAATGGACCCTTCATTGTCTGTTAATCTCTCTCATCCTGACTGGTGGGTCAAAATTATTCTTGAACCTGGCAAAGTGTCTTCCATCGAAAAACGAACATTGGGTCCAGGAGGTTTACCAACAGGAGTACAAGGTGATGTTCTTGCACAACTTAGGACCCGTGATGATGTGCTCAGTTGTTTCTTAATCATGCGAAGAGGTTCCAGAATCATACCAGTTCTCGATTCACATCAGGAGCACATCGCTGTGCTTAAAAACTGGGATCCATTTATCGGTGTTCGAAGTCGAACGAAAGACAATAAAAACCGTACTTTTCAACGGCCTGCATGGGGTGTAATCGGCTTGAGTCTCCTGCAAGCCGAGCCTTTCATTGAGCGAAGAGAAGAGGCGGTAAAAACGACACCTTTGTGCACATTAGAGCCTTTGTGCGGTTGGACAGAAGTGGAAAAGTTGGCTCTGTGGAAACATTTGGAATCGCCAAGCCTGTACCGGCCACATCCGAATACATCGGCATGGTTCCAGTAAACCTCCCATCAAAGGGATGAGGTTAATTGAGGCCGCCGCCTCATCGTATCATGCTGAGAAGTCGTCCAGTTCATATTGCGTTCCAGCCGGAAGCCAAAGTGACTGCACTCGTTCTTTCGATGAACGGGCAAGTTGCGGCTTGGTCTGAAGGAGATGGGCAAGTTTTCATTGCTCAACATGTCCACTCTAAATTTACTGTGAGCGGTACTTGGAAAGCCGCATCGTTGGTGCGTGGTATGGTGGTGCGAGGTAATTCTGTGTATGTCTTAGATGATGCACATGGGGTCTCCTGTCTTGATTTAACAGGGAACGTCGAATGGCAATTGGAAATCGGTGCAGGCGGATTCGAACTTCAACCGACACCTTTTGGTTTGGCAGTCGTCGATGGCTTAGGCCGTTTATTTTTAGTTCGTTACGACGGTTCAGAATATCCCCTGGAAGGAACTTACGAAGATATTTTACACATGCAAAGCGTTGGAGACTATCTCGTGTTAGCGCATGAAAACGGAAAAGTCCAAGCACTTTTGAACGGATCTTTAGCGTGGAGTCGTCCTACGAGGGGCGAAAAGGGTGAATCAATCACCTGCATTGGAAACGATTCCAACAACAACATCGTCATTGGCCGAGAAGGCTATGCTTTGGTAGCCGGTGATGAAGAAGTTCTTGAAATTGAAATTTGGAACATCGCTCACCAGAACTTGGAACATCGATACGATGTGAAGAGTCGTCTTGTTCAAGCCATTCCCAGTGAAGACGGATTACTATGTGGCTTTGATGACGGTAAAGTAGTTCATTCGACAACCAATGCATCCGAACTGATACATGAAGTTCGCATGGAGTGTAAGTATCCAATTCGAAACTTGGTTTCACGTAATGGATGCGTCCTTGCATCAGCGTGGTTCTATATTTTCGGCCGAGATAAAGACGGCGTCGAATGGAAAATTGAACACCAAGGCATGCCGAATTTCCTTGAATTGAGTAGCGATGGTGTCATCTGTTTATTTGCGGGAGAAGATCAAAACGACTGGACAGAAGAAGAACCAATTGGTCAATTTTCTCTTTCCGACCCGCTGCTGGAAACGGATGCATCCGAACTCACCTTATGGTTTGAAAAAACCGATGAAACGTTGCCGCTGTCGGCTGAAGAAATCTATAGAAAAGATGATGCGATGAATGAATTTTTTACTGCCGATGAATTGGCTTCCATGGAAAATGCAAATGCTTCAGGCGATGGACTTGACGCATTGCAAGCAGCGCTTGGAGATGTTCAAGGTGAAACTGTACAGGTCACAGCGGACGGTGCGTTGGACATTGACACTGAACAGTTGCTTTCTCAACTGGATGATGCAATTACCAACATGGCCCTCCTACCAGAGGAAGGTTTACTCGATGAACTGAACACTGGAATCCGAGAGATCATCGTCCCACAAGCTGTTTCGGGGGATGATCAACAACATGTGGCTGACGAAGATGGAAACGCCATCATTACGCTTGATGGAACGCATTCACACGACCCTCAAGGTCGCATACAAACTTGGTCTTGGATTGACTCAAGTGGGAAAGAGATTGCTTCTTCCAGCCAGGTCAAAGTTCGCTTGGGTCGAGGCAATTACCGATTTGAGTTACGGGTCTGTGACCGTGACGGACAGTGGTCCAGTGATTCACTACAAGTTGTAATTGATTAATGCTTAGTCTCTTGAAGGAGAAATGGTTCGACTGGTCATGGCCGTTAAGGAACCGTGGGTGGAATACTTTTTCGTTGGTATTCTCCAAATGCGCTGCTCAGTCGTTACCGATGTTACCACAGGTGATACTGTAATCATCGATGGAGGTGCTGAGCCACAACGAATCATTGATTGGGTACACTCTTTTTCCGGTAAGGGGCCAGATTGGACAAACGGACCACGTTCAACAGAGGAAATGCATGAGTCAAGCATTCCAACTCGAACAGTAGTTGCTCTTCTAAATACGCATGCACATTTCGACCACAGCGGACATATTCCTGATTTGAAAAAGGCATATGATGTCGATTGGTACCTTCATCCCGATGACACTTATTTGCAGACATTAGCCCAAAAGTCGGCTCTACGTTACGGTTTTGAAGTTCCAGAACCTGCTGTCGCCGATATCTCTCTTCAAGCTGGAAAGCAACTCACTGTTGGTTCGCTTGATTTTGATGTACACCACACTCCAGGCCATACCCTTGGAGGATGCTGCTTGCGACTTCTTGTTGAAGACGGGCCTGATCACTTGTTCGTTGGCGACACCCTGTTTGCAGGTTCAGTTGGCCGAACCGACTTGCCAGACACTGGCGGGGATTTCACAGTTCTCGCTCATTCGATACACACAGAGTTGTGGCCACTTGCTCCAGAAACCATCGTCTATCCTGGACATGGACCTCTCACAACCATTGGTCACGAAAGAGAAACGAATCCGTTCGTCGGAGACCAAGCAGGTTCCGGAGTGTACACAATCGGAAAGTATTCCTGATCACGCCATCATTGTCGAAAGCGTCGATTGAAGAACGGGGAGTGCTTCTTCCCAAGTTGCAACAATGCCGTAATCTGCATGTTGGAAAATTGGTGCATCAGCATCTTTGTTGATGGCGACGATGTACTTTGAAGAGCGCATACCAGCAAGGTGTTGAATGGCACCAGAGATGCCGACAGCGATGTACAAGTTCGGATTCACGGTCTTCCCAGTTTGTCCAACTTGCATGGAGTGTGGAATCGTTTCCCAAGTATCAACTGCTGCACGGGATGCTCCAACTGCAGCACCGAGGGTGTCTGCGATTGCTTCAAGATGAACGAAGTTATCTGGAGACCCCATGCCTCGACCACCTGAAATGATGATGTTCGCTTCAGCGACGTCCAGTCGACTCGATGCCCGAGCCATGAATTCTTGAACGGCTGTTGCCATGTCACCTGTTGTGTCAACAACCGATATTTCGGTTGAGCCATTATCGGACGCAGCCTCGAATACATTTGGTCGAACGGTAACGACAGCATCTCCGCTAAGGGCGACGGTTTGCATCGCTTTACCAGAGTAGATTGGAGATGTGAGGTTGTTGCCTTCGATTTGAACGACATCTTGGACGACGGAGATGCCTCTTCGTGCTGCGATTCGAGCAGCGAGGTCCTTCGATTGCGGTGATGCAGATGCGACAAGAACGCCGGAAGGTGCTACTGCGTCGAGAGCAGCAGCCCATCCAGCAGCGTCGTAGTTTTCAAAGACTGCAGATTTGGCAGCAAGAACACGAGATGCTCCTGCGAATACGGCTGCACCGTCAGCAGTTGCGGCATCTGTGCAAGGGACGATGACGACGGGTTGTGAGCCGAGCGCTTGGGCTGCGGTGATTAACTCTGCAGTTGTTGAGTGAACTGCTCCTTTTACGATTTCAGCGATTACTATAGTTTCAGACATTTTTATTCACCTCAGATTACATTGGCTTCGTCACGAAGCAGTTGTGCCACTTCTGCAGCAGCAGCGCCACCCTCATACGATTTACCAGCAGGTTTTGCTGGAGGCATACTGTGGGAGACAACAGAAACTGTTGATGCTGGTGCATCGACGGTCTTGACATCGACTTTTGCTCGCTTTGCTTGCATAATTCCTTTCACGTTCGGCTTTCGAACCTTGATGTCACCTTTGTCGCAAGAAACGACAGCTGGTAGTGGAACGTTGTAACGGGCGTTACCGCCTGCCGATGGAGTAATGACGGAGAGTTGGTCTCCAAAGGCGACACTGGTACTGTTGGATACCGATGCCCATCCGAGACGTTCAGCAAGACCTGGTCCAGTCGAACCAGCACCAGTGTCGGCAGCGGATTTGCCGCAATAGACGACCGTTGCATCCATACTCTTGACAACAGATGCAAGAACGGACTGAAGAGCATTCGAGTCGAGTGATGCTGAAGAATCGATTCGTACAATGTGGTCTACTCCAATTGCTTTCGCGTCTTTGAGAACCTTGTCTGCACCAGCATCACCTACGGTGACGGCTGTAACTTCTCCGCCGTTTGCCTCGCGGTGTTGAAGCGCCGTTTCGACGGCAAATTCGTCGTATGGGCTCATGACTTTCTTAACCGCTGAAAGGTCCACTCGGTCACCTGAAAGAACGATTCGGGCATTTGTGTCGGGCACTTGTTTGACGAGGACGATGATGTTGGACATAGCATTCAGACTCCTTGGATGATTTCTCGACTGCTAAGAGATTCTTGAACGTTTGCACCTTTTTTCGTGAGGCTTAGACGCAGTGAGACGGTTTTTTAGAATGAGGTTTGAACGGTTATTCTCCGACCAAAATGTATGTCGCCGCAATGTTTCTTAACCGTCGTAGTTCCCGTGAGTACTCCATGAAGAGAAGATTCCCTACAGAACCGAGTGAAGACGAACAAAAGACACTGGCTTCGTGGAGGCTGTTGTTTGAAAGTCCGAAATATGTAGCCGACCTCAACTCATCACCCGGCAAGGATGAACCCGTTTTTGGTTTTGAAATTGAATGGGGTGATCTCAAAGGTTTTGGTGAGTTACAGTCCCAACTTACCGAAAGCATGGAGCACACATTAGCCTGCGGAAATCAAGTGTTAAAGGAGCAATATTCCGACCGAGTAATGTCAACTCGACCGGTCATTCGTATTGTTAACCTTCCGTCAAGTCGATACTATGAGATGAGTGAATTACGCATGCGTGACCGTAACAGGCTCCTTGCTTTTGATGCAATTGTTGTTCGTACCAGTCCGGCGATTGGATGGTTGAAAACCAGCACCCATCGCTGCAACGATTGCGGGTTGAAATGGACAATCAACGAACGCCTTGCGCGTCCTCGAGAGAAAGTCAAGTACTGCTCGGATTGCCTGGACGCCATTGTCAAAGACCAATCCTCGAAGAAACCTAGATCCTATTACAAAGATCCGACCGATGTATCCATGGTAGCTGAAGAGAACTTTTACGAAGACGTCCAATACCTCGAAGTTATTTCTCCGCTCATGACCAAAAACGGTATGGCACTCAATCAAGAATGCTTTCAAGTGGTCGTTTTTGACGAGTATGTCGGGCAATTTTCGCGGGGTGACCATCTCACCATCAACGCCATGGTGGCCGTTGATCCGTTGGTTAACCGGGATTTCATCCGTGACACTCGGCGCATGATTTATCTCAAAGCACACAGCGTCGAAGAGGGTCTATCCAATACTGCTGTGGAATCGGTCGACGATTCAGTAATCGACTCACTTCCGCCGAATTGAAGTCACCGCTTCGAGCGTGTCTGGATTCTTCTCAAAGTGTTCATGTACGCTTTGTAAGCCCTTACTTACCCCGTCTGCTACGCCCAGTTTTGCGTCCAGAGGATGCAGAGTTCCGTCCGCAACTGCGGCTTTGAACGATGCTAAATCCGTCCAAGTGGATGGTTCTCCAAACTTCGGATTTGGTGTGACGATGATTTCTCCCCATTCTGGAATGACAACATGTTCTGCAAGTTCGTAAACCGGTGAATGGGGGTCGACAGGGTCGAGATATGCATGCTTCTGCATCTTCTTTCTGAGTGCTTTGGCAGCATCGTGGAGTAAAATAGCACCCGATGGATCGGATTTACTCATCTTATGATCAAAACTCTCCATACGAACTCCAGTCGCTTTGAGTGATGATAGAATCGGTGTATGCAAACATGTAGGTTTTTTCCAATTCCAACGCGATGCCACATCACGCATGAACATGTGCGCCTTGCGCTGGTCCATTCCTCCAAGTGCAACATCAATGTTCATCTCAAAAATGTCGCTTGCTTGCATTGCAGGATAGAAGAATTTTGACAAGTCATGGTCGGAAGATGCTTCATCTCGACCCATAATTGTGAATGTTTTACGCACTTTGGGCAATGTGGCCCCTTTGGAACAACGTAAGACGCGAGCCCAATAATCGCCGGAATTCATAATTTCTGATGCCCATACAAAGCGCAGTTCGCCTGGCCCTTCACCTTCTTCGGGATGTCCAAGAAGTGCTCTGAATGTTTCTTCCATGTAGGTGGCAGTGGTTTGAATATCGTCCATATTGCCGTTGTATTTGTCATTGACCCATGCGTGCCAATCAGCTAAGAAAATAAGGACATTTGCGTCTGCATCCAACATACGGCGCAATTGAAGCGAGAGGACTTTCCATCCAATATGGGCCTTGCCAGAGGGTTCAAAACCAACATAGCATCGTATTACTCCGTCTCCTGCCATGCTGGTGTTGTCTGCTAAGCAGGCCACTAAATGGTCGATTCCAACAGTTTCGTCAACCTGGCCGACCATCAAAGATAGGCGACGTAGTTGTTCATCATCGAGTTCAAGGATTCGAGGGTTGTCTTCAAGGTAGGGTTCGAGTACTGCATCAACGCCCATGCTATCACTCTGCTTTCTCAAATCAAGTCGTTGAGTTTCTTTACCTTGCCTTCCGACGGTGGGTTGCCTGAATCGATCATTTCCTGTAACTCAGCAATCATTGCGTTTGCCTTGTCAATTGTTTCTTGGTCGATTGTAGCACTCATTTGCATCATCTTATGAGCCATTTTGATGGCAGATTTGGCTTTGGAGAATTTCTTAGCGTTTTCTTTCGCTTTGTCTCCTCGTTGCTTAGGGGAGTATCCAGTTGCTTCGTCAAGGAATGAGGACCACCTTTTGCGTGATTCCATTGCCTGTTCACGACCACCGTCTGCGGAGAGGAAGGCATTGAGGTCATCGCCCTTCATTTGGCTGACATCCATGACTAATTTTCCATCGGTGCCAAAGTGTCCAGTAATTCCGGTTAAAATGGCAAATGAACCTGTGAAAACGCCTTCTGCATCCACTTGGATATCCTCAAAATAGTTGGTTGCTATACGTGCAAGACCAGCATTTCCACCAATTGTTTTTTCTAAACCACGCTTTACTGCGAATCGCTCCATACCTTGGCGAAGAGCCTCTTTGCCATAAGGCTCACCGTTGGAGAGAATGATAATTCGCTCTTCCAGTATAGGAGGGGTTTTTTGATAGTTCACAATCGGCAAATCATGCGGGGATACTTTTTCTTAGGTTTCGTTCTCATGATTCTCCTGTTGCCGTCGGTACCTGCCGAACCACAGTCTGCTATCGAACTCGAACTTGTCGATACTCTGGAAGAGTTTGATATCGGTATCAATGCCGGTAAAGTCTCCCCCGACCGTCTTTCAGTTTTACTGATTGGTGAAGACGGATATGCACACATCGTTTCTGCACTTCATCCCGAAGACCGTTCGCAAGATATTCAACTGAGTACGAACAGAAACGCAGATTTGCAAGATTTAGCATGGCACCCTGGTGGTAAGACTGCTCTTCTTACTGGTGATTTTGGAATGGCTCTCAGGTACACCGTAGAGACGCATGGCATTTCCACAGTCAACGGCTCAGGTGCTCTTCTTGGATTAAATATGACGGCAGTTGAATGGAGAGCTGCTGGCGACTTTGCCTACTTTGGGGCTGCAGATGGCAGTGTGTGGAAATTTTCAGAAGGCTCTGGTATGGTGAAACTTTCGGATACTCAGAATTCGCCAGTCAGCGATATTTCGTGCCACAGAAATCAAAACATTTGCGTTGTATCTACATTAAACGATGGCATGGCCGTAATCTCAACCTTTGACCAAGTAACTTTCCTGACCGGCACTGCTGGGGAAACTTGGATTGGTGTTGACTGTGCTGACCCGACACTGAATGAATGCGTTGGGTTTGCCAGCGGCAAGAAAACACAAGCGATCCGCCTCGATATGAACGACCCAAGCAAATCCACGACTCGCTCCATTGGCGAACTCAGTACTCTTACCGGCGACTTCACCGGCGTTTCACGCGGTCATGACGGGACAACTCTTGTTCATATGGCTCCATTTTCGACCATCCGTCAACAACCCCTCGTGACTGAAGCATTCGTGCAGATTCTATCTGAAGATGCCGTTGCTTGGGATGCCGTTGTTTCTGGGCGCTCAATCGAAGTCGTATGGGAGAATGGACATCAAGAAGGTTTCATTATCACATCGTTTGGTAATATTATTTCGTTTCAATCCATTAACGACGTAGAGAAGATGGATATGGTTACGATGGTGGTAGTTATTGCGGTGACAATATCGGTACCTGGTGTGATTTTGGGACTGATTTACATGAACAGCCCTTTCCTCCAAAGAAAGTACCTTCAAATGCGTGGGCTTAAGAAGAAATGAGCCCTTTCCTCTGATGTCTAGAGGGTTAGGTTCTTGAAGCCCCGAGTCAACCCCAAGTTGAGAGGATAGTATGGAGCCCTACGAAGGAGTCGACTTCTACGACATTGAAAGCCTACTGACAGAAGAAGAAATAATGATCCGTGATATGGTTCGTGATTGGGTCGATGAAGAAGTTCTTCCGAAAATCGAACACGCATGTGCTGAAGGAATCTTCCTTGACGAATGGCGAGTCGCTCTTGGTGAAATGGGTGTTCTAGGAGCGCCTTTGAAAGGCTACGGCTGCCCTGGCCTCTCCTATGTGGCATATGGGCTCATCTGCCAAGAACTCGAACGAGGCGATTCAGGTCTGCGTTCGTTCGCCTCGGTTCAAGGCTCACTTGCTATGTACCCTATCTGGGACTTCGGGTCCGAAGAACAGAAAAATTACTATCTGCCAAAGATGACATCCGGAGAATGGATTGGATGCTTTGGTCTTACAGAACCAGATTACGGTTCAAACCCCGGCGATATGATTACCAAAGCGGAAGATATGGGCGATCATTATTTGCTCAATGGCGCCAAGATGTGGATTACCAACGGAACCATCGCTGATGTTGCAGTGGTTTGGGCTAAACTTGACGGAGTCATCCGTGGCTTCATTGTTGAGAAAGGCGACGAAGGCTTTTCCGCTCCTGAAATGAAGGGTAAGCATTCCTTGAAAGCCTCCGTTACCAGCGAACTGGTTTTCCAAGATTGCAAGATTCCTAAAGACCGTATGCTGCCGGATGTCAAAGGGCTACGTGGACCATTTTCCTGTCTAAACAATGCTCGATTTGGAATTTCTTGGGGCGCTTTAGGCGCTGCAATGTCGTGCTTCCACAGCGCGAAAACCTACGCTCTTTCCCGAATACAATTTGACCACCCGATTGCATCGTACCAGCTTGTTCAAAACAAATTGGCATGGATGCTGCGAGAAATTACCAAAGGACAACTTCTCGCTTACCACTTGGGCCGGAAGAAGGACGAAGGAACTTGGTTCAACGAGCAGATTTCTCTTGCTAAGATGAATAACGTCGACATCGCTCTTGAAATTGCTCGTGTTGCCCGTGACATCCACGGGGCGAACGGAATATTGGACGAATATCCAGTTATGCGGCACATGGCGAATTTGGAGTCTGTCAAAACCTACGAAGGTACTCATGACATTCACAACCTCATTATCGGCCGTTATATCACCGGAATTCAAGCATTCACCCGAACAGTTTGATGGAACATTTGTGCCGTTATTCTGTCTAATCATGCTATACAGTTGTTTATATGCAGTTATTCTAAACTCAACTTGTAAGAGTTGATTGAATGAACCTAAGTTTGAATGACAGGCTGGTACGAATTGTTTCTGGACTGGGTATGGTTGCCTTTGACTACGCTGCAGATGTGAACTGGGATGTTGTCTTACTGGTAATCGGCTGTTGGGGCGTCTTGACATCTGCTTTCGGTTTTTGTCCGTTTTACAAAATAGTCGGGCATTCAACTTGCCCGATCTAATCAAACTGCTGGAAGTATGCCGATACGAGCAAGTCCCGACCATACTGGGTCGAGGAAGGCAGGAAGAAGCCTGTGACGCATGTACACTGCAGCGGCTAGACTTATTTTCTGAACTTTGTTGAGTTTTACCCTCTTTGTGAATACGTCGCCTTGCTGACGTTCGATTTGTCGGAGAATTTTATCGTAAAATGCAATCATTGCTGCAGGGGAATAACGTGTTCTTCGTGGAAGGAGTGGGAGAAGTTGCCGAGCTTCATGCAGGTACGTTCTTGCTCTTCGAGCATAGTCGCGGCAGTATGGTTCCCAATTTTTGTTGAGAACGACCTTTCCATCGAGTTCTTTTTCTTGGATACCGTTCGCTTCCAATTCGTTGAGCGGTAAATATACTCGGTCTCGTTCGATGTCTTCGCCAACGTCGCGTAATACGTTGGTTAGTTGCATGAAGATGCCCCATGACTCTGCGAATTTTTTGGCTCTTGGGTCTTCATATCCGTAGATTTCTATGCACATAAGCCCTACAACGGATGCGACACGGTAACAGTAAACATACAGTTCGTCAAAACTGCGGTATCTGTTGTTGTACAGGTCATCTTCCATACCCGAAATCAAATCATCAAAGACATCTCGAGGGATGGAATAGGTGTTTACAGTTTCTTTGAGCGCCAAAAATACCGGGTCAGTTGAATAGACATCCGAGTAACAAGTTGAGAGTTTTTTGCGGAAGAAAAACAATTGAGTAATCTTGTTCAAATACGCCTCAGGGTCAAGAATTGTTCCTTGGTCTTGGAGGCTCTCAAGTTGCTCTCTGTAACTAACCGCTTCAGGGTCTTGTTCGCCCATGCTGCCAGGGAATCGGTCTGCCCAGTCACCATCGGCAATGTCGTCTGCTCGTCGGCAAAACGCGTAAACAGCGCACATGGCTTGGCGTTGCTGGTCAGGAAGATATTTGAACGAATGATAGAAATTACCTGCCTCACGCATAGTGAGTTCCTCACAATAGCGGAAGGCGAGTTTTGTCAGCTCTTGTGGTGGTCGCTCGGACCAGATTGGTGCGTCAAGGTGTACAAATGGGTCGACAAGTTCGTTTGTTTCTCCAACAATTCCAATGAATGTTGCACCTTCTCTAAGCGCTTCCATTGCCGTTAAACTAACGGCTTTCACTGCGTCACGAGCAAGCATTACACCTGCTCGAAGGTGGTCGAGTGTGGACATGTTTCTTGGTTCCGAATCGTCATCTCTTGACGTTGCGTTCCCTTTTAGGGGGAACAACAGTTCAAGCGGTTTCCGGCGTTCCAACATCGTGACCGGTCGTCCCTCGTAGGTTACCCTTTTTGAGTTCTGCCCTTAGATGCCCATTTTCACGAGTCCCCAAAACCCGGTTTCCAATTCTTCGTCAATACCAAAACGACGACTCTCTTGAATGAACTTCGGACTTAAACAATCCATACCACACGCTCAAGAGCAAAGGATGATTCGGTTCGTTTGAAGGGGATAAGATGGCAGTACTCATCAACGAAAAAATAGATACTCTTCTTGAAACAACTTCTCGCTCCTTCTATCCTACGCTCAAATACCTTCCAAAGAAAATCCGAGGACAGATTGGTCTGCTGTATTTACTGGCTAGGGTTGCAGACACCATAGCAGATACCAAACACGGTGAGACGGATTTCCTAACAGACCTGCTCCAGAAATACAACCAGGTTGCTCAAGGACGCTCTTCAGAGGTGCCTGATTTCACTGGGCTTGCGAACCTACAAACGAATGAACACGAAGCTGAGTTACTTCGTAATGTTGACGATGTGGTCGAAGGGTTGAAGATCTATTCCAAAGAAGATCAAAAGCGTATTCTTGAGTGCTTAGATACAATCGTAGGTGGTCAAATCCTTGACTTGCAAAGGTTTGGTCCTGCGAACGAAGGCGGCAAGATTTCTTCACTGGATTCAAACCAGGAACTTGACGATTACACCTTCAAGGTAGCAGGCTGCGTTGGTGTGTTTTGGACCGAAATGTCGCTTGCCCACGTCACTTCTATTTCTTCTGACAAAGAAAAGGAATTCTACGAGAAAGGCATTCGATTCGGAAAAGCCCTGCAAATGATCAACATTCTCCGCGACATACCTGAAGATTTGAGGTTTGGACGTTGTTATTTACCCGGTGTGGAATTGGAAAAGCACGGATTAAACCCTAAAGATTTACTTGATCATTCAAACATTGAACAGTTTAGGCCATTGTACGACGAGTATCTCGACATCACGGACCAACACCTCGAGGCTGCTGTAGAATATATCCGAATGCTGCCGGATGGACAGTTTCGGCTCAAAGCAGCAACTATGCTACCTGTGCTTATTGGACAAAGGACAGTGTCGCTGTTGAGGACTGGCAACATTCTGGATTCGGATGAAAAGATAAAAATTACGAGAGATGAAATGAAATCCTATGCCCGAAAACTCCTCCGAGCGTTACTCATACCAGGTGGGGTGAACCGGCTCTTGAAAAAGAACAAGAACGCTTAGTTCTCTTCCTCTTTCCATTTCTAAATCGATGTGTGTTCTCATTCATTTCCATCGCCATAATCGGATTCTTCGGTAACGGCATTTTTCTTTATTTTCGTTATGAAGTTCATCTTTCAGTCGTAAGACTTTAGGGATAGTCCCCCGACCACCAAACCTGCGAGGTGTGCGATATGGATTGCGGGTCATGTTCGGAACTCATCCCAGATGACAGTATTTTTTGCCCTGAGTGTGGTGCTCGTCAAGAAGTTTCACGTGCTGACGGGTTCTCAAACCAAGGCACAATTGGTCTCAGCGGACAAGAAGTCACGGGTGGACGAAACTTTGGAGTCGTTTCTGGCGAAGCTATCCGACAACAACGAGACACATCCATGGGTGGTAATTCGAACATTCCTCCTGAAGTCTTGCAACAAATTGCAATGGGTATTCAACAGCAACCGAATGTACCCCCTGGTCAATTCCCTCCTCAACCCTTGCCTCGAAACCTAAGCCAGCAAGGCCAATTCCCTCCACAAGGCCAATTTCCACCGCAAGGCCAATTCCCTCCACAAGGCCAATTCCCGCCTCAAAATATGCCAATAAACCAGGGTCAATTCCCTCCGAGTGGCATGAATCCTAATTCACCACAAAGTAATGTTCTCCCCGCATCCCAGTCGGACCGACCCCAACAAGCACGTGGGCCGTCTCTGTCAAGCGGCGCCCTTCCTCAAAAAAGCATGGACCCATCCCCTGCATTCAATCAAGGAGGCACCATCATTGGAGACAACCCCTCAACATCTCCAACCGACGCAATGGTGAATCGATTGGCAGAAGCCGAACGAGCGATGAAAGATGAACGCCGCAGTCAGTGGCTCAATATGAATCAATCACCTGCAAACAATGTGCTTGCATCACTGGGGGCAGATCTCCCAGCTCACTTGCGAGGTGCTGAACCCGGTAACACTGCAAAAGACGTAGTGGCCGGTGCGCTGGGCCAGGATTCCGGAAAGGATGCTCCCAACGAAGCTCTTCTCCGCAGAATGTGCGAAGTAGCCGTCCGAAGAGTCGCTCGTAAGCGAGGTGTCGCTGTTGAAACTCCACAAGCCAAGATGGATTCTGATGTCCTTCAAGTGAATGTGACCTATGTCGATGACGGCCGTGTACTCGATTCGCCAGAAGATCTAACGCAAGCTTTCCAACACGCAATTGAAACTGAAGTCGCCTTGAAAGGCTTTACACTTACCACTGAATTGAAATTGTTCCGCTCGAAAGACGGTGAAGTCGAAAATCTGGGTAAGGACAGCGAACAGGACGACGAAGTGGAAATGTTTGCCTGTGAAATTTGCGATGGACTTGTCAAAGAAACGGATAACGAGTGCCCTCATTGCGGTGCAATGTTCGAAGAGGAAGAGGAAGAAGAAATTGAAACTCCTTCTCGTCGTGCTCCACCAAAGAGAGGCGGTCCACCCGGCCCATCGAAAGGCGGCCCACCAAAGAAGAGCGGTCCACCCGGCCCATCGAAAGGCGGCCCACCAAAGAAGAGCGGTCCACCCGGCCCATCGAAAGGCGGCCCACCAAAGAAGAGCGGTC
>JABGTJ010000108.1 GCA_018691345.1 Methanobacteriota archaeon
CATCACTATGAAAGCGCTTGCTTCAGGTCGTTCCAAAGATCTTCGACATCTTCAATTCCAACGCTAATACGTACGTAGCCTGGCTCAATTCCAGCAGCAATTCGAACGTCAATAGGAACAGCCATATGGCTTGATGTTGCTGGAACTTCGATAAGAGACTCAACACCCCCAAGAGAAGTTGCCTCGTAGAATATTTTCAGTTTAGCCATGAAAGCCATGGCGCCATCATCGCCTCCAGCGACAACAATTCCAAGCATTCCACAGCCCTTAGGTACAACTCTTTGTGCGACTTCATACTCGGTATGAGATGGAAGTGAAACGTGTTGTACCCGTATAACGTTTGGATGAGCCTCAAGTCGTTGTGCAAGTGTAGCAGCATTTGATGTTAGCAATGGCATACGAGCATGAAGTGTGCGCATTCCACGTTCAAGAAGGTAACAATTGTGAGGGTCTGGGGAGCCTCCAAAGTGAACTCTTCCCATGAATATTTTCGAGATGAGTTCCTTAGAACCAACAACAGCACCACCGATCAAATCGGAGTGCCCACCAAGGTATTTTGTGGTTGAATGTATAACGAGGTCTACGCCCATTGAAATTGGCTTACAAGCCCAAGGGGATGCAAATGTGTTGTCGATGATGACAATCAAATTGTGTCGCTTTCCAATTTCAACCATTGCTGGAATATCACAAACTTTGAGATTAGGATTTGTAATTGTCTCGATGTAGAGAATCTTTGTGTTTGGCTGGACTGCCGCCTCGTATGATGACGGATCGGTCATGTCAGCCATGGTTGTTTCAATACCGAAACGAGGTAGTTCTTCTGTGATTAATCCATAAGTCCCACCGTAAACATCCGCAGATGCTACCATGTGATCACCTTGGCTCAATAACATCATCAATGTGGACGAGATTGCGGCCATGCCGCTTGCGAAGGTTTCTGCATCCTCGCCGCCTTCCATTGCACATATTTTCTGAGCAACTGCATCGGAATTGACTGATGAAAGCCGAGAGTAAAGAAGCGTGTGTTGAGCTCCCGCTGCCCATCCTGCATAGCGTTCTTCCGTCAGTTTGTACGTTGAAGAAAGGAAGATTGGTGTGTTGACAGACTCACCGACGTGGTTCGTTCCAGCGTGCACGTTTTTTGTCCCGTCTTGGTGATGTTGGTCGTCGCCCATGTTCAGCCCAAACCAACGGAGTTGCCTTCAGACCTTCAACGATGTGGAAGATTTTAACGATTTATTCTTCCTCTGTATGAGCCGATTGTCGTAATTCTACCAAGACATTCCCTAACAATAGAGCCGACCCTCCGATAGCAATCCACCCAGACCAATCTGACAGGCCAAGTCCAAGTGCAAACATTGTTGCCCAAACAGGTTCGAGACCATAGATAATTGCGGCTTGTACAGGATGAAGAAACCGTTGCAGTAAATTAAGTAACAAAAGAGCGAATAGTGAGCCAAGTAATCCCAAGCAGAGCAGAGGAAGAAGAACGTCTTGTTGGAGCGTCAATTCCCAGAGTTTGAAGGTGTCCATTCCGCCCATGAGGACGGATATTACGAAGCTTCCAATACTCACGATTATGAAAGATGTAATCGTAACGCCCAGAGGATCCATTCGTTGTGTAATGGATTGAGTGAAAATAATGTGCAGCGCGAAAAAGAACGCACAGATAACTGTCAAAATTTCCCCCTTCCCCCATGACAGGTGCGGAGGTCCTTCGATGAAACCTGCCCCAAATGTCGCTAGAAGGACGCCTACAATCATCATTCGAGTTACGGGTTGGCCAGTCATTTTGGTCGAAATCATTGCTGTAAAGACAACATAAAGAGAGGTTAGAAACGCTGATGTCGATGGGGAAATTGTATCGATACCAACCATTTGCGTTGTGAATCCTACAAGAAGAATGAGACCAAGAACCGTTCCACCGCCCCATAGTTCTCTTTCTCTAAGAGCGGCTCTCGCCTTTGGAGACCCGATGAAAAGCGCAATTGCAGCGATAAGGAAACGACCTCCAACGAGAACTGATACGACAGCTGTTTGACCATATGTATCAATCTCAGTTTGGACTGCATTCATGGCCTGTTTCATCCATATGAACGTCGCCCCCCAAACAATGGTTACAACCAACAAGCCCCATACCGCTTTACGTCGCGTCACGGTCTGCATGAAGCACGTTGTTCACCCAAAGCGCATAGTGATGATGGTGTGGTAAGAAGCCTCAAA
>JABGTJ010000032.1 GCA_018691345.1 Methanobacteriota archaeon
AATGCCGACCCATGAGCCATCCGGTGAGATGACGGTTTCAAAGAAATCGTGCAAAGCATGCGTATCGCCGCTGCTTTCTTCGTATTCAGTAACGGTGTGGAGAGGTGTTGGGTCTACAATTCGGAAATCCCATTCATCGCCTTCCATTGGATGATGAAGAGCACCTGCATACAGATACCAGTCCTTACCAGCAACATAGCCGTCATCGCTGTTCTCTTGGTCGAAATCCAATCCATAAAAAGCCACACTGACCACTTGGTCTTCGGAAATTGACACAAATGGATACATGTTTATTCCACGTTCAAACGCCGTCGAGTTCCATGATTCCCAACTGGTACCGTTGTCGTAAGACACTGCGATTCTCATGTCCCATGCGCCCGTGTTACCGTTTGGGCAATCCGCCCATGTGACGACAACCATGCCCCCTTCGTTGTTGTTGACAACTGGATAACCTTCGGGACAATTTCCTTCGCGAGGACCGACTTCTACCGGCGATTGCCACGTTCCCTCACTGGGACTTGGACCCGTACCTCTACCGTATTCATCGCTGATCCGGACTTGAACGACTCCAGAAGCTGAATCTGCATCTTCTTGAGCCACGAACACATACGGTCCGTTGTTTTGACTGGATATGGTCGACCATCCACCCGGCATTGCATAGCACTGCGAAAAAGGTGCTCGGCCTGTTTCTGAATGGTAATACCAGTACCGTCCAACATCGCCAGAACATTCAGGAGGAGAGGCCCCCGAATTGCCGAGATAGTGAATGATGCCATCGCCTTGGGCAGCCACCCATGGACGGTCATCAGCAGCCATGGTATTCATTCGTTCGCAAACCGGCGGTGAAGCATAGGTGTTACCGCCGTCCTCAAACAGATGCCACCAGTTGTCTTCAAGCGTCGTGTCAAGGAAGTAGACGACATCGTTGGCATCAACCGCAATGTCGCCTTCATCGCCCAAGCATTCCGAGCCGGAACCCGTGGCGCTTCCAATCGCTGAGTTCACAAGTGTACCTGGAGTTGGTTCGAAATTATCGCCGTGACCCCAGGTCTCACCGTTGTCGTTTGAAATCCAAAACCATGATGCCCAGTAATCCCATGACGTCATCTCACCGTCTTCACATGCATACCATGTGTCGAGATTTCCTCCGATGACTGGTGCGAATGGATTCCCTTCACCGCCCCATCGCAAATCTTTGTGAGCCGTGACAAACAAGTTGCCCTCACTGTCGATGGAAAGGCTTGGCTCATAGCCAATTCCGTAGCCTTCATAGCCGGCATCTTGACCGTTGTCTGGGTCAATGCATTCGTCGTGTCGAGGCATGTATTCAGGCTCATTCCAAGTGAAATAGATTTGATCGCCTTGGAACGATTCTTGTGTTTGAGATGCGTTTAATCCGTTCGAAACGGAAGGACCCCAGATCGCAGCGAGAAGCAAGGTAGTGAAGGCGACGGCAATCGTAGCGATGAATGCCACATTGAGTTCCCTCTTGGCAGATGTCGAATCATCAGAATACCCATCTGCAATTAAAATTGCATCTGGTGAACCATTCGCCATGTAGGGTTGTGGAAGCGGTGTGCTTTGGAGGTTGCGCTATGTAATTCTTCACTTTTCAAGCGATTGAATGGCATCGAGATATATGCGTTCATATGACTCGGCGTTGTGTTCGTATGTGTAGTGGGCCAAAACTCGCTCTCGGCCACGGCTAGCCTGAGCAGTTCGACCTTCGGGGTCTTCCAAAGAACGGCACACTGCTTTCGCTAAATCTCCTGGGTTTCCAGTTTCAAACAATTCTCCAACGGTCGAATCAATCATTTCAGTAAGCGGTGCTTGATTCACGGTGACGACAGGTGTCCCGCTGGCCAAAGATTCGAGAGGAATTAGGCCTTGACCTTCGTAGTACGATGGGTAAACAACGAGGTCAGCACTTCGGAAATGTTGAGCTAATTCTTCGAACGGCATACCAGGTTGAATGAATACTGCATGCCCTACGCCGAGTTTTTTCGCTTGTCGGAGCAGCGTCTTTGCCATGTGCCCTCGGCCGATGATACAGAGGCGAGCACCAGGAAATCGGTCAAGGATTTCGGGCATAGCACGTAACAATGTTCGATGACCTTTACGGGCCACGAGACGACCTACAGCAAGAAGAAGGGGCGTCTCTTTCGAGGCCCGCCCACACAATGCATCTTCATCGGCTGCATCGTATTTCTTTCGCAAAGCCTCGTGTTCAAGATGTTCTTCTTCATCATCCGAGTTAAGTGGACGGAATACGAGGTGGTCAACGCCATAGAGAACCGTTTCACACTGCCAGTTTTCAGGTGGGGCGTACCACCGATGGAACTCTTGCTTCGTTGATTCGCTGATTGCCACGCACATTGCCGACTCCGAGACACCAGCCTGTTCGTATTTTGCATACCACTTCGCCGTTGTTAAGATGGCTAAATCATTGGGATTCTTCCAAGTTGCTGATTCTCTGTGTTTGGCGGCAAGCCGCATACCTTCTCTTTCACCGATCCAACTGCCGTTGAGGGCTGAGACAACCGGTGCTATCTCTCGCTCAACAGTTCTGAATTCTTTTTTGGTCCAACTGACCAGTGGCAGCAAAGTGTGAACAACATCAACCGGTTCACGCTCATGAAGAACAGTGAGTGCGCGTAAAGCATGCTTCCCATAGGAGCGTGTGAAAGCCATTGGTGCTTTGAGCCAAGGAACTTCAATCACCGAAACGCCTTGTTGAGGAGGTGCTCGACCTTTGTGAGTTCGAGTGATGATGCTCACTCGGTGTCCACGAGCAGCGAGGTGACCTGCCAGATGGAACACTACCGAGCCAATACCGCCCCATCGAGGAGGGTATTCACCCGACACCATGGCGATGTGCATGGTTACGGGAAGGGTACAGTTGGTTTCAATGTCACCGATAACAACCACTGAAAATTAGACTTTTCAACCCAATGCCTTCAAGGAGGTGAGGTTGGTGGGTGAATCATGGGCGAAAAACTCCCTGTGTCGGTCACAGTCATCCTTCCGACTCGAAACGAGGAAGAAGCACTCGGACCTACGATTGACGCAATACCTCGTGGATGGTGTAAAGACCTCGAAATTATGATTGTTGACGGTAATTCGAGTGACAGAACACGAGAAATCGCTCTGGAAAAGAAGATTCGAGTCCACCTTGAACCTCGAAAAGGATACGGCCGTGCATATCGAACTGGGTTCGATGTTGCCAAAAACGAAATCATCGTCACCATGGATGCAGATTGCACCTACCCTGCTGAATTGGTTCCCACACTTGTCAAGCGACTGCTTGATGACGACCTCGATTTCATCACCTGCGACCGACTATCGCTCGCTGAAGAAGGTTCAATGCCTGGAATTCATGGATTCGGAAATTGGGCACTCTCGTTCACCGCTCGGCTGCTGTTTGGCTACGGAGTCAAAGACTCACAATCGGGAATGTGGGTTTTCCGTAAGTCTATTTTCAACAACGACGCAATGCGTCCAACCAACGATGGAATGCCTCTTTCAGAGGAGATGAAGATTCTTGCACGGCGAGTACTTGGTAAAGACAAGGCTGTCGAAATATCGGTTCCGTATCGGCCTCGTGTTGGAGAAGCAGAAATCCACACATGGGGCGACGGTTGGAAGAATTTCAAATTCTTGTTCGCTCGCCGAGTAGGCCTTCATCGAACGGTTACACCTTGGGGTGGATTGGGTTCGAACCCAGACTCCCTTAACAAGGATCTACCAGAACAAACAAAGTGATTCATTCAACTTTGATACCTTCAAGACCTTCTTCTGGAGTTGGCCATTGCATATCCAATCCTTCAAGCGTCTCTACGATGAGTGTTGAAATTATCTCGTTTCTGTACTTTTTATTGTTCGCAGGGATGACGTACCACGGAGAGGATTCTGTTGAGGTTTCACGAATCATGGTTTCAAATGCTTCTTGATAGTGGTCCCAGTGAGCGCGTTCTTTGAGGTCTCCGATTTGGAACTTCCAATTTTTCTCTGGTACATTCAATCGACTTTCGAGCCGTTTTTTCTGTTCGTCTTTTGTAATATTGAGAAGGATCTTGATAACCGTCGTTCCTTCATCGACGAGCATTTGTTCAAAATTACGAATATGCTCATACCGCTTCTGAATGAGTTCGTCAGAAACATAACCGTGAACCTTGACAACCAGAACATCTTCGTAATGACTTCGATTAAAAATTCCAATTTCTCCATTGCCCGGTACGCAAGGATGAACACGCCAGAGGTAATCATGCGCTAATTCCCGTTCTGTAGGCTTCTTGAACGAGTGAACTTTGACACCTTGAGGGTTAATCTTGCCAAAGACTGAACGAATGGTGCCGTCCTTCCCTCCGGTGTCAATCGATTGCAGAACCACCAATAGGCGTTGTTTTCGTTCAGCCCACATCAATTTTTGAAGGGTTTGAAAACGCTTTGTGAGGCGCTTGACGGTTGCTTTCGATTCATCACGATCGAAACCATTGGGTGGATTTGTGACTGCATCTGAAATCGAAAAACTCGGAGCGTCGGAAATTCGAAACAAGGAGGTATCCATGAACATTGGTCCGCTTCTTAGATTAAAGAAGTTCTGCGGAATTTTGCTCACACGTTGTCCCAATCAAGGTCGACGCCAGCAACAGGTTTCGATTCGGAAGGTGGGGCATCAGGCGACTCTTCACCGAGTGCTGGCGAACTTTCACTTTCTGCAAGAACTTCGGTAGCACCTTCCATTGCACCGCCTTCAAGATTCACTAATTCCTTCACCTGGTCTGGTTTTGCGGAAAATCCACCGAACGAATCCCAAGAATCAATCATCGCTAATTCCGCCTTCTTCTGGCGACGCAAGGCCAGGAAAGCAATCAAAGAAAGAAGGCCAACAAAGCCGCCAGTTGCTGCGACAAACATGGCCACTCGACTGTCCTGTTCAGCCTCTTCCACGGACAGCGTGATGCTGAGAATATCTACTATCGCATCGTCTCCAATACCGTCGGTTGCGATGACCTTTAGGTTCGGTCTGCCAGCAGAATCAGGGTTCATTTCAACAGCACCCTCCCAGTAACCATCACCGTCTTCATCGGTCAAATTAAAGGACCAAGTTTGAACATTGAACACGATTGATGCACGTACACTTTCAGTGGTTCCATCAGGGTCATCCATCATTACTCGGACGCTGAAGGTGTTCTTTTGTTGGGCGAGTAAAACATCAGGCAAGAAAGTGAGGTTTGAGAGGGTAGGCAGACTTGACTGTACCGTGATGTTCACATGAACTTCTGAGGAAGCACCTCTACTGTCTTCAACGTACAGCGAAAGATGGTATTGCCCTGGAGGCAGTGTGATCGCATCGCTACTTAAGCTGGATAGGACCTCATAATTACCCGTAATCAGCCAGTTTCGCCATTCTCGTTTCTGCATGTCTCCGTCCGCATCCGTAGATTGTTCTTCAAGAACAAGCGGTTGGCCCGGTAACACAGAGATAAGGTTCTGCGGTTGAATAAGAACAGCAAC
>JABGTJ010000111.1 GCA_018691345.1 Methanobacteriota archaeon
GTCCATTGATTGGGCTCGAGAAAGACGCCGAGGAATCATGTCCATCGAGAGTAGTGTTACACCAGCATCAATGCATTCTTTGACATGTTCAGGGTGTCTAAATGGGTCAGCGACGCAAGCAATTCGTGCGCCTTTGGAAATCCCATCCAATCCTGGATAACGAATCGAAATAATTGTGTCACAGGAGAGCGCATCGCTACGTGATACAATTTTTGCTCCCGCTTCTTCGTACGCAGAATCTGCATAGTTCGATGAGGCACCTGCGCCCTTTTCTATGTGAACTTCAAATCCAGCCTTCAGCAACTTTTTCATGCTCATGGGAGTTATTGCAACTCGCGTTTCGCCTTCAGTTTCCATTGGTACTCCAAGTTTCATACAACTTCCTCAAGCCCCATATGTCGCATCGATTCGACGGGGGATGTTCTTGCCACAAAGAGGAGGTTCTTAGATAACTCGCTTAGGAACGGTGATATTTTACCATGAAATTGAGTGTAATTTTCATGTTCTGTTTTGGGTTCTCAACAAGTTGAACCATGTTGCTTATTGATGGTCGAGTGTTGGGCAACATATCGAGGGATATACTATGACCAGTCATCGAAGAAAAATCGCAGTAATTGGAGCCGGAAACGTTGGAGCAACATGCGCCTTTGTACTCGCACAGATGAAAATCGCAGACATTGTTTTGCTGGATATTTACGAAGGCTTTGCAAAGGGCAAAGCTCTTGACATGTCACAGAACGGTCAGGTCTTGAATTACGATGGTTCAATTACCGGTACATCGGACTACAATGATATTGCTGGAGCCAGTGTTGTTGTTGTCACCTCAGGTTTCCCCCGACAGCCCGGTATGACTCGTGAAGACTTGATTGCTAAGAACGCTGGAATTGTCAAGCAAGTTGGCGAAGGTATTCGGGACCATGCTCCTGACTCTACAATTGTAATGGTCACCAACCCACTCGACTTGATGACATACCATATGCAAAAGGTGACAGGGTTTCCTGCAAACCGCGTTTGTGGACAGGCAGGAGTTCTCGACAGTGCCCGCATGACACACTTTGTTGCTCAAGCAGTCGGATGTTCTGAAGAGGATGTTCAAGCAATGGTTCTTGGTGGACATGGAGATACAATGGTCCCACTCCCTCGTTTCACAACCGTTGGTGGTATCGCGATTACTCATCTTCTCGATGAAGAAACAATTGATGCAATCTGCAAGAGAACCGCTTCTGGTGGTGGAGAAATCGTCAAATTACTCGAGCGAGGTTCTGCCTTTTATGCACCAGGTTCAGCCGCTGCTGTAATGGCTGAAGCAGTACTTAACGACAGGAAGCGACTCATTCCAGCATCGGCCCACCTCACCGGTCAATACGGACTAGACGACGTTTACATTGGCGTTCCGGTTATTCTTGGCGCAGGTGGTATTGAACGTATTCTGGAACTTGAACTGTCGGATAAGGAATTAGAGTCACTTCAAGGATCTGGAAACTTTTACAAGTCACAACTAAAGGAACTTCTTGGTTACTGATTTGGACGAACAATTCCCAGAGAATATATTTCTCCACGGGTTGTAATGAGTTTGTCATCCACTTCAGTATTTTTGCAGCGTACGAGGTTTTTCCCTTGACGGCCTCTTGATACCATTCGGGCTAGAATTTCCTGACCAATATAGCACCCCTTCGCTGGGTGTACAAATTGACCGAGTCCAGCAGCTAGAGGATGATTTTTCGTGGTGATTTCATGGTTATTCCACGGAACGAGATTTTCAATTCTCCACGAATCAAATTCGTTGGCTGTTCCGGTGTACTCGAATGAATTTTCTTTCGAAGCAATCACGATGTTCATGTTTGATTCTGTGTGTCCGTACGTCACGTTACTGAGCGAAACAAATGTTCCAATGTGTTCATTCGTTACGCCGTATTCAATTGCGAACTGATTTCGTTCTGTCACATCGGTGATTGACACATCCTGGCTGAGTATTCGTGGTAGAACATGGTTCAACAGATTATGAAGTTTTGATTGATGGCATTGCACTGCTAACACCTCTCCCATGTGAAACACGGTGACAAAATCAATGATCTTGGCTTGCGAGGAGGTGAAAACGGTTTGAATCAAGTGTCCCTTTTCAAGATCGACCATCTTGTTAGTCGACAAACCATCAATGAATTTGAGGGCATCCTTGCCCTGCCAAATTGTAAGCGCTGCGTCGGGATAAGCCACGAGAGGCATGAAACCACCTCAAGAGAATGATTCGCCACAACCGCAAGATGATTCTGCGTTTGGGTTGTTGATTTTGAATCCGCCGCCCATAAGACGGTCGACATAATCGATTTCAATTCCATCAAGAAGATGACTTGATGCGTTTGGAACGAGAACTTTGAATCCATCGACGGTTATTTCCTGGCAATTTTGGTCCGTTTCTTCGACAATCTGTAAATCGTACATGTATCCAGAGCACCCTCCTGATAAAACGCCGACTAAGAGTGCCATTGAGCGGTCATCTCCAAAGGCATCAGAGAGCATTTCTTGGGCCTTGTTTGAGATGCTCAAATTGACATCGACCACTTCCGGAGTCATCAATTGTACAGGGCTTGAAGTTTCGCAGGTTCCGCAGTCCATGATTCGTCCACTCACCACTTCTCTATGAACCTGTTTCTCAATTTGTGCTTATTTCGGCTATCGGCGCTTATTTTTTCGCTCGACTTCCTTTTGTAAGATTCCACATCTGCGTATTTGTTCCTTTGCTCGCTTAACTTCTTCCGGGCCAAGATTACGTGGAATGGATTGTTCAAAGCATTTTATTGCGTCTGGGTAACGTTCCATCTCAGCATATGCACTGCCCATGTTGTAGAGCGTTTTACCTCGTACCTCCGATGGTCGTATGAGCATTGCTTGGTGGTATGATTCCACACACTTGGGGTATTCTTCAAGATAGTAGTATGCGTTTCCTCTGCCGTTGAGAATTCGAATGAGCATTTCTTCATTCCCTGTGAACGATGGAAGGGCACGATCAAAACAAGAGAGTGCTTCCTTGTATTTACCGTCGGAGATGAGTCCTACACCTTGGTTGTACCAAGCAATATCTTGGTTTGCAACTGAACTCGAATCCACTTCTGCAGTTGCCGTAGTCGATACGAGACGTTGGGCCTCTGCAGCTGCCTGGGTAAGGTCGAATGAGGATTGAGGCTCTTGCTCGGGCATTTCCATTAATGGTTGACGTTGCAATAGTAAGTTCGCTGAATCCGTCAAAAGTGTAGTATTTGTGGTAAGAGGCTCTTGAACCACCTCTGGTGGCGATTGCGTCACTGGAGTCTGTAAACCGAGTGCATTCATGTAATAGTCCGCTTGATCTTCTTGCGGGTCTTGCATAATGGGTTCTGGTTCGGGTGCAGGGATAGGTGTTGGGGCAAGTGCTGGGGCAGAAGCCTCAGCGATGCTTGGTTCAGGTACAGGAACTTCTTGTACCGGTTGGGGAGCCGGCGCTGGAGCCGCATACTGATTTCCTACATTCGGAACTGCCACTCCACCGAGGGAGTCTGCCTTCCTGTGGCACTTTTCTGCGGTTGCCAAGTCACCTGCCGCCTCGAGTGAGCGGGCCAATCCACGCCAAATATCTGGGTTCTCACCGTCGTGTTTAATCATTGATTTCCATATGGTGACCGCTTGAACATCATTCTTAGCAGCCGTGTAAGCACGAGCATGCATTGCAGTCTGACCAGGACCCAAATACTCAATCGCTTGTTTGGCAAGATGTGGGCCCTCTGGTAATGTAGGTGGGATTCCTTGTACACTCTCCAAAACATTTGCTTCACCCTCGGCTAATTCGACGAGAATACGGATAAATTCCTCTCGAACAGGATTCTTAGTATCGAGGCGAAGAACAATGCGTGTCGAATGAAGGAAGTTTTCGACATCACCCGTATCATGGCACAATTGGCTGCATTTAACGGCCGCTTTCAGATAGTCCGATTGAACATCCATTGCCTTTAGATAACATTGAATCGCTTCGGCACTGCTGCCTCGTCGCTGGTGAATTGAACCAAGATTAAACCAACCTGAGCCTTGGTTTGGGTCGAGTGACTGGGCGTGTTCAAGTGCTGAAATGGCGTGATCATCGAGTTCCAAACGGGCCATGGCCCCACCTGCAATTCTCCATGCACCTGCATGCTGCGCGCCTATTGTTTTGAGGTGAGGGCTCAATAGTTCGAGTGCCCCTTTAGCGTCTCCTGCACGAATCATTCCGGTTGCTTCTTCAACGAGTACGTCAAGATCTAACGGTTGTTCTTCGACCGCTTCGATAACGGGTTCAGGTGCTACTGGTTCTGGAACCTCAGCCAATTCAATGACTTGCTGAATTTCTTGTGTAGCGGCGACGACCGTTGCCGCTGATTTGAGTTCTTGATATTCGAGGTGTTGATTCGAATCGGTATCATGGTGGAGTGCTTCAGCCAGTACTGCTTCTTTATCAGTAACGCCAGTTTCTTTCATGACTTTCTCAACTTCGACCTCGTTAAAGGTCTGGGTTGGTTCTTGAATTGGCATACTCTCAATAGGCATTTTAATTGCGCTTTCTGAACATCGCGTTTTTACATCTAGAAGCATAGGATGCCCCGGGAAAAATACGAGTGCTTTAACAGCCATTTCGTAGGCAGCAGCATCATCGCCGATTCGTTCCAAGAGCGTTGCGATGTTCGCCGTAGCCGGTGCATTGTTCGGGTTGATGTCAAGGCATATTTGGAATGCTTGTCGAGCACCACGAGCATCTTGTTCAGCTTCGAGGAGTACCCCTCGGTTGAACCAAGCCATGTCGCATGAAGGGTCGAGGGCAATGGCTTTGTTGAATGCGGACAATGCACCTTTCGAATCATTTTTCCGAGAACATTCTTCTCCGAGTTGAAGGAGGTATTCGATGGTGTTCTCTTCGTCAACTTCAGGTTCGGTTGATTCTTGAGATTTCATTTGATTCCATTTCTTAGCAGCGTTTTGCAATTCATCTTCGCTGAGATAATTGTTATCGTTTTCGTCCATCGTATGGGCAAACGTAAGGAAGCCTTCTCTGTCTTGTATCCCGTGTTGTGTGATAACGCGCTCAAGGACATTTTCAGAATACCCCATTTGTTTGACCTCGACATGTTCAATCATATCACCGAGACCTGCTGAACGCAATGCTGCGGCCATTGATTCTGCTACAGCTTCAGAAACTGCATTTGAATCGCCGGGAGAATTACCTGTCCCTTCCATGGTGTCACCATACCAAAGCGGATAACCGACCGGCATAAGCATTGCTTCTTGTTGTCCTAGTTTTTTTGACACTATATTCAAAAACCTCCGACCCAAGTGTAGGGTATGAATCAAACGAATTTGCGGATTCTCGGCCTATCCGGAGAGTACAGACCTACATCGAAAAGCGGCATGTTGGTGAATCTGGCTCTTGATTACGCACGTTCTAAGGGTGCAGAAGTCACGTTCTGGGATTGCAACGACAAACCTTTACCGTTCGTTGGCGAAGATGGATGTTGGGACAACGCCAATGTCAAAGAATTTCAAACACTGGCAATGGACTGCGATGCTTTCTTGGTTTGCTCACCAGAGTACCACGGCACAATGTCAGGAGTTATGAAGAATACTTTTGATTGGTTGTATGACAAGCACATCGGAGGCAAAGCATTTGGGCTCATGAGCACCTTAGGTGGTATTCAAAATGCAAACACATTGAATCACATGCGAATCATGTTACGCTGGCTACACGCATGGCCTGTTCCAGAGCAACTTTCTGTTGGACACGTCAAAGAAGCATTTGACGAGGAAGGGCAACTTAACGACCCTAAAACGGTTGATCGTTTGCATTCCCTTGTCGACTCCGTCCTCAAAACTGCAACGATGATGAAGTCTCAAGACGAGTGATTCCATGTCTGACTCCCGCCCGTACTTCGACGACGAGTATGGCGGACGCTATATCTTGGTAGAGCCTGGTGAATTTCTAATGGGTGATTCGAGTGGAACTCGTTCAGAACAGCCCCCTCATTCAGTTTCCATCCTTGAACCATTTTTTTGCGGTGAGCGTCCTGTGACACAGGCACATTGGCAGTCGATAATGGGCTTCAACCCATCCGCTTTCACCGATGGTTGGGCTGCAGGTTTGAGACCTGTTGAACAAGTTTCTTGGGACGATGCACAAGAATTTGTTTCTCGATTAAACGAATTGGATCAAGGTGCTGAACGTCTTGGAATTACCGGGGAATGGAGGTTGCCTTCTGAATCAGAATGGGAATATATGGCTCGCGCTGGAACTACGACACGATGGGCGTTTGGCGACCGTGACAGTGACTTGAACGATTATGGTTGGCACGCTGGAAATTCTGGGGCCTCTACTCGCGAAGTTGGTCAAAAAAAGGCAAATCCATGGGGTTTTCTCGATTTGCATGGTCAAGTGAGCGAGTGGTGCCAAGACGCGTTCTCTCCAGACTATTCACACCACATACCTCAACAAACCCCTTTCAAAGGAGATTCACTGAGAAGAGTTCACAGAGGAGGCTCATGGTTCACCGAATCGGATTCGACTCGATGTTCGTCCCGCGGTTCAGCAATGAAACATCAAAAAACGGATGGCATTGGTTTAAGGCTGGTTTGGCAACCACTTTAATCTCATGATTCTTGGACTATTCATGCCTGTGTTGTATCATAACCCTCGTTGCTCTAAGTCCCGTCAAGCACTCCTCTTGTGTGATGATTCGTCCTTGGATATTGATGTTCATTTGTACCTCAACGAACCCCTCGATTATGATACGCTGCATTCCATGCTTGAACGACTTCAAGGCGATGTAAGTCAAGCTGTTCGTTGGAAGGATAAGGCAATCAAAAGCGTGGACACATCCGGTGTTGATTCGAATAACATTGAATCCATCGCTCTTTTTTTATCAAAGCACGGCCAATTCATGGAACGTCCATGGCTTGACGTCGGAAACAGTACGGTTATTGGACGTCCGGTTGAGAACTTGATTTGTGTTCTTTAGACGCACCCCGTTCATTTTCCGATCTCGGATTCACATCGAACTTACGATGCTTATCAATCTCAGCGAGGGTTTGGTTTTTCGGTGTTGTGCCAGGAGATATCATCCATTTTCCAGTAAAGGGTTCACGTAGTAACGTCATTAGATTTCGTGATTTCAAAGAATCAATTCCTGATGCTGTGCGATCCACGGCTGGTGCTATGTCTTCATTGAAGGTGGCATCCATAGCCGAACATACTTGCTGGAAACTACGTGTACCATCACAAAGTTCCCACAGCATACTGTTCATCTGATCAAATGGTCTTCGAACTTCACGAGGAGCACGGAGTATTTTTGCGAGAATGCGTTCGATCCTCGTAAACCGTTTTTCTATTCGAAGAACGATGTTCATGCCTGTGAGCCCTTCCTCTTCCAAATGTGGACCTGGTTCACCAACCCGCGCCCACCAAACCGGAAGGCGGCAGGGGTATGTGCCCGAGTATTGATGGTCATCACTGTCTGCTATTTCCACATTCAACCCTCAAAATTCTGTAAAGGTCCAAACGACCATCACGACCATCGCCGCCACACCTGAAAAGGCAACCATTCGAGTTGCTTCGAGCCTTTCAGTGAAATTCCTTAGGAACCATGTACCGACTCCGCAAACTGCAATCACAGCCCAAAGAAGGTACCAAGCAGCGGGGTAGACCGTTGACTCCATGTTATTGACCCTACAGATTGATGGATGTTACTGTTTCGTATCGAGATATTGCTGCCCATAATACTGCCATTGTTCCATAGTCCAACCCGCTGGCAAACCTTCGAGTGGAAGTTCTGGGCCTGAATGTTGAGGGACAAGTGATGGTTCTTGAGTTGGTGATGATATGGGTGGCCCTTGCACCTGCGCAGACGTATCCAATTGTGGAATCGATTGTGGTTCCGGAGCGTACAGTTCTTCAATCTGGGTTCCAGAGCGTTTACGTAGTAATAATGTAAGAAGTATTGCGGCGAAAAGGAATCCTGCGATGGAAGTAGCAAGTACTTCACTGTTCATTTGGAATTGTTCTGATTCCGTTTTTACGAATACATAATTCTGTTCACCCTCCCAATTCAACTGGCCGTCTTTCGACTCAACAACGAAGCTTAACTTCCCTTCAAGTTGCCCTTCGAGCCTGTGTAGTTCGCAACGAATGTCCTCATATTGTGGCGACATGTGGCCCGGTTCAAAATCAAACTCTCTTCCGGACTCATTCACCAGTAATCCGAGGCATACAATCTGCCAACCTTGGGGTTTTGAAATATCGACCGTAAAGATCTCGCCTTGACTTGATTCAGATGAAATATTCAGCCAGAATGGGACGGCTGTGCCAGATTCGGTTGTCCCGTTCATCGCTTGACTCAATTCTGCATTGAGAACTCTTTGAGAATCGACCAATATCAAAATGTCATGCGTAAGTTCATACGGTCGATTGTCGATCGTATTCCCAGCTATGACTTCAAATGAAACTACAATACGGCTGTTCAATTGCATCGATTCAGGTATAATCAAATCTACATTCAGTTTCAGCTCTTGGCCTGCATTCATCACAAATGGGTTGAACACACCAAGCGGTCGAGAGGCTCCTGATTCACCAATGCTCAGGAAACTGATGAGTTCGTCGTTCGGAGGCGATACCGAAACACTTGCCATCACTTCAAACGAATCATCGACGGCATTTCCAATATTTTTGACGGTTATATTTACGGAAGTAGATTCACCTACTCCAACAGTTGATTCGGCAGTATTACTGATGAGCGACGGTATTCTGACCGCTGCTGTGATGGTGTCAAACTCGATGGAATTATCCGAACTCATGGAGTCTAGCAATCCGTCGCTGTTTACAACGCTAAATGAGAGCGTGTGAATTTCTCCCGCTCTCTCTTCACTTGGTAGAAGAATCATAATGTCGATAGCGACGATGTGTTCATTATCGTACGGCGCAGATAATTCGATTGGACCAGTATGGTTTACGTTATCAATTTCGAGCCACCAAGACCAAGTGTCTGGTATTGATTCCGTTACAAGAAGTGCCTCGACAGGCCCATTTCCATTGTTTTCAACATCGACCGTGAGTTTGGTCGGAACACCTGGATTCAATTTCATCGGCGCTTCAAGAATCGTCAATCGCAAATCACTGACTGTACGTACTGAAATTTCATCAAATTCAACTCCTTCAAAGACCATTCCACTTCTTTGAGATGTAATAATCGGCGTGAAAACTGGAGCTCTATCACCTGCTTGAGCGGTAACAGGTGAAGAAACTTCTACACGGAACGTTGTTGAAGATTGACTGTTGACAACAGCGTTTTGCGATGGTGGAGATTCTATTATCCAACTTCCAACATCCATATGCTCAATGCTCATTGAAAATATATCTTGTCGACTGGCATTGTTCCAAATCGTAAATTCAACTGCAATACTATCTCCAGCATCCACCTCCCAGTTTTGATCCAGTTGGTTTCGTGTCATGCCTACATTGGCATCGCTCACCATGGATGCTGAAACATCGATACTCTGCGTATGGGTACGCATCGATGTGTTTTGTGATGTTGCTGTCAATGAGAAGTCATACATTGAATCAGGCACGGCATTTTGAGGAACTGTGAGTATGAATTCAATGTTTACCGGGGTATCGGGTCTCACAAGTACATTTTCACTCTGCGTCCATCCAAAGTTTACATTCCACCCCAACCCGAGGTTTGACGAATCTATGTCCAGTAGAAAAACATCGGTAGCGTCACCTAGGTTCTGTACTTCAACAGAAAACTGACATGAACTACCTGGCGGACATGCAGGGGCCACATCGGGTCTGACAATGTATGGTTCCCGATCTGGCATCACTTGGAACTGCATTGGAAGAGTTGTATTTACCTCGCTGTATTGGCTTGATTCCCCACGGAACGTCATTTGTTGGAATCCCGATGTAGCATTTTCATCCGGTTTGATCTTGATATCGATGAGTTTTGATTCACCCGGTGCGAGAAGAACACCTGTTTGTTCATTTATGGATACTCCATTCGGGTTTGCATAATACACCTCCCAATCGGCAGGTAAGCCGAGTATATGCGGCAAAACTGAATCTGAGATGTTCCCGTCGTTGGAGACTTCAACGCGTACAGTACCCCATTGACCTGGCGTTGAACCATCGGTTGAGATGCCGTTTGATGATAATGAGTATTCCCCAGTACGTACTTTTTGATCGTAAATAATGACCAACTCATCAAAATAATAACCGATGTCGGTCAGTGTTGCGTCGGATTCAAACAAGAATCGGAATTGAGTTTGAGCGTGGAAGTGTTCCTGAGGAACAGGTATCAATGGCGACGTTATTCCACCGTCGTTCGCAGTAAAGGTGCGATAATCTTGTCCATCGATAAAATTCTGGTCGACTGAACCTTGTACGGTTATGAGGTCGAACCAGCCACCGAATACAGTTTTCACTTGTACCTTCAGCCTGTCATTGGTTTCCGCACTGCCAGTATAATAGAAACTCAAGCCGTTGGTCCTCGAGGGATTAGTTACGGCATCAGACATGTCCATGACAGGTGTTGTGAGTGATGTGGCTAAATTATTCGAATACGAAGATGACTGTCCGTTGCCTACGTGGCAACTGCTTCCCATTGACAATGCAGTATCGGTACTTAGTCCCCATTCTGTGCCAGCAGTCCAACCGGTGAGGTTATCGCAATTATCGTACAAACTCGCGACGGTCATCGTAGTGGTGTATGCATCGTTTTGCATATTATCATCCGACACAGTTGATGTGGCTCGAACGACGAGCGTGTGATTTCCTGAATAGGTGGGTGTGAATGTCTTTGAAACAGTATTTGACCCACCTCCTGCAAGTGATGAGAGTGGTAGCGTTTCATTTACCATTTCAAAGAGTGCGTATTCGTTGTGCAGGACCTTGATGTTGACATCCACCGTACCTGAACTGGCTGTACCTAAGTTCTCTATGAGTGCTTCAAGTTGGATTGGTACATCGACCACTGCATCCGTGACGTACAATGACTGTGGGCGGTTGAATCCGAGAACAGGATAGTTTGATGAAAACATTCTGTATTGTTCTTCATCCCCGGGGACGGTGTAAGAAAACGAAACTTCGGTGACGGTCAAGTCGACGCCAGTTCCTTTGACTGCAACACCGTATGTAGAATCATATTCAAGCTCCATCAGTCCGCCAGTAGGAATACTGCTCCCTACAAAAAGGAGTAAAATCAAACTGGCAAGCATTTTTTTCATCGGGCTCAAAACTCTACATTCCTTCAATATATATGAGGGAATTGGAAGGCTTTAATCATGATTTTTCAAGAGCATCAACGATGTGTTGCTCAGAGTTCTGAAGTTTCACTTGATCTTTCTTTTCCTTAGCCTTCGCAGCGAAATAAACCGTAAATGAGGGTATGAGCACCATTGAGAAACATCCGATAACCGCAGCAAGCGCCCACAAGAACTCCGTCCCGGCATCGACTGAAAATACGGCAATTGAGTCAAATTCTTCGTTGACTGTGGTGAGTGAAATGTCCGGTGATGTAAGGCGGTCGCCGACTTCGATAATTTCTACACGAATCGTTGATGGGACATGATCGTATTCGATTAGATCTCGTGCTTTCGTCGTTGCAACATCGATGTTTTCACCGTACACTGTACCGTTATTCCTTCTCGCTGGGTCGTAGGAAGTGAGTGCATTAATTTGAACATCGCCGCCGTTTGAATCGACTTGGTGGGTCGTATTCTTTTGGCATTGTTTTGCACAACTGAATGCTTGGTTCGATTCAACCCCCAAGAGTCGATGGCTGTAAAGTCCGGCGGCGTTGATTAGCCGTACCTTCGAATCATCAGAAAGTTCGGAGGCGGAGAGGTATACCCATGTGAGATTCGAGCTGTTGGCCGGTATATCCCAAGCCCAAGTTGTCGTGTTTGAAGACTCCTGGTAAATACGCGTAGGGTCGTTAATGGCATGTTCCGTTTCCTCAGCATCGGTCGTGTAGAGGTAGTATGAAGGGGATACTGTGGCGCCGTACACAGCATATGAGAGGAGTAAAATGAGGGTGATGGAGAGTCCCATCAAGGTTCTCAAAAGGTTGGGGTTCTGTGCCAATGCCTTCTTCATCATCCTAGCCAAAAGCCACTCCACTTTGAACCCTTGTTCGATTCATAATTCGTTTGACGGCGTCGAACTGAACATGTTTTGGTAGCGCTCCTCACCCGTTCTCTTCATATAGGGGAGTTCGGTCGGCAAATTGCTCGGTGTCTTATCATGACGACTCTATACGATATACCCGCTGAAATCCTTAACCCAGCTCTTGCTGCGCGACTCGAAGAAACAAAGAGCGTTTCAACGCCAGAATGGGCAGAATTTGTCAAAACTGGTGCTGACCGTGAACGCCCTCCATCTCAAACGAACTGGTGGTTCCTACGGTCTGCTGCAATCCTTCGAAAGGTCGCTCGTGAAGGCCCAGTCGGCGTCACAAACCTCGCTCAAGCATTCGGTGGCCGTAAAGACAACGGAGCTGGACCGAACACCCCTGGTGTTGCTTCCCGCCACATCATTCGCACATCCCTACAACAACTCGAAGAATCCGGATTGGTTGAAAAAGTACCAGGCCGTGTCGTAGAAGACGAAAACGGCGATTCACTGCAACTCTACAAAGGTCGCCGAATTACTGCATCCGGACATAAAATGATTGACGCAGTCGCACACGAATGTCGACCTGCAGCAAATGAACAATACCCAGGACTTTCCAAGTACTGAAGGGCGTGGACGAGGTGGCAAGCATGGTATCGACTCAGGATGACGAGTTGAACCAACTACGTGAGCAACGCAGACTCGCCCTCCAAAAGCAAATTGAACAGCAAGCAGCAAACCAAGTCGATGCTGAAGTGAAAGCACAAGAAGCTCAGCGGATTTCACAAAATCTCGATGCTGCAATGAAGAAACTTCTCACTCCTGATGCACGATCCCGTCTTTCAGCAATTACAATGGCAACACCTGAACGTGCTGAAATGATCAAACAATCAATCGTCCAACTCCACGGTCAAGGCAAACTCAATACCCTCATGACCGACGAGCAATTGAAACAATTGCTCCTATCACAATCCAAGAGCCGCCGTAGTGCGTCCATCCGAAGAATCTGAGAAGGTGCTCGAACATGTCAAGAAATAAACCAGCAGCAAAAAAAATACGCCTCATGAAAGTGGGGAAGCAGAACCGACGTGTCCCCGTTTGGGTCATGTTAAAGACCGACCGAAACACTGTGTCGCATCCAAAGCGACACCACTGGCGCCGTAGTAAGCTCCAACGATGAGGTGAATATTATGGTACGAGCAAACGAATCCGAACTTACAGTCCCTCTCCGTAAAGCATGGGGTATTACACGATACAAGCGTGCACCCCGAGCAATTCAAATCATTCGCGAACATGTCATTCATCACCTAAAAGTCGGTGAAGACGAAGAAGTTTGGATTGACCCAAGCGTCAATGAAAAAATCTGGTCCAGAGGTATTGAGAATCCACCTCGAAAGATCCGACTTCAGGTTACTCGCCACGATGAACCTGATATTCCAATCGAAGTCAAATTATTTGAGGAGTGATACATATGGGAAATATTCGACCAAGTTTTATCAAAATTCGCGCCATCCACCTTGTAGAAGACCACGGTGAAAAGTTCACTGAGGACTTTGATCACAACAAGAAGATGGTTCAAATGCTTACTGATGTTGAGTCAAAGAAACTGCGCAATTGGATTGCAGGGTACGTTACCCGATACCGACAGCGCAGAGTCGACTGAATGAGGCGATGAAGTGACCGTGCGCGTCAATTGGGACCGCACCCCCGTTTCTGTCCATCATCAAGATAAGGATGTACTCGAAGCATTGGTCTTGCATTTGCGTAATAAATACGGTGTGCGTAAGCGATCTCTGGTCATGGAAGACAGAGAATACACCGGATTCTTGTTCTTTCTATACCAGCCATGTAATCCACGTTGGATTATAGAATTCACATCAAATCTCAACGGATTGTCCGAGGAGGAATGACTATGGGTGATCGGCAAAGAATACCTATGCCTCGACGAAATTATTCACTGCATATTATTCTGGTAGGTGCCACCCATCCGGGTAATTTGGGCGCAGTATGCAGAACAATGCTAAATTACGGATTCTCATCCTTACGACTGGTAAATCCAATGTGCACACCAGATGATATTGAGGCACGCAACAGAGCTAAGCATGCTGGACGAGTACTCGACGGCTGCACGGTGTACGAAACTTTAGAAGATGCAACCTCAGACTGTGCGTTACTCGTTGGGACATCGGGCAAGAGGGAAATAGGCGTTAAAACAAGTTTTCGACATTTCAGCTATCCTTGGGAAATGGCAGATCGACTCGAATCTTTTGATGGCTCTATTGCACTGATTTTTGGTGAGGAGGGCAAAGGGCTGTCGACAGAATCACTTGGACTATGCGACTTTCTTGTCACATTACCAACATGGGAAGGGTATCCAATTGCCAATCTCTCACATGCAGTCAACGCCTGTGTGTATGAACTCCATCGTAAGAGCGTCCTCACGACACAGGGTTCCAACCCCGGCATTCCTAGTATTGTCCCGCTTGAACGTAGTTTGAATCCAACTTTGCGGAGAGTATTGGACCAGGGTATTGGGGAATTTGGTTCCGCCTTACCTGGAAACGATGAGAGGAGGCATAGTTTTTCACAGAGTCTACGACGAAGCATAATGCGTTCGATGCCAACAGAGGACGAAGTAACGCGCTTGATCGGAGGCATATTGGATGCTACGACAGCATTACAGTTCGTCGAAGGTAATGAAGGTTGGAGACGAGAGCGTCGTCGCAAAATCACTCCCGCTGAAGAGGAGTAACTAAGGAATCCATGATGCAGTACTTTTCGGTGTTTCACGGACATGCATAGCGACTAACTTCAATGCATTGCCATACGATGATGTTATGTGCGGTTCAACTTGCTCGAACGCCCATTTTGCCAAATTTTCTGCAGTTGGAATAAACGGTACAACGACCGTTCGGTGTTCAGGTCCCATGAGTTTGCATGCTTCACGACCGAGTTCATCGCCTTCGTAGACTACAAACGCATGGTCAATGACGTCATGGACATGTTCCATCAAGATCGAGCTCACGTCTGAAAAATCCATGAGCATCCCCTCTTCGCTCACACCATGTTTTTGAACCGTATCACCTTCAATTTCGGCTTCGAAACGATAGCGATGGCCGTGCATATGCCTGCATTTACTTTTATGGTTGGGCACTCGATGACCTGTGTCCGTTTCTACATATCTTCTAATCCGTGTTGTCATTCATCCAACTCCTCAAACTGCAATGATGCTGAATTTATACAGTAACGCTGCCCACCAAATTGTCGAGGCCCGTCATTGAATATGTGCCCCAAATGCGCATCACATTGCTTGCACTGCACTTCAATTCTGTGCATCCCATGCGTGTAATCTTCAATGTGACGAATTCCAGCGTCTGGATGCTCTGTATGAAACGATGGCCAACCGCATCCAGAATCAAACTTCATATGTGAAGTGAAGAGTAAATGGCCACAACAGATGCAAAAATAGTCTCCAGTACGTTTCTCATCCCAATACATCCCAGTGAATGCTCTTTCAGTACCGCTTTGACGAGTGACGTAGTACTGCTCTTCAGTTAGGCGTTCTTTGTAGTGTGCATCCTTGTATTGTTTTTCAACACGGAGAGCGTTTTCAAGAACCGCGTCCCATGAACTTTGATATTCAACAGGATCTCTTTCACCAATTGAATGGAACGCAAGAATACGTTCAATATCTGCACCACTGGTGCCTGAACTTCTTCCATTTTCATCAGGATTGTATGATGTAATCGTATTACCAAAAACCGTATTGAAGTCCAGACCCAAGGAATCAATTGCTTCCCGTGCATCTTTGAGTATCAGTGCTTTATCACCCTCAATATACGGGAGCGAGAAGGAAACGCGTTCACTGCCCCAGTTTCCAGTTGCAAAGGCATGACCGAGAGAAGTGTAGAACTCTGGCCTGCAATCGGGATAAATCTCATGATCACCTGAATGCACGCCAAGAGCGATTTCGACATCACACTGCTCACGAGTCGAGATCGAGAGGGCGTAACCATACACGATGGATGCAAATATTGCATTTCGATTTGGAACGACTGTGGATTTCATTTGTTCTTCTTCATAGTGCCCCTCAGGTACGTCAACCCCACCATTGAGTAATGAACTTTCAAAAGCCCCCATTGCACTCGATAAGTCAATAATTCTGTGCGATACTTTGATTCCATTTTCTGCAAGGTACGCTATGTTTGTCGCTGCGCGCTCAAGTTCAACGTTATGCTTTTGGCCGTACTCGTAAGAGATGCAGTCAACGGTGTAACCGTTAGCCAAAAGCCTCATGAGCACACCCGTCGAATCCATACCTCCAGAAAAAGAGATGACTGCACGAGGCATTCTAGTCAACCCCCATCCACTTATGAGTTTGTAAACTCAATCTCCATGATGGGTTCTCTTTAACCACTGCCTCAGTCAATGCAAAATTCCGTCCATTCCATTCAACTGATTCTTGGTCCATATAGCATGGTTGAAGAAAAAGGTGATTAAAGCCAGATTTGAGTTCATCGTACATTTCTAAATCCTGACCTACATACACACACTTGAGTTCATCGCCATGAGTTTGACGAATTTTCACATGAGGGTACATTTGATCTTTTGGTGAGATGCAAATCCAGTCGAGAAGACCATCGGGGATTTCTATGGTCCCGTTTGATTCGCATGATAGACTGTAGCCTCGTGCTTTGAAAAGGCGTTGCAGCGGCCATAAATCGTTCAGCATTGGTTCGCCTCCAGTCAATATAATTCGTTTACACGGATATTTTACCACTTCTGCCAATATATCAACTGCTGATACTTCCTCATACGTTTCAAAGTCTGTATCGCACCATTCGCATTGGAGGTTGCATTTACCAAACCGGATGAATACATGGGGCACTCCTGCATGGACACCCTCTCCCTGGACGGAATGAAATATTTCCACAATCTTGTAGGTCATGGCTAAGTCGGTAGCGGAATCGACCGGATGGTCGCCCGAACGATCACATTCTTCGAATTCCATTGCATTCACTCACAGTGGTCGAGACTGAATCAATTGCATTAATTCTTGACGAGCTTCTGGTTTGTCGAAGAATACGCCGCGCATTGCTGATGTGGTCATAATTGAATTTTGTTTACGAACTCCTCTACACCTCATGCATCCATGGGACGCTTCGAGGATCACTGCTGCACCAAGTGGATTGAGGTGTTGCTCAAGGTCGTCAGCGACCCCTTTGGTAATACGCTCTTGGTTCTGCAAGCGATGGGCATGAGCATCCACAATTCGTGCAAGTTTACTGATTCCCACGATTCGATCAACGGGAATGTAGGCTATGTGCGCACGTCCGCTAAACGGTTGGAGATGATGCTCACATGTGGAATGAAACTCAATGTCGCGCAACAAAACAATACCGTCATAACCTTCTCCATTGAAGGTCGATTGCAACAGTTCTTCGGAATCGACTGCATAACCTGAAAAAATTTCATCCCAAGAATCAATGACTCTTTTTGGAGTCTTTAGGAGGCCCTCGCGTTCGGGGTTATCCTCTAAGTATCCGAGTAATGTTTTGACCGCATTTTCTGCTTCTGATTTTGTCACCATTCAATTTACCTTCCGTGCCTTGCGTCGATTTCATCCAACTGGTCGAGCAGTTTTCTACATGCTGTCCGTACTGCATCAGCAAGGCTGACAAATTTATGCTCGTCACCGACATGCTTACGCAAGTCTTCTACCAACTCTGCAGGCATGTCGAGTGAAATCTTGGGCATGATTTGTGGTTTTTGCTCACGCATATAAATATTCGTACAGTATTACCCAAGTATTACCGAGCGGCGGCGATAACATATCGAATCGAAATATATTTGGCGAATGTTCAAATGGCTCCACGGATGACAAAGGGTTGATGACACAGTCTCCAGTACAGGCGTTTGCACACCTCACGCAATTGCGTAACCTCGCACCGCATCGAGACACCATTGGCATGTCTGATTCAATGATTCATGACTTTCTTTCGACCGATGGCACACTTGCATTAGCAATCCAAGAAGCTGTTGAACGTCAAAAGGAACTCACGAAGGAATTTGGTGAGGACATGATGGCACTCCCAGAGTCCGAACTCATTCCTCTGCTTCAAGAAGATTTCATTAATTTCTATGCACCGGCAACTGTGAACCCATACATTGCTCTTGCTGCTCGTGGCCCGTGGATTATCACCGCCCATGGTGCAGTTTTGCATGATAACGGGGGATACGGAATGCTCGGCAGTGGACACGGTCCTGAACAAGTCATCTCCGCCATGTCCCAAAACTGGGTAATGGCGAACGTCATGACGCCATCCTACAGCCACAAGCGTCTAGCAACACGCCTGCAAAAAGAACTTGGCTACTCCCGTGGCTCTTGTCCATTTACTCGTTTTATTTGCATGAACAGTGGGTCAGAATCTGTTACTGTGAGCCTTCGTATTGCTGACGTCAATGCTCGTAAGATGACCGGACCCGGCGGCAGACACGAAGGTAAGGAAATCAAGCTCATGGCTGTCGAAAAAGCATTCCATGGCCGCACAGACCGACCAGCACAAATATCTCATTCCTGCAAGTCATCCTATGATAAGAACTTAGCAACATTTAGAGACCGCGATAATCTTATTTTGGTTCCAGCCAATGATGTGGAAGCACTTGAGAAAGCATTTTCCGATGCCGAGAAAGAAGGAGTGTTCATTGAATTGATGGCCATAGAACCGGTCCAAGGCGAAGGAAATCCAGGTTCATGCGTTGAACGATCGTTTTATGACGCCGCACGCCGTTTGACATTGGAACATGACTCAATGCTACTTGTGGATTCGATTCAAGCAGGTATTCGAGGGCAAGGATGCCTCTCAATTATCGATTACGAAGGATTCCAAGATGCCGAGTGCCCAGACTTAGAAACTTGGTCCAAAGCCCTCAATGCTGGCCAATACCCTCTCTCTGTTCTTGGATTGAATGACCGCGCCTCAGAAAATTATGTGGTTGGGATCTATGGTAATACGATGACTACAAACCCTCGGGCACTTGAAACGGCTTGCGCCGTACTTGATCTCATCACTCCGGAACTTCGCTCAAATATCCGAGACAGAGGCGACGAATTCGTCGAGAAACTCAAAGTGTTGGCTGTTGAAATGCCTGGAGTCATCACTCTAGTCCAGGGCACAGGGTTGCTGCTCAGTGCAGAACTCGAACCCAACAGATTCCCAGTCATTGGATTTGATGCTGTTGAAACATGGTGTAGGAAAAACGGACTAGGCGTCATTCATGGCGGCAGTAACGCATTAAGATTCACGCCCCACTTCAACATCACTTCAGCTGAAATCGATGCTATTATTGAAATTGTCCGCAATGCGCTCACTCACTTCCAGCATCACTCAGGAAAGTGAAGTCACTATATCTTCTCGGCTGAATTGCCGTGAAGCATAGTATGCAGCAAGGCTTGCATACACCACCGACGACACGACCCATATGAGGACATGTTCTGTGATGACACGGTTCATTAGCAATTCACGGAGTGCAAGTAATATATTGACAACAGGGATTGCAAACCAAAACCCTTCTATCCCATCGAGATTGATAACTTGCGTGAATAACGCAGGGAACAAAATAAGCATGAGCGCTGGTGCAAGGATGCTACCTGCCTCTTTTACACTATGAGAGCGCATTGCGAGCGCTAATTCAAACGCTACAACCATTACTGCAAACAAGAGTATCGATAAAACAATCAGACCGACCGAGGCAATTGACAATTTAGGCAATCCAATGAAGCTTGATGACGCTAAATATCCAATGGCAAACAACAATCCACAAATTTGTAAAACAACACCAATACCAGTTATTGTCGCTACAGCAACCCATTTGCCCATCAGCAATTCAATACGAGTGCAAGGCAAGCACAGTAACGCTTCAAGTGTGCCACGCTCACGCTCGCCAGCAGTCATGTCGATGGACGGTTGAATGGCACTCGAATACGTCCAAATGGCTAAGACAAGAGGTATGAACAACGAGAGAACCATTCCGGCCTGTTCACCAGAAGTCGCTACATCCCCTTGTGAGATATCTCCATCCCACCTCAACGGGTCGAGGGTCTCATTGACGTCAAGCCCACTTGCGGATATTCTTTCACGGACTTCGGAATCCTCCCATGCCGACAACGTCGTAAGAAGTCTATATCGCGCTTCATTCGAACGTTCTGACGTCGACAGGTGGAGAATCGCATACGACCAAGTTTCATTTTGAGAGTCGAATCGTAAGAGTGCATCTGTGGAACCGTTTCGAACGCGTTCTAAATCACTGCCAGGCTCTGATAAACTGGTAACGTTTGGCAACACCTCAATGGATGTAGACAAACTCACTGCGGTAATGTTTTCAAGTAAATTCAACGGAAAATCATCACTTTGAATAACCACATTGAGTTCAAGGGCATCCAATTCAGCGGCTTCAGATTCAAGTAACACTGGGAATAAAATGAACAGCAAAGGGAACATAAGAAGGGGAATGACAATGATTGCAATAATTGTACGCCAGTCACGAGCAAATTCGACCACTTCCTTCTTTGCAATAGCACGGATTCTGCGACCACTGCCTTCATTCATCCTCATTCACCTCTCGGGTTGATGCCGGAGTCCTTGGCGTAAACAATCGGCGCCACCAACTGCTCAGTTTACCTTCTTTGTCTGCTTCTTCCTGGCGAGGTCGTGCTTGGTCGAGCGTTAGAGACACGTATGCTTCCTCAAGATTTTCTGTTCCAGTGGTCGAAAGAAGTTCTCCGGGGGAACCGTCAGCACGAATTTCTCCGTTGTGGATGATGACGATACGATCGCATACTTGTTGGGCCTCTGCAAGTTGGTGTGTTGAATAAATGACGGTCCCTCCTTCATCACGTAACTGACGGACGAGGGCTCGAACGGTACGGGCGCTGGTGATGTCAAGTCCGGCTGTAGGTTCATCGAGCAACAGAATATTCGGCCCATGAGCCAAAGCCCTCAATAAGGCTGTTTTTTGACGCATTCCTCTTGAGAACCCTTTGGTATGGCGACTAAGATTGTCTTTCATATCCAAATGCTCAGCGAATTTTTCGGTACGCGCCCATGAGACTGAGTCGCTTACGCCGTGCATACGACTATGATATCGAATGTTCTCCCATGCAGTGAGTCGTGAGTATAACCCCGTAGATTCAGGTACAACGCCGAGTTCTTGGCGCATCTCTTCAACAGGCCGACCGTTACTTAGCTCGACTCGTCCATTCGAGGGGGTGTAAACGCCAGCCATGAGTCTCAAAAGTGTAGTTTTACCTGCGCCGTTGCTTCCAACAAGACCAACAATTTCTCCTGAGTGTATCTCGAGGTCAATGTGCTTGAGAGCTTCCACTTCAGCGAAGTTCTTTGTTACGCCACGAAGGCTTAGCAGCGTTTTTGACATGGTATCACTCATGAACTTCGACCATCTTCAATTGCTGTATTCAAACCGGGGTGTTTCGTTTCGAGTTTACATGCTCGTGAAAGTTGTTCCTTAAGTTGTTCAAAAATCTCACGCTGAGTCACACCCATTTCGACCAAGTTACCAATCATGGAAAAAGCACCTTGAATCGCTCCAGCATCAAGATAAGCCTCGTTTGAAATTTGCCTCTTATGACGAAGCAAATCGAGGCGACTGGCCAAGAATTCGACTTCATTGCGAATGCGAGGGCCATCGATATGTGGCAAAGCGATGAGGTTGTCAACACAGGTTCGCATCAAACAAATGACATGGAGGACTATTATGATGCTTGCGTAAGTTCAACAAGGACTCCACCCGTGGATTTCGGATGGACAAAAGCAATCTCTTTTCCACCTGCCCCAATCCGGGGCTTTTCGTCAATCATAATGATGCCATTGCTCATCAGGTGATCAATAAGTCCCGTTAGGTTTCCAACTCGAAAACACAGTTGCTGAATTCCAGGGCCGCGTTTTGCTAGGAAACGCCCAATGGGAGTATCTTCTCCGGTTGGCTCAAGCAATTCTATTTCAGCAGGATGTTCATTTGAGGCCGACGAAGAAGTAGCGAAGAATCTCGTCGTGACACCTTGGTCAGCCACTGTTTCGTCATTCGCACCCTCAGTTAGACCCAAGAGTCGCCAAAAAGTGCTACCGTTCTCAAGTTGATGCGTCGCAATACCAATGTGGTCTATTTGAATAGGTCCAAAATCCATACAATCACCTCAAAATCCACTTGGAGCCATCCATGTGCCGAAGACATCCTTCATTGCCTGTATAATTTCACCTAGTGTGCAATCGAGCTTGACCGCTGTGAGTACATATGGGAATAAATTATCACCCGATTTTGCAGCATCACGTATTTCGCGTAAACAGTTGGAAACTGCCTCAGCGTCCCTGCTCTGTCGCAATTCAGCTAACCTCAGGCATTGTGCATCACCTACGGATGGGTCGAGTTTCAAGACTTCTGTTTCAGTCTCCTCCTCCATGAGGCCGTGATTCACTCCTACAATGAGTCTTTTTTCGGATTCAACGTCATTTAGATGTTGGTATGCAGCATTGTGAATCTCTCTCTGCTGCCATCCCTGTTCGATGGCCTTCAGCGCACCTCCTAAAGCCTCGATTTTTTCAATTTGTTCAAGTGCGAGATCATGTATGCGTTTTGTTAATGCTTCGACGTGATACGAGCCACCAAGTGGGTCGACTACATCTGCCGCACCACTTTCTTCAGCAATAATTTGTTGAGTTCGCAGAGCTACAGTTGCGGATTTCTCGGTCGGCAATCCAAGCGCTTCATCGTATGAATTGGTGTGAAGACTTTGAGTGCCACCGCATACTGCTGCTAACGCTTGTATGGTGACTCTTGCGATGTTGTTGAGCGGTTGTTGTGCAGTAAGGCTCACTCCCGCTACCTGCGTGTGGAATCTCAACATTGCTGATTTTGGATTCTTTGGAGAATACCGTTGAGACATTAATTCGTACCACAACTGACGTGCAGCACGGAACTTGGCTGCTTCTTCAAAGAAGTCGTTATGGCAATTGAAAAAGAACGACAGCCGAGGGGCAAAACTATCAACATCCAGGTTCTTATCAATTGCAGCCTCGACATAGGCAAGAGCATTTGCAAGCGTAAATGCCACTTCTTGGACAGCAGTCGATCCAGCTTCGCGTATGTGATATCCGGAAATTGAAATTGTATTCCAACGTGGCACATTGACCGAACAGTATTCGAAAATGTCTGTGATTAGCCGCATACTTTGAGTCGGAGGAAATACATAGGTTCCACGAGCAATGTATTCTTTGAGAATGTCATTTTGAATCGTTCCAAGCACTTGGTGGGGAGCAACTCCTTGTTCTTCACCAACAGCGATGTACATGGCTAAGAGTACCATGGCTGGAGCATTTATGGTCATCGAAGTGCTAACTTTGTCAAGAGGAATGCCATCCATCAATTCACGCATGTCTGCGAGCGAAGAAATCGAAACACCTACCTTTCCAACTTCACCCAATGACATTTCATCATCTGCGTCTAGGCCGAGTTGCGTCGGTAGGTCAAACGCCACTGACAATCCCTTTTGGCCTCTTTCAAGTAGAAGTTTGAAACGTTCATTTGTTGCTTTGGCACTGGAGAATCCAGCATACTGCCTCATCGTCCAGAGTCGGGACCGATACATTGTGGAATGTATGCCCCGGGTATACGGCGGGGAGCCTGCATCACCGAGTTCAGTCTCTTTTACGGATAGATTGGAAAGCGTTTCAGGCGAACTTTGTAGATCTAAATCAAGACCGCTGAGGGTCTTCCAATCTTCTCTTCGCTGACCGACCATGTACCCTCCATGAAGAGGGGCTTCATCAACACTCCCACTCAATGATGGTGGCCGCCGGGGCCATGCACATGACCGTGACTTATCTCATCATCAGTTGCTTCACGAAGTTCGACGATTTCGACTGAAAATGTAAGTGCTTGACCTGCTAAAGTATGGTTGAAGTCAGCAGTAACAGCTTCATCTGAAAGTTCGGTGATTGTAAAAGGTGATGGGCCATGCGGCATTTGTGCAACAAGTTGCATTCCAACTTCGAGAGAGGCTTCTTCCTCAAGTTGAGCGAATTGTGCTCTTGGAATCTCAAGGACTGCTGTATCGTCGCGTTCACCGTATGCGCGTTCAGCGGAAAGTGTGAATTCGCGAGATTCTCCAGCCTTAGCACCCATGATTTCTTCTTCAAAACCAGGAATCATTTGCTTGTGACCAACGAGAAATGTCAATGGTTCTCGGCCTTCGCTGCTGTCAAAAATATCACCACTATCAGGAAGCGTTCCTTTGTAATGTACGCTTGCAATTATGTTTTCGTTTACTGTTAAGTCTGTCATACCATCACCTTCTTGTTGTCATTCGAGAAACTAAATCTCTTAGTTTATCTGCGACTTCACGTGGAAGAATTTCTTCTTCAACTTTTAATTCAATGAACTCTAAAGAGTCGGCAATACCAATACGCTCACCTTTCGCCCATATTTGACCGAGCACATTCGAACGATGCTCTTCGGAAACGAGATCGGAATCAAGTACGTCCTTAGCAGCGTATTTGTATTCGAGGTATTTTTGGCGGTTGAGTTTCTTTTCCTGCTTTTGGCGACCGCCACCCTTTTTGTCACCACGTCTTCGCTTCCGACGTCGATCTGTTGAAGGTTTGGCAACAGGAGTTGCTACTTTCTTGAATACGTCATTACGGGAACTGGATGAAATTTTTGAGGAGGAGGTTGATGCAGCATCTGTGGCAGAAACAACTGGTTCTGCCGTTACAAACTCAACGGTGGTTGGAGCTGCTGCCATCTGGGTTTCAGGTTTAACATCCAGTGAGACGGCGCGTTGTGCCTTCGAATTTTCACGGGATGCTTGAGATTTTCTTCGCAATTCA
>JABGTJ010000114.1 GCA_018691345.1 Methanobacteriota archaeon
AATGCATCCCGAACCGCCGTCATGATGGCTGCTGTGTGGCGTAGGCTTTCAAGCGTAGCCCTCCTACGGTCGCCCATGGGCAGAACTGTTGAGTGGCGATGGTTCGCCATCGCAGGAATCATTCTTGTTGCTCAATCCTTTGTCGATATCACTCCAGAAGGACCTTGGAATTCACGCTCTTTTTCCCGAGGTTTAGTTGGTTTAGTTGGACTTATCCTGCTTTACTTGAGTTGGTTCCGATGGGCATTCGACCGAAAAGGGGTTGCCCCAACTGTCAATTTATGGAAAAACCCCGGCGAAAAATGGCAAGATGTTCTTTTAGTCGGCCTTTCGATGATGGTGACTGTGAAAGTCCTCGTATGGACTGGTTACGATGCTTATACGCCTGAACCAACTGGGATGATACTCACATTGGCAGGCAGTATGGTTACGCTTAACGCAATTTACGTTGGACTGATAACCGTCGGTCCTTTAGCGAAGCATGACGAAGAAGAGTAATCTAGTCGTCAATGAACCCGAGTTCTTGATCGAGAAGTTCGTACGCATCTTCCACAGACGGTAACTCACCCGATTCATCCATGTCGCTGTGCGGGGCAGGAGCAGGTGGTGGCGAGGTTGGTTGTTCTGCTTCGCCGGCAAACCATGCTTGCCAAAGGAGGCTGCGTTCTGGTCGACGGTGCGTGAGAGGTTCCCAAAGTCCTTCAAGATCGCATCCTTGTTTACGGAAATCTTCGAGTCTTGCAGCAAAATGGTCCGGTGAAACTTCTTCCATCCGCATCAATAATTCCCGCATACGAGTTCGAACAACTTCGTCACCGTCTTGCCATAATTGAGGAAGAAGACGTCGTTCGTCCTCTGAATATTGCTCGATATAATCGCGTAAAAAGGGAACGAGGTTTCTGCGTACAATCGGAAGTGGATGAGTTGCAAGTTCAGCCATAGTGTCCGCCCAAAGTGTTGAATCAAGGAAACGGAGGTCACCAACGGTTGCGCTTGCAGCGGCCAGAACACCCTCATCTTCATCTTTCAACATATCATTGAGAAAGGGTACAGCATCCCATTCAAGGCGACGGAACATTCGGGTGAGCACATCGGCCATACCTCTTCGAAGCAGCTTTTCTTTCCGTTGATGGAGGCGTTGAGCGAGAAGAAGACCGGTGTCGCGGTTGAATTCGATGGTTTTCGCAAGACATAACGTCACGCGCGCAGCAACCTCAGGTTCTGCATCGGAGGCTCGTCGAAGAAGCACATCCGTCAAGCCGAGCGGTTCGACAAGGTTCGGTCGTTGAAGGAGCAATCGAACCCATTCCATGAGCAGGAGGCGACGTTCAACTGAATCGTTCTCAAGTTTCTCCAAGAGCCATTTTGCGGCCTCAACACCAGCATCATGCGCCACTACACCGGTGTTGCGCGGAATCACTGCATGTGGATTCCATTCAAGTTGATGGGGGCCGACATCGGGTTGGGTATGCCAAGTCCCTGGCCGTTCAGCGAGTGCAATCGACTCAACCAGGTGGTAACCTTGGTGGACCGGCTGACCGTGTGGGACAATCGAAAGTCCGTTGATGAGCGCCACAGCCAACCACCATCGGTCCGTATTCGGTGCAGTGTGGTCAAAAGCCTGAGAAAGCCAATCGGTTGCAACCGTGAAAAGAAGTCGTTCAGCAACTTTGTCAACACGGCGGTGAAGCCATTTTTGATGGACTTCAAACGGGTCATCGCTAAGATTCATTCGATGAGGGACGATGAGGTCGACCACCGTATTGAGGTTCGATTCAAACATGGCTCGGTCCATTTGTAGGATTCCAAGGCCTTGTTCGATGACCTTTGCAGGAGATCGAGGTTCAATGGGTGGGAAATCGGGGTCAACCATTGGTGGTTGGGGGAGAGGCCAGGCCACAGTCCCTCGTTCCATGGCTTGCACAAGGCCACTTTCGACCGCTTCAAAAACGCGGTCGGATAATTTCATTCGTTCTTTGCCCATGCTGAAACCTCAAGGAATCAAACGGTAAAATCAAATGTCAAGTTCAATGTTCAAGTTCTGAATCAGTTCCTTGTATCGGTTACGAATCGTAACTTCAGTGACACCAGCAACCTCTGCAACTTCACGTTGAGTTCTTCGCTTACCGCAAAGAACCGATGCGATGTAGATGATCGATGCGGCAATACCGGTTGGACCACGGCCGCTGGTCAATTCCTTTTCCTGTGCAGCCTTGATTAACTCGTATGCCTTTGCTTCAACTTCAGCATCCAATCCAAGGCCCGAACAGAATCGGGAAATGTAGTCTTCAGGACCTGTTGGCATGATTTTCATCTTCAATTCCCGAACCATGAAACGGTATGTCCGGCCAATTTCCTTGCGCCCGGTTCTGGAAGCTTGTCCAATTTCGTCAAGGGTACGAGGGACGCCACATTGGCGGCAGGCTGCGTACAGTGATGCTGCAGCAACTCCTTCAATGGAGCGACCGCGAATCAAACGCTTGTCAACTGCTTTCTTGTAGTTCACAGCTGCTGCTTCACGTACAGACTTAGGCAACTCGAGCCGGCTTGCCATTCGGTCAAGTTCTGCAAGAGCCATAGCCAAGTTTCGTTCTGTAGCGTTGGAAACACGGCTTCTCTTTTGCCACTTACGCATTCTGTAGAATTGTGAGCGGTAGCGTGAATTGATGGTTTTTCCCGAGTAATCTTTGTTTTGCCAGTCGATATCCGTGGACAAACCTTTGTCGTGCAGCATAACCGTCATTGGAGCACCAGTACGAGCGCGTTGGTCTCCTTGTTCTGGAGAAAATACACGCCATTCTGCGCCTTGATCGATGACATTGTCCTCTAAAACCAATCCACAGTCGTCACAAATGACTTCACCGCGAGTTTCGTCACGGGTTAAATTTCGACTAGCGCAGTCACTGCATTTTACGATATCTTCTACTTGTTGTTCATCCATATGTATTCCTCATTGCGCTCCCTTGCTGAGCTTCATTGCTCAACTCATTAGGGAACCTTATTATACCCCGCTGAGTGATTGTATTTAAACTAATGCGGATTATAGTATAAAGTTAAGTGCATAAATTTGCTGAAAAAGTCAATTCTCCGTCGTTTAGAAGCAAAGAATATTCCCGAACCGGTTATCAACACTGAGCGCTTGAAAGGATTTGAGGGCGAAAGATGAGAGACCAGTGGCCGCCGGAAAAAGTTGCTCTAAACCCTGAAAAAAGGGTTCTTTTCCTCACAAAAGACCTCAACCTCATCAAACAACAACTGTATGATGGTCTCAATCTCAACATGAAAGACCTCACCGTTGAGGACTTACTTGACGACATCAATACGGATGTTATGACACCTGCGTGGGTCTGTTTCGATCATAACCCTGCTGAAATTGCGAAAAACGCCTATGCAGGATTGATGCATAATGGACTAAGAGTTTTCAGTCAAAATGCGCTCAAGAACGGAAACTTCGAAGTGATCGTCTCTGGACAACGAAAAGGTACTGGCTCCTCAAGAGAGACCGCCGCTCAATGCGAGCGTTGGGCAGGAATTAACATCGTCATAGCCGCCTCTTTCGCTCCAATTCATGAACGGAACAACATCAACCTCGGCCAAATCATGGGCGACCATGTAATGCTTGAACGGCTTCAAAACGGTGAAGAAATCGCTTTGGAAGAGTTCACTTCGCGATACGATGAAGTCACTCAAATTATTCTTGAGAAAGGTGGATTGTTTCCGTTTGCTAAATCTCTAAAGTCAGGAGACATCGAGCTTCCTGCAATCAACACACCTTCTCGGCCAATGACTATGGCTGAGAAAATCATTGCTCGAAACCTTGTCGGTCAAGATGAAGGGCAATGTGTCAAACCTGAAGACCCAGTTATCGCTCAAGTTCAAGGTGGCTATTCGCATGAATTTACCACCGCCCAAGTTCATACATTTTTACAAGAAGAATACGGAAATGAGTACTCACTACCAAATCCCGGTAAGTTCGCAGTGTTCGAAGACCATTTGCTCTACGCCCATCATAACCCAAAATTTGTTCCATTCATGGACAAAGTACAAACTTTGAGAGATTTGCAAATTGCATTCCAGCAGCACACGAACGTGCGCGATTATTCTGCCAAAGACGGAGTGTCTCCAGGCATATGCCATCAAGTGGCGCGTGAGGAGTTTATTGAAGTTGGAGATTTCATTCAAGCAACAGACTCACACACCTGCATGGGTGGCGCTTCAAATGCATTGACATGGGGCGTGGGCGCAACTGAATACGCCAACCTCATCAGCGCTGGATTCACGTTTGTGAAAGTCCCTGAATCGATCCGATTCGAACTGCAAGGCACACTGACCAAGGGTTGCACGGCGAAAGACGTCATCCTCTACATCCTCGCCGACCACGCTCGTGAGGAACTCACCTTGAATCGCAGCATGGAATTCGGGGGACCTGGTCTTGCAGGTTTATCCGTTGACGAAAGAGCGACCTTGTGCAACATGGCAACAGAATGTTCAGGTCGAACCGGTATTTGCGAAGCAGACGATCTTCTGTATGAATGGATGATTACCGCCCAACCTCACCTCGACCTTGAGACCCAGAAAGGACTGGCCGTTCATCCTGACCAAAATGCTCACTATGACGGAGGAGTTCACATCATCAACATGTCTGAAATTCAACCGATGGTCGCACACCCTGGAGACCCGAACAAGGGTATTCCAAGCGACCCAACCAATGGAGCAGATGTTGCTGATATCGGTAGCGTCACCATCGATATCGCCTATGGCGGCTCGTGTACTGCCGGTAAAGCAGACGATGTTGCCTATTATGCGCAAGTCTGCAAGGCAGCTGAAGAGGCTGGACTCACAGTCAAAGATGGAGTTGACTTCTACATCCAATACGGTTCAGGCCTTGTCAAAGATTTGGCAGTTCGAGAAGGCTGGCACGAATTGTTCGGACGGGTTGGTGTCAAACTCATTGACCCTGGCTGTGGAGCATGCATAGGCGCAGGCCCTGGAGTTTCTATTACTCCAGAACAAGTGACCGTTTCTGCAATCAATCGTAATTTCCAAGGACGGTCAGGTCCCGGGAAACTCTACCTCGCCAGCCCACTCACTGTCGCTGCATCTGCTTTCACAGGCATCATTACGTCGTGGGATGAAAACTTGTTCAACTGAACAATGGATTTCGTTTCAGGGTTAACGCTGTTTTTTCCAAAAGTCTACAAATTATCCTATTCAGGAATTTGCCAAGGATGAGTTGGACTCATACCTTGAGATCCAATGTAAACAAGGGGTATTGGGGTTCACTCGCTGGAAGAGTCTTCCAACAATGCCTCGAACTCTTTGGTTGCGAGAATGAGTGTGGGGGCCCATAGGCCCACAAAGATACCCAACATTTCATCTGGGTTATCTCCAACGAAGTAAATGTACAATGACAATACAACTGACAACATGCTTGCTACTAATCCGATTCTTGCTATTTTTCCGCTCATGACTTAATCACTAATCTTGCTTGTATCTGGGTTTAATATTAAAGGAGTGTTTCAAAATCATGGCCGTAAATCGATTTAACGGCACAAAGACAACAGCAGAGCGAAGTTCAGCAGTAGGTCATCTCAGAACCCATGCTTATGCTCACAAACCGTAACCGTTGATGAAGTGCAGTCTTAGACATTAAGAACCGTCGGTAAGCAAGGTTGCTTACCACATAGGCCCGACGTCATTCGGACGAAGGAGGACCTAGTTGGAGGAAGACCCATGTCTGGCATAGCACAAAAACTCGCGTCAAACCAAAAGCAAGTCGCCATTTCCGAGTTTTTTGAGAAGAATAAGCACTTTCTCGGTTTTGACTCCCTTGCACGTTCCCTTATCACTGCAGTCAAAGAAGCCGTCGATAACGCCCTTGACGCATGTGAAGAGGCTCGGATTCTGCCCAGCATACGCATCGAAATCAATAAAATAGATCCAAAGAAAGACATCGTCCAACTCATTGTCGAAGATAACGGCCCAGGTATACCTCAGAAAAGTATTGAGAAAGTGTTCGGGCAATTGCTGTTCGGTTCTCGTTTCCACGCCATTCGCCAATCTCGAGGGCAACAAGGTATCGGGATTACCGGCGTGGTCATGTATTGTCAACTTACGACGGGACGAACCACACATGTGCGCTCGAAAATTGCGACTGAACCAACTGCTGCTGTGGTTGACATCGGCCTTGATACCAGGAAAAACAAAGCCACAAAGGCCAATGCAGGGCGTGAAATTTGGTACAACGAAGACGGCAGTTCCAAAGAACACGGCACTGAAGTTACAGCCCAAATGAAAGCGAAATATCAGAAAGGGCGTCAAAGCGTTTGGCAGTATCTTCGAATGACAAGCATCGTCAACCCACATGCAGAAATCATCTTTGTTGATCCCGAAGGTGAGCGGCATCACTGGACCCGTGTAACAGAGCGTTTGCCGACCAAAGTAGAGAGCATCAAGCCACACCCTCACGGTATTGAGTTGGGACAACTACAGAGAATGGTTTCTGAGTCGAACGATTTGAACTTGAATCATTTTCTTTTGAACAATTTCTCCGGAGTTACAAACCGGGCCCGCAAAGAATTGTGTCAAGCCGCAGAACTTGAAGGCACAAGAAAAATGAGAGCGATCAAAGGAGACGATATCCGTAACCTTTTGGAGGCGTTCCAAGGCGAACGGTTGGTCAATGGCCAGCCAGCTAAACTGCTCAAACCACCAACAAATTGTCTGTCTCCCATCGAAGAAATACTCATCAAAAAAGGATTGTCGAAAACCATTGACTCTCGATTCGTCACCACCCTCACACGAGTCCCCAACGTGACCCAAGGCAACCCGTTCCAGGTTGAGGTCGGATTGATTTTTGGCGGCTCAATGGCCGGCGATAAGCCCGTAGAGATTTTGCGGTTTGCCAACAGAGTGCCGCTCATGTACCAACAGGGTGGATGTCTTCTTACCAAGGCTATTGAGAGCGTTGATTGGCGCCAATACGGACTGGACCAAGCCGGTGGAAAAGGCGTACCAAAGGGTCCTGCAGCAATTTTAGTCCACCTAGCAAGCACGAACGTCCAATTCACTTCTGAGGCAAAAGAAGCGCTTGCCGATAACGGTGAAGTGATGGAAGAAGCGCGAAAAGCCATGCTGGAAATGGGCAGAGGTTTGAGAAAGCACTTGGACAAGAAAAAGAAGATGGCCAAAACGAAGGAAAAGTTCGAACTCATCAACGACATCTTACCTGCCATCGCAGAAAAGTCCGCTCAATTACTCAATCGACCGGTTCCGGAGTTGTCCGGTTCCATCACCAAAATCATGTCGGCAGTCATCAGTGAATCCACAACTGTATGGAACAAAGCAACAAAGCAAACCGATGTAGATATTGTTCTGTTCAACTACACCAGCCGAGCACGAGCTTACACCATTCTCGCTACCTGGCCTGAAAAGTCGGGTGCTACGATGGAAAACAACGACACTGGAGGTCGTAAAGAGGCGCTTGGAGTGTGGGCCTGGAAACTCGATGCGCTGCAACCAGGAGAACGGAAGAGCATCACATTCAGTTTGAGTGGCCTTGAACGCGGTGATTGGACAGAGACTGAAGTTCTGTTCCGTGGCTCTCAAGATGTTATTGGCGCCACCAAAATGGATGAAAAGTTCCTACAAGAAATTCGTCGTCAAGAACAACTGTTCAAGGAAAGTGAAGATGAAAACCCTCCGTCTGAACAAACACTCGACCAAGCACCTGTCGCATCAGCACCACCAGTTGTTGAAGAAGTTGCTGAACCCGCTGTTGCGCCCCCAGAAGGCCAACGTACCTTATTTGGAGGTGATGTCTGATGTCCCGAATGCACACGCCAGAAGAAACAAAAGCAGCCATGCACGAAGTCGTTGCTGAAATGTATGATCGTATTGTCAAGGGTGAACCACCAACCATGACATTACCTGTTCGGACAAAAAACAACATCGCTTTTGACAAGAAACTCGGTGTTTACAAATACGGAAAAAAGCAATCAATTCGGGATGCAACAAGCCTGGGTTCCGCCAAGCAATTGCTTCGTGCCTTGCACGTGGTCGAATTTATCGAAGAAATGCTGGACGCAGGAAAGTCTTCTACTCTGAGAGAAATGTACTATATTTCTGAAGGATGGGGAATGGGTAAATTCGGAAGTCAAAACGATTCGAACAACTTAGCTGAGGATTTGGAGATTGTCACCAAATGTTTGCGAGAAGACTTCAAGTTGCGTCCTGAAGAAGACGGTGCTCGAATGATTGGAAACCTCACACTTCGGGAAAGAAACCGTAGGGGTGAATGGATGAGAATCAACGCCCGAGACGATGTCGGTGATTCCGGCTATGGCGTGCCATACAATGTTGAACTTGAGAAAATTGAACTCCTTGAACACGATATTGATTTCATCATGGCCATCGAAACCGGTGGTATGTTTGACCGACTTATCGAAAATGGATTTGATGAAGATTACCGTTGTGGGCTCTTGCACCTCAAGGGTCAACCGGCTCGTTCAACACGTCGAATAATGAAGAGGATGAGTGAAGAATGGGATTTACCTGTCGTCGTCTTCCTTGACGGTGATCCATGGTCCTTCAGAATCTTCGCTTCGATTGCTTACGGAGCGATCAAGACGGCACACATTTCGGAGTACTTAGCAACGCCATCAGCAACCTATCTCGGAATCACTGCCGATGACATCGTTGCCTACGATTTGCCAAGCGACGACCTCTCGAAGAAAGATATTGAGGCACTCAATGCTGAACTTTCAGATCCAAGATTTGCTGACAGTTGGTGGCAGGACCAAATCAATATGATGTTGGAATTGGATAAGAAAGCTGAACAACAATCGTTGGCAAAGTACGGTCTTGATTTCGTTACTGAGACCTATCTGCCCGAAAAATTGGCTGAACTTGGCTTGGCTTGAGTCGCGCAAGGATTCATTGAGGATGAAGGCTGAGGCTTTACCATGGCAGGGAATCCTTCCAAGCGTTCGCCTTGGGCGTTACGGCTCGGAATTCTAGGTGCTTTACTGCTGCTCGGCAGTGGTATCGCATTCTACTCACAAACCAGTGCCATTGATTCGATATACGATCCAAGAGAACGAGCAACTGTTGAAATTGGCGTTGGAGATTCCGCAATTTTCGAAGTCGGAAACAACGAATGCTACATGGCAGTGGCGTTTGAAAATGCCTCGGACAGTACTGTCGAGGTCAAAAAAATGGTTGGTGTGGCTGCTGTTAATGAAGCCATGGAAACTAAAAATTGTTTTACTGACTGGACGCCTATGGCGTCTGACGGAGCCAGTTTTGTTGTGGTCGAGCAATGGGTCACTGAGGAGCCAGGTGAGTTGATGGTGAGCGTGTCCTGTGAAGAAAATGACTGTGGAAATGAGGTGGTGTGGATCGTGAACGTCGATGGTTGGCAAATGGAAGTTTTCGAATCCTCCGGCCTTACAATCGGTTTCAGTTTATGCTGCATTGGATTAATCGTGCTACCCATCGCTGCCATATTTGCGTATTCAAACCGAAGCCGCGCTGTTCGTGGGACGCTCAACGTCATAGGAAGAGACCAAGAATTCCTCCAAGCACTGCAGGAACAAGACCAGTCGATGGTTGCCCAGCATCCGATGCTTCAAAGACTCAAGGAAGATCTGGAAAGACAGCAAATAGAAGAGATGCAAGGTGAACAAGAGCCACAAGATGATTCCTTCGTTGACGGTTCAAAAGCCGTAATGCAAGGGCAACTCCTGACAACAGAACAAGTCTATGCTTTCATGCGGGGGGACATCGAAGAAATGTCTCGCCCTGTTGAAGATCCATTTGTGGATTCGGCCCCAAAAGTTCAAGAAAAACGTATCGTGCCAAAGAAGGTCAACACAGAACAGATTTCAGTTTGGGACACGGGTGGAGACGGTGCAGCACCGAGTAAAGAACCGACCGCAGCACGTCGAAAATCTGTTCCCAGAGAAAATAAAGTCAGTTCAAAAGAATGGGCTGAATGGGACGACATGTGAGGGCTCAGCATGCGTGATACTGTTTTTAGATGGATTGCTGGCATTCTAAGTCTCATGCTGTTGGCAGTGCCAACCCTGCTCCCACCGCCAACGGTTGAAGACGGTGGAACAGAACAAGCCATGTTACCCCCATGTGATGTTGAAGGAGGCATCCCCTTCATTCAAGAAGAGCAAGTAACATGCTATTGGGGCATGTCTGAAGAAATTCTGTCCCTTCCAAAGGCGATTGACGCTTTGAATGTAGACGTGTCCGTTTCATGGGCTGAGACAGGCGTCTGGATTGGTATTGCTGAAGCATCTGAGGCAGAAAAGTGCAATCTGAGAGAGAGTTATTACGAATGCGATAAAGGAAGTATTACGCTCGTCGCTGGTAATGAGAATTCAGGCAACAGCATAGAATGGGAAGCAACCAGTGGAGAGTACCGTTTCGTTGCAGGTGGAGACGATACGCAATCGTTGCAACAGTTTGACGTCGAATGGGAGTATGAGGCGACGCTTGCCGTTTCCGCTACAGCCTACATCGTTTTCGCAGTACTGTTTGGAGCGTACGCTGCCATCGGCATAAACGGAATAAAAAACTTCACGAAGAAATTACTGCCAAAGGCATAGAGTATGCCAGCGATGCATACCAGAGACCCGTTCCAAACTCCATTTCTGTGACTTGGATGATGCGACGGCTTCAAAGAGTGGCACCGTCTAGGTAACTTTGAGTTGAGCAGTGTGGAGGATATCGATACAGCCCTTACCCTACTTCAGAACAAATTACGTAGGCAGATTCTCGAGCGGCTGGTTCGTGAACCTCACTACCCAATGCAATTGGCTGAATTGCTCGGAGTAAGTCAGCAAGCTATTGGCAAGCATTTACGTGAATTGGAGCGTGGAAACTTTGTCACAAAAATGACTGTGGCAAGTGAAAAGGGAGGTCCGCCTCGAACCATTTACAGTGTTCAGCAATCGATTTCTCTCCGTATTGACCTTGGTCCAGACCTGTTTCAGTGCGAACAGCGACGCCTACCGGCAGGCGGTCCAATGCGCCTCTCAAACCGATTACCCAGTTCAACAGAACAGGTTGTACAATCGGTAAGTGGGCGTAAGAAGATTTCCGTTGGAGAAGGAATGGCACACATCCAACACCTCAACGGTGTCCTCGAGGGAATTGACGCTCAACGAGATGCCGTCATTGCATTGCATCAACACATACGCAACCGGATTTCCGCAGGGGTTGACTCCGATTTCGAGCATTATGAACAACGAACGATGGTTCACAGCCTTATTGAGACGCCTGAGCGAAAACTGGATCTCGCTGACCTGCGCCGTGAACTTCAACTTGGGCAAACGGAGATGGCGACATTGCTTGATGAAGTTCGTAATAGGCTTGAACGGCAACTCGCTGATAGAGCAGGTCAAATCGTGGCAGTACCAAACAAATCCAACCTTCGGTTCTGGCTAGGTTCACTCCCTCGCAAAAAGGAGTGACTCACCCTTCAACAATTTCTTGCTTTCAATCTTCAGCGCCAGCCAAAACCGACACGAGGGATGATTGCTCAGCCTTTCGGTCCAATACATCCTGTCGACGGCCTCGTCCAACAAGGAACACAACACCGAACAACGCAATGGTCAGTAGAATAACTGCAAACGGTAGAGCGGTCTTTCCGACCACTTCACCAGCGACGTCAAGAATACCTCCTGACGACTTGAGTTCTTGTTCGACTGCCTTGACGTTATCGTTTTCCGATGATTCAACAATCGAATTTGATGGGTCAACAACGACGTAAACGCCGTGGCTACCAGCTGAGACAGGGTAGAGGAGAACAAGTTCAATTTCCTTGTAATCTTCCGTGTCATCTGGAGCAAGGAGTGCGCCAATGACTTGCCTCATAACGATGTTTTCATCGTCGCAACCGTTCTTTCGAATTTCCTTAGTAATGTCTGCATCAGCAGCATCTTTGTATTCGCACAATACGATTTCAATATCTGTAGCGTGCGTGTTTCCATCGTTTTGCAGTACAACACGGATCGGAATCGTTGTGTCAACATCTCCGGTATCGTCAGAAACGGAGACTTCTGAGATGACCAAGTTCGGAGCACGCAATCGTAGAGTAACGACGAATTCGTTTGTATCGAGGCTTTCTGCAGCCCAAGACGGTGAATCGTCATGGTCGCCGCCTTCAAGCATGTTACCCATCTTGGATACGACCTTCAAACCAACCGGACGTGTGCTGAGAACAGCAGACGGGTCAATTGCGACAATAGCAACGACTGGATAAGTCGTGTAAGCATCCATCATTGGCATGAAATAGCGGTCTTCAGATTCAAGGTAGATACAACGGTCAACCAAGTCAGCAAATGCAACTTCTGGGTTGATGGCTGCATCTTCATTACCGGTTGCGCTTTCCACCGAAGCCACTGTCTCACAGGACTCTTCAGTCGTGAGGTCGGTTCCGATTTGCTTGACAAGTCGCCATTCTACATCCCATTCGGACAATGTACCCATTCCAGGCAACTCACTCATGATTTGAGTGTCACCATCGACCTTGGCTGTGTGGTTGTTGAGTGTTGGCCAGTCAGGGACGTTTCCGTTGTTTGTGATGTTCAATTCAAATCGCACAATTCGTCCAGGTGCAGAGGTCTTCACTGCATTGTCCACGGTCGAGTCCATGCTGATTTGCATGTCGTAGAACTCTTGGACATAAACAGGAATCGTCTGAGTGAATCGCAGCCGTGTCAAACGACCGCTCGCATCAGGATAGGATTCTTCCGAGAAGGTCTGGAACACAACAGTGTAAACGCCAGCTTCAACTTGGTCAGGGACATTCATTGTGATGTCAAAGATTTGGTTGGTGTCTCGGGAAAGTTCGTCGAGACTGTCTCGAGGGATTTCGACGTCCCAAATGACGTCAACGCCAGCAGGGTCTGTAACACGAGCAAGTCGGTAGTCGAATCGATCTGGACCGTTTCCAAGGTTTGTAACGGTGGTCGACAGAACCACCTGTTGTCCAGGGTTCACTGGGAGAACTTCTTGACCTTCCAAGGTAATCAGATCTTCATCAGCAATGTCTGCAACAGCAGTTAATTGGTACACGTGGTTGACGTTGGTCGAGAGAATCTTTGAGGCTGAAATTCTTGGATACCCGTCAAGATACGCTTTGACAATAACCGCAGGACCAAGGCCGGCAGAAGCCTTTGTTGGAGCACAAACTTCGACGCTTACTTCGTAAGTTACAAATTCCGCACCTGGAGGTATGTTCCAATCTCGTGGCTCGCTAAGGTCAACTGAGTTGCCACCTGGAGCATTGGAGAAATCGAGGTTTAATACCCAGTTTTCTTCCCTCCAAGCATCCATAGAGATGGTGTCAGGCTTTTCTTCAGGTGAACCTGGAGTAACAAAGACGAGTTTTCCAGAATCAAAGTTCTTGGTTACGTCAATTGGATAGGTTGCACATTCTCCTGGGTCCACGTATTCACTGGTATCGAACAATTCCATGACGATGTTTCCAGTAGATCGAATCGATACGAAAACACCGAGTTCAAGGACATCGTATGTTCCCTTTTCAATCGACTTAATCGGTTCTCCCGCAGACCATCCCTTGAGATAGATAACGAAAGCACCAGGGTCTTCTGATGTGGGGACGAAGACTTCAAGATTCTTAGTAACGGATTGCCCGGGGTCCAAATCAACACTGGTTGGGAAGTTTACAGTCCAACCGAATTGAAGCAGCCATTCTTGGCGGCCTTCAAGCGTATATGGGTCCCAGAATACGAATTGGTCGTTGACGTTGCCCGTATTGGTAATCGTAATCGAGAAAATCGCAGTTTGGCCCTGTTCCACGTCAGCCATGCTGTGGGATGTGTCCAGGTTTATGCCGTGCACAACGTCCATCAGCGTACGAGTAACGAGGTCAGACTGAATGGCCGGATCCTTGTACGATTTGGCTATCACCGAAATATCGGCAATCTGGTCGGCATCGGCTTGATACACCGAAGGGGCTCTGACTCGCATGTAGAAGCGAATGTCTTCTCCACCTTCGAGGAAGATAGGCGTGTCTGGCATGATTGTCGTATGGTTATCGGCAAAGAACAGTGTAGCGGTCCAATTTTGCGGAACTCCAGAAATGTTGAGTCCGAACGTGTCAGCGACAAGGTCCTTTGGACCAGGCGTTGAGTTGTTCATCGTCATGTTGTAGATGGTTTGTTGACCGGGTTCAATGACGTGATAGTAGGTTTCGCCGTCTTGGAACTCAACGTCAACCTGGCCGGTGAGTACGTGAGAATAGCAAATAGTGAATCTGTTGTTGTTCGCCTCTTCACCGCATTTATTGGTATCTGACCAAGCAATATGCGCGCCGCTACCCAAGTCATTCGAGAATGCCGGAGGCATACCTAAACTCGGTTGACTTCCTGAATTTGGACCAAGCTTGTTGCTTGCCCATGAGGTAACAGGTACGTTTTCCCACGGGTCCAGTGCAGTAAGACCTGGTCCTGTCAAATCGGTTGAATTGAGGCGAGTGTAGACGATTTCCTCATCTGCGGTTGCGTTGCCTGAATCAACCCAGGAAATGTGAACGTTGTTCTGGTCATCGGTAAGCAAAGCAGGGAATACCGAGTTACCACCAAACGGCCGGTTGCCTGGGAGGCCGCCGTTTCCTTCAACATTGGAGATTGGAGTGTCCTGAATCTTCTTGATGGCGTAGGTGGAAAGTCCTTGATCTGCACCGTCCCATGCACCAGCGCCTTGCAGACGGAGTTTGGTGTAGAATACTTCGTAGTTCACGCCCTTCTCAAATCCGTAGTTTCGGCCGTCCATCCAAGCGATGTGGGTGTTGCCTTGCATGTCAACACCAATCGATGGGTGGAACGAGTAAGCATCGTCAATCGTGACGCGTGTGTCGTTGACAACCACGAGGTGGCCGTCTGCACCAGCACCGGTGTCTTCGACGTACCCGCCGTTAACCACCGAGTGTCCAGTTGCGCCTGGAGTCCAAGTTGGGTCGTTGTTCATCTTGCCGTATGGGTCAAGGACAGTCATGTAGATTTCACGAGAGTTGTTTGTGGAGATGTAAACCATTGCTTCAACGAGCAAAGACATGGCATTGTTGCCTGCAGATCCAGATGGGAATTCGTAGGCTTGTCCGCCAGCGTCCGAACTTCGTAGGGTGTTACCTGGGCAGTTTCGAGTTTGTGTCGAAACGACGTTGTTTGGACACTGTACCAAATCCATAAAGTGGGATTGGATGTTACCTGCTCCACCGTATCCTTGTCCGTAAAGACCGACTGGAATAACGCCTGCATTGATGCAGTTGTCGTGTGCTTCTTCAATTGAGGTCAAATCATCTGCTTGTTGGGATGGGTCTCCGTCTTTTGGACCTTCATCGGAAACTGGGATGATGATCTTCGTTGCGTTCGGGTTCCATCGGTGGTCGTCTTGAGTAGGTGGGTTTCCTGGAACGTTACCTTGAGCGTCTTTCCATGAAAGGCAACCCCAGTTGGTACCTGGGCCCCAGTCTTCACCGGAATATCCGGAGTACGTGTTGCCGTTGTACACGGTGCCAGGTAGTTTTCGAATACCTCCAGAATCATCACCTGGTGTTTGTCCAAGAGGAGTTGTGCGAGGACCTGAGTTTTGGTTCTTGCCAGCACAGTTGCCTGAACTTGCAGCACCAGGGAGTGTGTTTCCAAGACCGTAAATGGTCTCGTAGACGGTCATATTTGCAGTTTCAAGCAATGGCTTGATACCTTCGAAGTAACCACCGGAAGCGAAGTTTCCGCCGTATACAACGGTGCAGATGTCTGCCCATTCCGAGTACATCGAACCGGAGGTATCGACGATGAAACTGAGTTCGACCTTACCGCCTCGAGTGTCGTCCCAAGCGATTTGAACGTAGTCGTTAGCGTCAACAACAACGTCTGGGTGGCCTTTGTGGCCAATGATTGGCGTCAGCAAGGTATCGTCAAAGTTGGTAATGACTGCGCCACTGCTGATGTCTGGAGACAACATGGTGTAGTAGATTTGAGGCTGGCTGAAGAACTGGCCTTCAGAATCATAGGAATCTTCCCAAACGATGTGCACGCCACCTTGGCTGTCAATATCAATGGCAGGCCAGTCTCGGTTTTGCGCACGGCTTGACACAACGTGGTCGTCGATCGCAGAGAGTGTTCCATCGTCCGAGGCCATACCATCCATGGACGATGCCCAAGGGTTGAGGACGGTGTACATGATTTTGTGTTGGCCTGACTTGTCAGCCCAAACCACGTGTACCTTGTCGTTTTGGTCAACGACCATGTCTGGGTGCCAGATCTTGTGCAGACCAGGGTTGGTAATTTGTGTGGTGTCAATTAAGGTCTCACCACGAGGAGAAATCATCGAATAGTAGAGGTGGAGGTTGTTACGAGTCCATACGACGTGAACGTTTCCTTCACTGTCAGAACCAATTGAGGCTTGTGTGTCGGCTGAAGTTCCTCCGTCAACCAGTTGAATAGCTTCAGTGATGACGACGGTGTTCGCTGTTGCGGTAAGTGACGCCAAGAAGAGCGTCGACATGACGGAAAGCAACATGATTGATACAAGACTGACTGACTTAATTTTTTGACCCATAAATACACATCCTTTGGTTAGACCAAGAAAAAGCACAATCTTATGGTACTTAACCGCGTCTGTTACATGTCATATTTCTTCGATGCAGGACGAAGACGAATAGTGCTCACTTAAGCCCATTCTGAGGGGTCGAAACCTGAGCCGAACGACATCTTTTCATCGAACTCAATTTCATGATGCGATGATTGCTCGGAAACTTCGTCTGAAGTTACGGGTGATGCATTGCCTTCTTGCTTCGCTTTAACCCAATCATCAACAGGGCCGGGTTTTCCAACGCCTGGCCCGTGTGTGAACTTTATTTCGTGGATAACGCCAAGTTTAGCAAGCCAAAGGCGGCGGAGCGTGTGCATAAATTCGTTTTTAGTTAAACCATCAAACCAAACAGGTAGACTGACATTAAACGCTTGGAGTGGTCCTGTTTTTTGATCGCCTTCATGGCCCATATGGATGCCCCAATCGACACTGGTTCGAATCAATTGAAGACGGACATCATGAATCCATTCAAGCCAAGTCTCTTTGTCTTCTTTCATGTGAGATGCCATCTCCTTTTGCTGACCTTCATCAACCCGGGTCATGCTTGATACTGCGACCAAATCTCGGCCCTTCGGAATGACGACTGCAAACATGTGGCCTTGCGGCCCTTGGGGATACCGAATCAACAGATGCATCTCTGCTCTCGGGTCTTTTTGTTCTTTGGCGACAAGACGTTCTTGCTTGAGCCATTGACGTATATTGAGTTGCGCATCCCCAGTCCCCATGCTCGTTCCGAGACACTCCTCTCGTTTGAACCGAACCCTTGCCTATGGTCACAGCTTGTCCATCTCAGAATGCAGGATTTTTAATGCCCCACGAAGGTTTTGTCGTTTCGTACTGTTGAAGCGGAAACGGCGTAAAGCTCGCTTCAAGTCGCACCAATCATCCCACAAGAGGGTCGAAGTCCGCCCACAAAGCCAGAAAAAGGGGAAAGCAGCCAATACGAACACGGCTCGAGCCAAGTTCTGGTGAAGATTTGCCGTACCGATGAATGTTAACCAATCAAATCCGAGCAACGACACAACTGCTTCATGGTTCAAATGTTCAAGACCCAACAGACCCAAAGCCATGAACGGCCAGAACATCAACGAACCAAACATCGCCGCCAAGAAATGGTACGAAGTTCTGGCATCAAGTCCCTCGTCGGTTGAATCACCAAGTATCCTACCCATTGCAATCTGTGGCGTAAAGGAATAGATAAAGAGGGGTAATAGAGCGAGCAATAC
>JABGTJ010000116.1 GCA_018691345.1 Methanobacteriota archaeon
CTTCTTCTTCCAACTCATCATCGTCTTCTTCTTCCAACTCATCATCGTCTTCTTCTTCCAACTCATCATCGTCTTCGTTCGCTTCAGAATCATCTTCATCGTTCGAGTTTTCAGTTCGTGCTTCATCAGTGTCATCGGATACTTCCTTCATAGCTTTCGAACGGGCCCTCCATCCTGGGACAACTACAAAATGCATAGCAAGAGAGCCGATGAGACCCATCAATCCAAGAATCATGAATACAATTCCATCAAGATAAAAGCCAGCTGGCATAGAAGATGAATCACCCGAAAATGGAGTGAGGGAATTGCGGCATTCCCCGACTTGTACGTCTGGGTCACAAGGATAAATATCGCCTTCTAACCACGATTCATAGCCAACTTTGTAGTTGGTTTCCAAAGCCACATTGCCACCTTCCCCGCTCACGCCGAGAGGACCAATACCGCCCATTCCGTTAATCAACCACGCAGCAATGAACAATCCAAAGGCCATATGAATGAGGGGCCAAACCACGTCATTCCATTTTTTGCCCATCATTTTCTTCTGTAGATCAGTTGGGAATGGTTTGTCCGTTTTCTTAGAGAGCCGTGCTTCGTCATCGATTGCATCATCAACATCATCAAGCGATTCGAGGACTTCTACAAATTCGATAATATCGATGGTCCCATCGTTATCTTCGTCAGCATCGGACAAGAACGACTCTATGTCTTTGTGCGTTACTTCTGTACCGAGTAATTCGGAAATGGATTCGGTGAACTCGTCAGCAGAAATTTGCCCATTACCGTCGGAATCAAGCGCGTTAAAGAATTTATTTGGTGAATCACCGGACTCGTCCATTGCATCAGATATGAGTTGCAAGATGGATTGCGGCGTTTGGATTTCACTACCAATATCGTCACCGGAGTTGTCCATTTCGTCCACATAATCTTCGTCAAGTTCATCCTCTTCAAAATCCTCAATATCTTCGGACTCATCAACAGAGTTCTCAGCGTCTTCATCGCCCACAGGGTCTTCTTCAACGTCGTTAGAATCAACTGGAATTACAGTGGAATCTTCAACATCAGTGGAATCTTTTGAATCTGAATCCACATCGTCTTCTGTGCCGTCCGATGACTCAGCATCATCTTCTGGTTCATCATCCATTTCAAGAGAAGTGTTGTCGTCTTCTGTTTCAGCAAAAGTTGACTTGAGTTCGTTTTCATCGGATTCATATTTTTCTCCAGTGATGGTTTCATGGAGTTCGGACAGGTCGATTTGGCCATCTCCGTCTTCGTCAATGGTTTTCACCAATCGTTCGACTTGAGAGGGTGGCAAATCCGCTAAGTTTAGACTTAACAAGCCAGTTTTCAATTCGCTCGAATCGATGAGGTTGTCGTTATTTGTATCGAACTTCTTGAAAAGAGTCGGAATCGTGATGCCAGTTGTTTCAAGCCATTTCCGAAGAACTTCTACAACATCATCGGCGACGAAAATTGTCCCGCAGTGGGGGCATTTAGTTGAGTCAAGGGGCACAAGTCCGTGGCAAGCGCCACATTCTCCGAGAGCTTCATCTGAAACTCCTGTGAAGGAGATGTTACATTCAGGGCAGTTATCAGAATTGAGCGGGACAATCGCTCTACATGCACCACATTCAGCCATTGGGACTTCTTCATTGGTCTCGTCAGACATTTCCACACCTGTTCTCCCCAGTGCATCGTCGGATATAATGATTCATAGACTTTGAATGATGAACTCGCAATACGAGCGGTCATTCGCGGCGGGGGTGAAGAAATGGAAATCGGGAAAATATACACGTGTGAGTTCGTCACTGATGACGAAACTCTTGCTTGGGTAGATCGCCAAAGCCAGTCTGGAGAGGGGCACGTATTGTTATTCTCGAGACTACCGCATCGCCGCCTCATTGAGCATCTTGACATCAATAGAGTTGAGGCGTATTGGCTAACTGAACGAGTCACTGAGGGCGCAGTTCGACCTGTGCTCGAAGATATATCAAAAATTATTTTGTCGCACCTCTCAAACCACAACGGTATCATCATGCTTGAAGGATTAGAATGGTTGGTTACTCAAAACGGCGAAGACAATACTCTCGCCTTCGTCCGAATGCTGAGAGAATCCGTTCATCGCAAAAATTGGACCATATTCGTACCCATACGCACACTTGCCTTCGACCCGCTTTGGTTGGCGCGTCTACGTAGAGAAGCACCAGGAATCGCACTGAGTGAACGCTCGGATTCTGAGTATGAGGTGGCTGATGAGGTGGCTGAGAACGAATTGGATGCGGAACCGGTGAACTCCAGTCCGATGAGTATACTCGATGATGGTTCACCGCAACTCATACAGTTGACACGTTTACCACGAATAGGATTCACAACGTCACTGCTTCGAAAACGAATTCTCCAATGGAGGAGAATGGGTCTAGATGTTTCAGAGGTTGAGCCCGCACTCAAGTCACTGGACGAAGAGCATGCATACAGTCTCTATTCCTTGGTCGAGGAAAAAGTCCGTAAGGCCGTTGAATTAGACCGATACATTACTGCTCATCAAGGTTCATTTTCAGCATCCGAAGAAGCATCTGCACGGTTTCGAATTCGCCAATTAACTGGCCTTGAGGAACTTTCAAAGAAGTACTTTGAAAATTAACGGTTTAGCCTACCGACTTCGGCCTCGATGCGAGCGAGCCATTTCGATTCGAGCAGTTCATTGGCCACTGCGATGAGGTCGCCACTCGTACTACGGTCTCCTTGAAGTGGTTTGACAAGGGTGCGAACTCTTTGTTTGAGGGCAGATACGAAGGGTGCAGGTTCAAGCGGATTCAGTTCAAGAGCTTCGCAAGCAACAACCAATTCGCATGCAAGAACTTCTGCGAGGCGAGAAGTTGCTTGAAGAAGATTCCATGTCGCAGTTGCACCCATGCTCACATGATCTTCCTGACCAGCGGATGTAGAAGTTGAAAAAATGGCACGAGGAGCTGCATGACCATGCAGTTCAGACAAGGATGCGCCTGCAACATACTGCACAATCATCAATCCTGATTCAAGTCCGGAATCTTTGGCGAGGAATGCTGGCATTCCACTTCGTGCAGGGTCCAACATTTGGTCAATTCTACGCTCCGAAATGGAGGCCAATTCAAACAATGCTGCTGACATCGAGTCGGCAGTCAATGCAAGAACTTCGCCATGAAAATTCCCTTGTGAAAGAACTTCATGCGGTCCAGGGTTGGAGTGGTCAGGGAAAACCAGTGGATTGTCAGTGGCACTGTTGAGTTCTATGTTCAACGTTTTTTGAAGAGCTGCGAAGCGCTCATACACCGCTCCGTGAACTTGTGGAGCACAACGAAATGAATAGGCATCTTGGACTTGTTCGCAATTTGCATGTGAGTCCATAATTGGCGAATCCGCTAATATTGTTCGGATGCGCTTCGAGACGGTTAACTGCCCTTCATGCGGTCTTGCGTTGTGTACGCGTTCGTCAGCAGGTGTTACGCTGGCTTTTCTGGCCTCGATTGAAGTACAAAGAACGAGATCAGCGTAGACCATGAGATTAGCCAGCCGTTGCTCCGAGAGAGTTAGGAAACTGCACATCTGACTCGTACCGTTGATCAGCGACAAACCATCCTTGGCACGAAGTTCCAGGGGGATTAGCCCGTGTTCCTTCAATTGGGTTATCGATGATTCAGTCGTACCATCCGATGCGAGGACATCACCCTCTCCAATGAGAGCGAGCGCCATATGCGACAAAGGTGCAAGGTCGCCACTTGCTCCAAGACTGCCGATTCGTGGAATTGCAGGCGTGATGTCATAATTGAGGAAATGAACGATTTGTTCGAGAACATCGGGGTGAACGCCAGAGTGCCCTTTCGCCAATGAATTGATTCGAACAGCCATCATAGCGCGTACTGATTCTTTCGACATGAGTTCACCAATTGCTGTTGCGTGGGAACGGATAAGATTGACTTGGAGTTGGGTCAAATCGTCAGACGATATTCGTTGGTGGACAAGCGCTCCAAAACCAGTGTTAATTCCATAAACCGTTTCATCGTTTGAAAGTATTCTTTCGACCACTGACCGAGCAGAATGAACGCGAGCCATAGCGTCCGAGGAAACCACCACTTTGGCATTTCCATTTGCGATGTGCATAACTTCTGAAGGCGTGAGTGTGTTTCCATCGAGTGATATGGTAATCATAGTGAATCCTCCTTGAATAGATCATTCAAAAGTTTGTCATCAGCGTGCTGAGGTAAAGTGACTCGGAGCAAAGGTTCGGAATCCATAGCTCGGCGAATCGCGAATTCTGCACCTGAGTTTCGGGCCCATGCTCGACGAGCTACTCCGTTATTTACATCCCAATGTAGCATCCGTTGGAGTTTTAATTCACATTCATCACTACCGTCCAGAAGCATGCCGAATCCACCGTTCATGACTTCACCCCATCCGACGCCGCCACCGTTATGCAGACTGACCCACGTTGCCCCTCTGAAAGCATCACCGACGAAATTTTGAACAGCCATATCAGCAGTTTGGATTGACCCGTCACGGATATTGGCAGTTTCTCTGTAAGGACTGTCTGTACCTGACACGTCGTGATGGTCACGGCCAAGAACGACTGGAGCGGATATGCGCCCACTCGCAATAGCGCTGTTCATAGCAGAAGCAATTTTCCTTCGTCCTTCATCATCGGCATACAAAATACGTGCCTGGCTTCCAACGACCATGTCGTTGGCTCCAGCGCCACGAATCCATCGAATATTATCGACCAATTGTTGTTGAATTTCTAAGGGTGAATCCTGGAGCATTTCCTCAAGAACTTCACACGCAATTTCATCGGTCACCTGCAAATCAGATGAGTCGCCTGAACAACAGACCCAGCGGTAAGGGCCGAATCCATAATCGAAACACATGGGCCCCATGATGTCCTCGACATAACTCGGGTACCGGAACGAAGCACCGTTTGAAGACATGACATCAGCACCGGCGCGGCTTGCTTCAAGGAGGAAAGCATTTCCATAATCCCAGAAGTACATGCCGTTATCCGATAATGCATTGATTGCTGTAGCATGTCTCCGAAGAGTTGAACGTACTTCATCAGCGAATTTTTCAGGATTTGAAGAGAGCATTTTAGATGCTTCCTCGTAAGTAAAGCCGGCAGGAAAATAGCCGCCTTGGAACGGATTGTGGAGGCTGGTCTGATCGCTTCCAAGGTCGACTGAAATCTCCCGTTCGACCAAACGCTCCCACAATTCGACTATGTTTCCGACAAATCCAATTGAAATTGGGTCTTTCGATTCAGCAGATTCGAGCATTTGGTCGATGGCATCGTCAACGTCCTCTGTTACGGTTGTCAACCACCCCTGTTCATGACGTTTGTATGCTGCGTGCGCATTCGATTCAGCAACTATACAGGATGCGCCAGCTATGACGGCAGCTTTCGCTTGAGCGCCGGACATCCCACCCAGCCCAGAGGTCACAAAAGTCACACCACCGAGGCCCTCGTCGCCCCCAAGACCGAGATGGGCCCGTGCTGCATTGAGCAATGTAATGGTCGTCCCATGTACAATTCCTTGAGGTCCGATGTACATGTACGAGCCAGCAGTCATTTGCCCGTATTGCGTAACACCAAGGGCGTTCATACGCTCATAATTGTCCTGCGATGATGCATTTGGAATGACCATCCCATTGGTTACGATCACACGCGGGGCGTCTTTGTGGGAGGGGAAGAGGCCCATTGGATGACCCGAATACATGACGAGCGTTTGTTCATCGGACATTTGAGAGAGGTACTGCATGACCAGACGGTATTGGGCCCAGTTTTGAAACACTGAACCATTGCCGCCATAGGTGATGAGTTCATGTGGGAATTGCGCAACTGCAGAATCGAGATTGTTTTGAATCATCAACATAATCGAAGCTGCTTGCAACGACTTTGAGGGGTAGGCGTCAAGTGGATGAGCACGCATCTCGTACTCTGTTGGACGGTACCTCCACATAATGATTCGACCAAACGTTTCCAGTTCATGGAGGAATTCTGGTGCTAACGTCGCATGGTGTTCAGATGGGAAATAACGTAGCGCATTCTTTAATGCTAATTTCTTTTCTTTCTTTGTTAAAATTTGACGGCGAGGTGGAGCATGGTCGACAGAATCATCCCACGGTGGAGGGTTTGGGATTTGGTTGGGGATGCCCTCTGCCAAATGCTTGTACAAAGCACTGAAGTCTCCGCCCATGTCCATTGGTTGATGCTCCCGCCCTTGAGTATTCGTATTGGTTCCTCACGAAATTGTTGCCTGAACATTCTGTTTCGATCGCCCCGGACGCCAAAGCGTAAACACAAGTCCTGATACCATCATGAGCACAGCAAAACTTTGGAATCCACTTTGAAGGGACAAGTATCCGTTCTCCAGTAAGTAGCCAGCTGTTGCACTTGATACAGAAAAAGCAATCGACATCGTCAGCATATCAATTGAAAATACTCTTCCGCGGATTTCATCTTCGACCCATCGTTGAGTAAGTATCGTCGAAAGAACCCAGTTTCCACCGCTTGCCGAGTGAGCGAACATTACAAGAATAACGGTCAACCATACATTGATGCCCAAGGTCAATCCCACGATGAGGTAGAAAAATCCAGAAACCACAACAAGAAGTCCTATGAGAAACGGCCACTGTTCTTCGTTGGTTAGGAAACGTCGAGCTAAAATTGGACCAAAGCCGGTTCCAATGCCACGTGCGAAGAAAAACAATCCGAAACCAATGGCTGCACCGAAACCGTCTACGTCCGAACCGGCAACCACCAAGAATACGCCAGCGAGTCCTCCGCCAGCGATGTTCCAAGATGCTTTAGCGAATACAACGCGCAAGAGACGGGATTCGTCAAGTATTCTACGTAATCCTTTCTTGATGTTAGAAATCGCTGTAGAGAAAAGTGGGCCGTCCATTTCCTTGCCAATTGTTTGGGGTAGCGTCAATGGAATGAGGAGGATGGTGCTGAGCAAGAAGGTGAGAGAATCAATGATGAATGCAGCCTCAACACCATACAATTCGACCACAACCCCACCGAGCATTGCACCAATACACAATGCTGAGGACCATGATGCAGCATCAAGGGCATTTGCTGTAGCAAGGTTTTCTTCTGATACGATGTTCGGGAGTGCCGCACGTTCTGCAGTGACGTATGCTCCGTGCAGAAGCATCATCAATCCCGAAAGCCCGAGCATCCATCCTATGTCTTCAGGGCCGTTCACGCCAAGGAAGCACAGAGCAAGGAAAACTTGGATGAAGTTTGAGGCAATCATGATGTGCTTACGGTTCATTCGATCAGCCAACAGGCCACTAATTGGCTGAAGAAGTGCAAAACATAGCATTCGCACCGTAAATAAAATCCCCAAAAGAAATTCTGATTCAGTATACTCGAAAATAAGTAAGAACAGTGCAATGGTGTTGAACCATTCTCCAAGCATTGAAACGACTGAAGCAGACCAAAGTCTTCGGAATTGTTTATTGGTCTTGAGAAGTTCAAGATAACCGATATTTTTCATTCCTCTTCATCCCCTAAAGAATCAGCAAGGGTAACTTTAATCCATTTTGATGTAGGGGTATTGGAGTCTTTTGCTGTCGAACGGAGTGGAACCAAAATATTGGCTTCGGGAAAGTAGGTTGCAATGTTCTTGCGTGGGATTTCATAGGCGACCAGTTGCCACCCATCAGCCGTTCGCGTCTCTCCTTCAAAATGGCTGGTGATGGAGACTTGTTGACGGTTTTTCCATCCACGCTCAGCCATATCCAGAGCGTTCATTAATACAATTCGTCGATTTCCGCTGACACCACGATAGCGATCATGCACATCGTAAACAGTGGTGTTGTATTGGTCGTGCGAGCGTATTGTCATCATGACGTAGTGCCCTTCAGCCAAATGGACATCTGGTAAGTCGTGTGCGGTGAAGTGTGCCCGCCCGGATGGAGTATGGAATGATCGAGAGTCACGGGGGGGATTAGGCAACATAAATCCGTTTACATGACGTACACGTTCGTTGTAGTCGTCAAAACCGGATAATGATTGTTCCATCAAATCCCGAATCAAGTCGTAGTCTTCTACAATACCCTCCCAATCAATGGGTGAATTGGTAAAGAGGTGCTTTGAGAGTTGAGCTACTATCCAAGGCTCACTCTTCAAATGCGATGATGCAGGAGGCAGCGAGCCGGTCGACTTGTGAACTATCCCCATGGAGTTTTCTACGGAAACGAATTGAGGTCCAGTAACTTGAACGTCAAGTTCAGTACGGCCAAGGCACGGTAGAATCAAGGCCTTCTTACCGGTCACCAAATGCGAACGGTTGAGCTTGGTAGAAACTTGAACTGTTAGCCCTACCTTTCGTAATCCTTCTGCTGTCGCCATTGTATCTGGTGTTGCAGAAATGAAGTTGCCACCCATGCAAAAGAAGACATCGACAACGCCATCTCTCATGGCTTGTATTGCACGCACAACATCATAGCCATGTTCTCGAGGAATACTGATGTTAAGCCCTTTTTCCATCCGCTCGATAAACGATACCGGTGGCGCTTCCCATATTCCGACGGTTCGGTCACCTTGTACATTGGAATGCCCGCGGACAGGACAGAAGCCTGCTCCGGGCCTGCCTACATGACCTCCCATCAAGAGTAGATTCACCACTTCTTGTATCACTGCAACGCCGTTCGGTTGCTGTGTGAGGCCCATAGCCCAGCAAGCAATCGTAGCTTTTGAACGGGCTACAACTCGGCCTACTTCTGAAATGCTTTCACGGGTAAGACCGGAATCCTCAACGATGGCTTTCCAATCAATATTTCGTGCTTTTTCCACCATTGCATCGTAGCCTTCTGTTTGGTGTTCGATAAATTCTGAGTCGAGATGGCCCAATTCGTCATGAATCTTGATGAGACCCTTGAGTAAAGCAGCATCTCCACCAATTTTAACTGGTAAATGGAAATCAGAAAGTTGTGTAGATGAAAGATTCATTTTCATATAATCTTGTGGATGTTTGAAGCGTTCCAATCCAGCTTCAGGGAGTGGATTGATATGGATAATGGTGGCTCCTTTCAATTTCGCATCTCTCAATGCAGTGAGCATTCGAGGATGATTTGTTCCGGGATTCTGACCGATAACAAGTATGACATCTGCATGATTGAAATCGTCGAGGTGCACTGTACCTTTGCCGATTCCAATCGTACCGCCTAAGCCAATACCACTTGATTCATGGCACATGTTCGAGCAATCTGGCAAGTTGTTTGTACCGATACTTCGCACCATGGCCTGATAGAGAAAGGCAGCTTCGTTGCTGGTACGGCCTGAGGTGTAGAACACTGAACGGTTTGGATCCTCAAGTTTGTTTATCTCTGTTGCAATCATTGCCAAAGCATCTTGCCATGAAAGTGGGGTATAGTGTGAACTTCCTTCTTCAAGAACCATTGGATGGGTAATTCTGCCCTGTTTGTTGAGCCACCGATCGCTTTGTTCAGCAAGATATTGGATGCTGTTGTTGAAAAAGAAATCCGGAGTCACCCGACGCTTTGTAGCCTCATCCGCAACGGCTTTAGCCCCGTTCTCACAGAATTCGAACTGTGTTCTGTGCGACGGGTCAGGCCATGCACAACCAGGGCAATCAAACCCATGTTGTTGATTCACCATGGTCAGCGTTTTGACGGTTCGAGAAACGCCCATGTTTTGTAGACCGTGTTTGAGGGAGGAGGTTACGGCTGGAATGCCTGCAGCCATCTTCTTCTTTTTCTTGATTTTAAGTGGGAGATTATCCGGTGGGGTTTCGGCTCGTGCTTGTTCCCTCAAATGCCCACCAAGCCGTTCTGGACGCAGGGGTTTTCAAGGGTTTTCGTCTCACATCATTGTAACACGCCGATTCCAACACTGGAATCCGTTTTCATAAACGAGAAAATCCGCATGCCAAGGTGGCGTGCTGTATCTGCGGCGAGCGTCGAACATGCCCCGATACAGAATACTGTACCAATGCCCGAACGGGATGCTTTGGCGACAAGATCCCATCCACATCGCCCAGAGAGTAGTAAAAATTGCTGTTGAAGATTTATGTTTTGGATCAATGCAGAACCAATCGATTTGTCGACTGCATTGTGCCGACCAATATCTTCAGCCACACAATGCAAACCAGTATCTTCGCTCCATAACGCAGCGGCGTGCATTCCACCTGTTTCTCGAAAACCATCTTGATGGGTTTTCATATCCGTAAATGCACTGAAAATTAAATCATGGCTGTATTGTGGATGTACATCAGCAAATGGCTCCAAGGATGCAATGAGTTCCTCAAGACCATCTGCATCGCATGCGCCGCATGAAGAAGTGATGATTCGTTCATTCGAGGGCCTGGGTGAAATCTCTTCAACGATATGGGCATGGACCGATCCAGATGAATGGGTTTGAATCGTTACTTCCGACATCCGGATATCTCCGTATCCTTCCGCATAGGCATGACCAACGAATAATTCACGTAAATTGGTTGGTGTACCAAGTAGTTTGGAGATGGGTTTGGATTGTGAGGTGAGTTGTATGAGACACTCAACTGCCAATGCATCTTCTTGGATTCGGAGTTTACCGTCGATGAGTCGGTGGATTCCAACACGGCGGCTACGGGCCATGAATCTCTATTCGTGCTCAACTTGAAGTCTCTTCGGGTCGTTCAATGTCAAAAAACTCGAATTGGAGTTCGACCAGTTCTGCGCTCGAACGTGCCTCTGCGTATGCTTCAAGTGGCTCCTTGTTCAATTCAAAAAATCGCTCACCCCAGCGGAAGGCACCTAACACTTCACGGGCTTGAGGTTCCCTGCCGATGAGGTACAGAACTGTAGCAAGTGCTTCAGCTGTAGTCAACCTCCCAGGCTTCCCCCAGTTGACGGGATTAGCAGCGAGGAGAAGTGGGAGCATGCGTGGTTGAAGACGCGTCCGACGCATGACCTGTGCAACGCTGTCCTCGATGTGGGCCCAACTGCAATCCAGACCGACAATCGAGCCACCATTGATGAGGAGTTGATGATCTTCGGGTCCAAACACCTTACCGCAAAGTGGTTCGAGAATGATACCTCTTTTTGGGAGTGTATTGATTCGTTTGTGCAACTTCAAATTGCCACGCTTAGCAGCCAGTACTGCTGTGTTCTTTTTTGGGTCATCTTGAGCCAGCCAGACCGCATGAACTGAAATGTTTGGCACCGAATCATCTGAGGTCATCGAGATAATCACCAAGCGTCATTCCGCGTGAACTTGAATTGTCCACTCGTTGGGTACTTTTAGAGGTTGGAGTTTCAAACAATGATATTGAAAGAACCCGCTCAAACTTTCGCAAAACCGAATCAGTAGGTCGTTTACCGTTTTCGGTTGACTTGACAATATTAACCGTTTCAGCCATTCGCTTACCAAGAGTTGGTTGATTCCAGCCTTTTGATTTACGTGCATTCATTATGCGTTGTGCGAAATCATCGACCAGTTCTTTTTCTGCTTTGAGCATGATGTCTTTGCCTTTCTTTCCCTTCGCAGCATAAGCAGTTTGGTGTGCAGGCCGAGCGTTCATACTTTGTGCTCGCGCAAGGCCTGGAGCAGTCTCTTTTGGGCCAAGATTCATCTTTTCGGTACAACGAGCGCATGCAGCAACCTCTGCTTTGCCCATTTTGACGTGCCGTACTCCAACTTTCATTGCTCCACATAACTCACAGTCTGCCATGTACTCACCCAATTGATGGTTGTGTTGACTGTCTTTGAAGGCTTCGGAACATATTGCAGCAATACAATGAAGCGACGACTTAACAAACTGTAGCCACGAGGAAGGTTTGAGTCCTATGAGTTCAGAAGTAGAGAAAAGCGGCACTCCTCGTTCATCGCAATCCGATGATGACCTGACCGTTCTCGAAGAGGATTATCAAAAGTTACTCGAGGATTCACAGAGCCTCATCAATGAACGTTCATACCTTGAAACTGAAATACGCACGCTCAAAAAGCGGGCGACTCGCCTTGATGATGAAGTTCGATTGCTCAAAACTCCTCCATTGATTATCGGACATTTGCAAGATGTTCTCGATGAACGCACTGCCATTGTTCGCTCTTCGAATGGGACCGTATTCCAAGTTGCGCTAAATCAACGACTTGAACCGAAGAAGCTCAAACCTGGAACTCGTGTGGCGCTAAACCAAGATACACTCGCGGTTATTGAGGTCCTCCATGAAGCATGGGATCCGATGGTGAGCGGTGCTGAAATGGTAGACAAACCGGACATTACTTACGACTCCGTTGCTGGACTTGATGAGCAAATTACGACGGTAAGAGAAGCAATAGAACTCCCGTTGTTGGAACCAGAATTGTTTGAGAAGGTAGGAATTGTCCCACCGAAGGGAATTCTGCTCGTGGGTCCACCTGGATGTGGAAAAACCCTTCTTGCCAAAGCAGTAGCGAACCAAACTGATGCTACGTTCATACGCATGGTAGGTAGTGAACTTGCACAGAAATACATCGGTGAAGGTGGCCGGATGGTAAGGGAACTGTTTTCACTCGCAAAGGAAAAATCACCGTCAATTATTTTCTTAGATGAGATTGATGCAATCGGAGCAAAGCGTTTGGATGGTTCAACCAGTGGCGATCGAGAAGTTCAACGAACACTCATGCAACTCCTTGCTGAACTCGATGGCTTTGATGCTCTTGAGGATGTAAAAATTATCGCAGCCACAAACCGCCCAGACATACTTGATGACGCATTGATGCGCCCGGGTAGGTTTGACCGAATCGTTACGATTCCTTTGCCTGACCCAAAGGGCCGGAAGGCAATGTTGAAACTCCATACAGAGAAGATGTCCACGTCGCGGCTGCAAATGAAAACCTTGGTAGAAAAGACCGAAGGGTTTTCTGGTGCCGAAATCAAAGCCACATGCGTTGAAGCAGGCATGATTGCCATTCGCGACAAGCGCAACAAAATCACTCAAACTGACATGATGTCTGCCGTCGAACGGATTATGGTTAAGAAATCAACGAGTGGAATCACCTCGTCACCGGATGCGCTTTACGGATGAGAATCGTAAAACTTAGCGTTAACATTCAAAGTCCGTCGATGCAGGCAAGCATCTATGGAATCCATCGTTGAGTGCGTACCGAACATCTCCGAGGGCAGAGATCTTGCAAAAGTCGAACGTATCACGTCGTCCATCAGTCACATTTCCGGTTGTGCAGTGTTAGGGATTGAACCGGATGCAGATTACAACCGGACCGTAATTACAATTGCCGGAAATCCTGAATCCGTCGAAATGGCAGCGTTCACACTTATTCAATCGGCAATACAAGAAATTGACATGACAAAACATGAGGGTGAGCACCCACGGTTAGGTGCTGTTGATGTATGTCCATTTGTGCCGCTACGCGGCGTGACCATGGAAGAATGCTCAGATCTTGCCAAGCGACTAGCTTCTAAAGTTGCCAAGGAATGCTTGGTGCCGACGTTCCTCTACGGCCATGCTGCACTGCACGAGGACAAAACACTACTCTCTTCCATCCGTAAAGGACAATATGAAGGTTTGAAAGCGCGTCTTTCAAACGGTGAGACTGAGCACCTTGATTCAACAAGGCTCCCCGATTATGGACCAAGTAAGTGGAACGATAATGTTGCCCGATCAGGTGCCATAACCATAGGTTCACGAGAAATATTGGTTGCATACAATGTTAACATCGATGAAAAAGATGCAGTGGTATCGAAAAAGATTGGGTCTTTGGTTCGCAGTTCTGGGCGACTCATCAAACAGAAGGACGGTCGAAGAATGCGTGTACCCGGGATGTTGACACTGGTTCAAGGCATGGGAGTTACACTCGAATCCCATGGAATCAGCCAAGTATCAATGAATCTTCGAGATGTTGGTCAATGCCCAATGCATGTAGCCTATGAAGCATGTAAAACCTTGGCAGAAGACCACGGGCTTCAGGCACCTGGCAGTGAATTGGTTGGACTTGTGCCTCTCAAGGCGATGCTTGAATCAGGTCGGTGGTATGCAATCGGAGGTGAGACTGATGAGGAAAAATTGGTCGATGCTGCAATCAATGGTTTGGGTTTGAACCAACTCGAAGAGTTCAACCCGAGCGAGCGCATTATCGAATGGGCGGTTTCAAAGGCGGTGGGGCAATGAACTGGATGGAAATGAGCCTTCAACAGTTCCAAGATGCTCTCGCATCCAAGAACCCTACACCCGGTGGTGGAACTGCTGCCGCCGTTGCTCTTGGACAGGCATGTGCATTGACTCGAATGGTTGCTCGGCTTACGCTTGCGAACGACAAATGGCAGACTGGCTGGAATGCTGCAGAAGAGGCGGAACTCGTCATTGAAAGTGTGTACCAACGCGCTGGTGACTTGGCTCAACTCGATAGCGATGCCTTTGATGGAGTCATGGATGCGTTTCGGATGCCGAAAACCTCAGACGAAGAAATACAGTTGCGAAGAGAAAGCATTCGGTCGAACACGCTTTTTGCAGCCGAGGTCCCCTATGAAACTGTACTTCTGGGTATGAAATTGTTATCCTGTCAGGTTGCACTGGCTAAAAATGGCAATGCCAATGCTGTTTCGGACATTGGCGTAGCCTCGCTGTTGGCGAGTGCAGCGGTTAAGGGTGCTCTCTTCAATGTCGAGATAAATCTTCAATCTCTACCCGCAGACATGGGTGTTGAAATGCGCGAGAAGTGTTCACAATTGCGCTCGGAATGCAGTGAAGTGTCCCGTAGTATTATGCACGCCGTGCATGAACGTTTGTCGTCTTAGTCAACGAACTTGTGAACCAACAGCGATGTCTCCATCCGTCGTGATGAGTCGGACATTGCCTTCTCCATCATCTGCAGCCAACATCATGCCCTCGGAGGTCACACCACGGAGTGGACGGGGTTTGAGATTGGAAACAAAAACTACGTTTTTCCCTACCATATCCTCTGGTTTGTAGAATTCTTTGAGCCCTGCACAAATCGTTCGACCTTCTTCGGTTCCATCGTCGAGACGAACAACATACAATCGGTCTGCATTTGGATGATCTTCAACGGAGGAAATCATTCCAATACGAAGGTCGACTTCCATGAACGTCTCAAAATTTAGGTATGCTGTTCCTTCTGGTGCTTCGGTCATATTGTTCATCTCCATTTTGGGTTTTTTCTTTGATTTTTTACCACCTTTTACGCCGTGGCTGGGCTGTTCTGATGATTGATCCGCATCGACAAGGGATTGTTCTGATGCAAGTATTTCCTCTAAGTCGAGACGCTTAAACAATGGCTCAGGGGGTGAATCATTCCATGAAAGTGGAACAGTCCAGTCGATTGCTGAATCCCAGTGAACTTCTGAAACATTTCCTTCTTGACCGAGTGCCTTCCACAGTTTAGCAGAACTGAACGGCAAAAATGGCTGCATTACAATTGCTAAGAAACGTGAAACTCTCCAACCAAAAGCCAGCCGAGACAACGCAGTATTTCGCAATGTGTTGTACTCCTTATCATCTTGAACCTTCAAAAACTTCCAGGGAGTTGCCGATTGAAGCATTTGATTTCCGGCCTGTGCGGCGTTCATTGCTAGCCTCAATGCCTCCTTGAAGCGGTGGCGGTTGAGGGAATCAGTAATTTCTGCATGGAGCGACTCTAGTTTTTCTTGTACATCACGCGTTAGAGAGAGGTCATCGAATGAAGCGAAAGGACCACTTGGTGATGATTCAAGGCGGGCACCCAACGTCAAGACTCGGTGAACGAAGTTGCCGTAAGCAGCAATTAATTCACTGTTAATTTTTTCAACGAAATCAGGCCAATTGAAGTCGGAATCATGGTTTTCCGGCATGTTGATGCCAAGATAGTATCGTAAGGTATCTGGATCAAATCGCTCGAGGAAAGATGGGAGCCAAACTGCATGCTTCCTCGATTTTGAAAATTGACCGCCTGCAAGCATGAGGTATTCCATTGCAGGGACATTCGATTCCAAAGCCAAGTCTCCCGGGCCAGGAAGTTCTACAGCCTCAGCGATGGTTTTACCGTTAGCAGCATGGTTTAGCCCCATGATTAGAGCTGGCCAAATAACCGTATGGAAGGGTATGTTGTCCTTACCAAGGAAATACAAGTGCCTAGGAACTGCACCATCTTCATCGATGCACCACCATTTCCTCCATGCTTCAGCACCCAACTCATGGTTCGATGCTGCATAATCTTGAGCCCAAATCCGAGCACAAGTTGAGTATCCCTGTACGGCCTCAAACCAAACGTAAACGCACTTACCGTCCCACTCAGCATCGTCCAAGGGCAGAGGAATGCCCCATGACAAATCACGGGTAACTGCACGGGGACGGAGACCCATATCCAGCCATTGTTTGGTCATTGCGCGGACGTTCGATTTCCACGAGGATTGCTGTTGCAATGCATGCTGTTCGAGTACATCTTGGAAAACATCAAGGCGGTAGAACATGTGGTCAGTATCCCGAATCTCAATTTTGGCTTCGGGGTTCATTTTGGAAACAGGATTTTGTAGTTCCATGGCTTCGTAAGTGGCTCCACATGAATCGCATTGATCACCACGTGCACCGTCTTCATTGCATGATGGACAAGTACCTTCGACGTAACGGTCCGGCAAGAACCGACCACCTGGTGAACCATCAGGGTTATTCTCATAGAATTGTTTCATCGTTTTGGTTTCAAACAAACCGGCATTCATCAGTTGGGTAAAATTATCTTGAACCATTCGTTTGTGCCTTGGATCAGAAGTTCGATTGAAAAGTGCGCCGCCGTACTCAATGCCTCTCGGATCAACATGAGGCTCCCATGTACAGCCAAGTTCAAGGAGCGCTTTGGAATTGATTGAGTGGTATTTGTCAACAACATCTTGGGGCGTGATACCGTTTTGTTCTGCAGTGACCGTAATTGGGGTGCCGTGCTCATCCGAACCGGACACCATCAAGACTCGATTACCTCGGGCACGTTCAAACCTCGACTGGATGTCGGGGGGGAGATAGCACCCCGCCACGTGACCCAGGTGAAGGGGGCCGTTTGCGTACGGCCAAGCGACACAAATGAGTACATGTTCACCAGACATAAGGCCCCTCATTTTACGGGAACAACACATTGCTCTTGACTTTCACCCTTGTCGGGGCTCAAAGAATAGAATTATGTGTTGCATCAAACATGTTCATGGTACATTTGAATAACCCCTTGCTTCTGCTGATGATAGGCACCCGCTAGGAGCACAGACCCCAAATGGCAATGACCACCCTCATAGTGTACGCATCAATAGCTCTTGGAGTCTCCTTTTTATGTTCAATTCTTGAGGCAGTTGTCCTCTCAATTCCTCACACCTACATTGCAGTTCTTGAAAAGGATGGAGACAAGAACGGTGCTGTATGGGGCAGTCTCAAAGAAGATGATGCAGTTAAGCCCCTCACTGCCATTTTGACCCTCAATACTATTGCTCACACGATGGGTGCAGCAGGAGTAGGTTCAGAAGTCCAGTCCATCTGGGGAGAGGGCGCATTGACAATCGCTTCCATCATTTTGACCATTGCCGTATTGTTCCTTTCCGAGATCATTCCAAAAACTCTCGGAACAGCATATTGGAAGCAACTTGCTCCAATAACTGGAAAAATTCTTGCCGTAATCGTTCGAATTCTTGCCGTAATCATTGTTCCAATTCAAATGCTCAAAACAATATTGCCAAAAGGTGACCATACTCTCGTCACACGTGATGATGTTGCTGCACTGGCTGATTTGGGTGGTGAAGAAGGAATCATCGAAGAAGACGAAGAAAAAGTGATTCGGAATCTCCTCAAACTTCGTGACATCAAAGTTGTTGATATCATGACTCCACGTGTTGTCATGACTTCGTTTCAGTCGTCAAGTACCGTAAAAGAGGTACTTGATGAACATAAAATCATCCGTGTTTCAAGAATTCCAGTTTACGATGACACGATTGACGATTCATCAGGTATTGCGATTCGTTCTGAAATTTTAATGGCGGCGAGTCGTGATGAATGGGACAAGCCAATGAGCGAGTTCAAAAAGCCCGTTACTTCTTTGAAAACCTCTGCAAATGTTGATGAGGCACTCGAAATGTTCCTCGAAAAACGTCAACAGTTTGCATTGGTACGTGATGAATTTGGCGGCACAGCAGGAATCGTTACCATGGAAGATGTTTTGGAAACTCTTCTCGGTGAAGAGATTGTCGATGAATTGGATGTCGTAGACGACATGCGAGAGTTAGCTCGTGAAAAAGCAGATCACTCAGAGCAAGAGTGATTCAAACGTTTCCAGCCACTCCAACAACAGTTGTTCGCGCTCAGTATTTGTCCGAGCACCTGAATGAGTAAGGGTTTCAATGAGGTGGTGGGTAAGCTCATTCTCCTCACCGGCATGGAGCACTAACGCATCGTAATGTTCTCGACCAAGCCTGTTATCGTTCATCGACTGAAGGCAAAGAATAGGTGCATTTGGAAGCCCCCATTCAGGGACATCAAACTGTTTTAAGGAATCTGAGGCAATAACTTCCGGATGCATCATCTGCACATCCCTGTAGAGTCGCTTAAGGTGCATCGGACGCAATATCTTGGGGATGCGAAATTGTTTACAAATTTCATCGAGGATATGAGAATAAAGCATGAGTGGTGATTCCATAATGACTCCAGTGATGTTGAATCCAAGTGGCTCAGTCTGCTGACTCGAAAGTCGAGAACACATGTAGCCACCCATACTGTGACCGTACAAGAACACAGGTGCCTGTTCAGAGACTGATATGAATGAGTTCAGATTCCTTAGTTGAGAACCAATGTGGTCTGCTGAAGTAATGGCATTCCACCTGTGTATTGCTGATGATTTGCCATGACCAGGTAATTCGAGGAGGACTACATTCCATTTTTTCTCAACAAACCAAAGAGCGCGGTCTTCTATTGAAGCAGATGTACTGCGCCATCCGTGAACAAAAATGACAAGAGGATGTTGGGGTTTAGATGAATGAACCTGGATGTGTGTTTGAAGGCCTTTATGAGACCCGTAATGGGAAGTCCATTGACTTCCTTCGGCAGATTTTTTCGGTTTGAGCGGACTTATGAAAATTGCACTGACCATCAATTCAAGATACGCATTGAAGAGGCATACAATCAACAGAAACGACCCTACAATCAGTATTGGTCGTGTTGGTTCGGACGCAATGATCAGTACGAATGCGATGGCAGCTGCGATGAGCCACAACTGCGTGCGAAGCCACTTCCGGTGAAGGAAAATCATTCAAACACCCGAATCATTCGGATTTTTTATCAGATTTCGACTTAGATTTCGATACAGCTTCATCTGCATCGTCGGTTTGTTCGTCTTCCATTTCGAGGTTTTCTGCAAGGATTGCATTTTCCATTTCAGCAGCCTTGGCTTTTTCCTCACGCTGGATTTTCTTATCTGCTTGACGTTTTGAATAACGGTCACCGTATGAGCCCATACTTTCGAGTTTAGCTATAATTCCAGATGATTCTTCACCAGCGACTGGGACGTGCTTTACGAGGTAAGCCCCAAACAGTGTGTCGTACAATCCTTGCTTGAGAGCACTGCGACTCTTGAAAGAAGCATTCACGAAATAAACGGCAATGAATGCAATACCAAG
>JABGTJ010000042.1 GCA_018691345.1 Methanobacteriota archaeon
GACCGTGCTTTCAAAATTGAATGCGGATGGTAAAACATTCACCATTAACATCGACACCAACAGTGAAGACACACAATACCTCGACCTTCACACGATGTCGGCTTCAAACAAAACATCGTCGACCTTTAGCATCCTTACAACAACCGTTCTACTCGGGGAAAATATAACCGGGGTTGCTTTAGAGGGCGATTTCGATGGAATCGAATACAATTCCAGTTACGTCATGGATGAGTCAAGTGAGGAAAAACTGGATTGGTACACCTATGATTTTCTCAACCATCATATTATACCTGATTCCGAGGTTTACATCGTAGAAGATCGCGGGGTCGTGTTCAAAGTTCAATTCTTGAATTACTACAACTCAGATGGCCAACCCCGTCATTACACACTTCTCGCTGCTCCACTCGGGAACTCCAGCATACCAGCGCTCACCGATGAATCGATGGTCCAGGTTACGCCTTGTTCCATTGTAGAAGACGGCGATGGAGTTTGGAGTGCAGAAGAAGTAATTTCTTTGCAAGAGAACGGAATCAGTATCTGCGATGGTGAATGCACTGTAACGGTTGTTGCTCTGTTTGAAGAGAAGCGTATTGCCGGTGCGGATTCAATCTATCTGCTCGGCTAGATTCACATGTTTCCGCTTTCTGCAGCAATGAGAACACCGAACAACAGCGCGTAGCCAATGATTCCGAGGAGCGTTAGGCCGATGACAATCCATCCTACGACTTGAGCTGCCTTTGCCATACCTGCATCTGGGTGACCGGGCATTGAATCGGTAACTTTCAGTGCGCTGTTCGCTAAAATAAGGCCTGGGATCGCAGTACAAATTGAACAGGCTACAACACCTAAAATGGACAGCACCAAAGCCAAAACGGCTTGGGTAGGTGGATAATATCCCCCCATTGACATGCCTTGTTGTATGGGTATTTGATTTGGAACTTGAGCCCAAGCTTGTGGACCGTCTCCGTATTTCGAGGCTACGCCCGAAGGTTGCATCTGTTGAGGTTGTTGTCCTGGTTGCAATTCATTCACCTTTTATTTAGACTAATACGCTCTCATCTAGCATAATGAGTGCGACGAAACCCATGAATGCCAGCACCATAAGTCCGAGTGTTATCCACCCAAGAATTTCTGCTGTTTTGGCTGTGTTCGCATCCGGGTGGCCGGGCATTGAACGGGTAACAACGGCGGATGAGCGGGCCATGAACACCCCGGGTACTGCAAGAAGACCACACAACGGAAAACAAAGGAGCCCTAAAGCCAGCCCTGCGATTGACAACCCAAGTGCTGTGGATGCACTTGTTTTTGGGTAGAATCCGCCCATCGGAATCCCATGTTGGGGAAACTGCTGCTGGTACTGTTGTTGGAACGGCTGCTGGTACTGCTGCTGTTGCTGTTGCTGTTGAGGCTGTTGCGAATCCCAAACACTGGCAATGACTTGTTGAGGGGGGGGTGATTGGTCGTTCGGTCTCTGGCCCTGCATAGTTACCACCTAATTTCACTGATATAATGATTTTACGCCATCATACAAGGTTCACTTCGCAGTGCCCAAGGCGCGTTCGTGCCACTCGGTGGTCCGGGTCAATAGCAAGAACGGCCCTCCATGCGGCTGCAGCCTCGGCATGGCGTTCCTGCTGGTGAAGCGTGGCCGCAATGTGGAGGCGTGAATCAAGATGGTTTCCATCGCACTTTACTGCGGCTTGGAAATCATCAAAGGCGGCATCAGACTCCTTGAGGTCGAGATACAAAAGTCCGCGCTGGTGCCATGCAGGCGCATGGTTTGGATTGAGTCGGATTGCCTCATTCAATGGACCTTCTGCGCGTTCAGGTCGCTTCAAAGAAAGATAACACGAGCCGAGTTTTGTCAAAGCCTGATAGTGATGTGGCGCAGATTCAAGGACCATTTTGAGGTCATCGCGTGCATTATCCCATTCCGACAGATGCATGTATCCTTCCGCCCTGCGGAACCGTGCCAGCACAAGAGATGGAGCGAGGTCAAGGAGGATCTCACAATCATCGAGAACTTTTCGTCCTTCATTTAATGCTAGTAATATTCCGCTACGGTTGATTCGAGCGCGGATGTGAGACGGATCTGACGTAAGCGCCTCATCGTAGTGCATGAGTGCTTTATCCAATGAGCCGGTTTGTGCTGCAATATTGCCACGCACATAGTGAACTGTTGCGGTATGCCCGTGGATTGCAGCAGCCTCAATGTACTTGCTCGCTGCGGACGGGTCTTGCAAATCTAAGGCGAGGAGTGCTGCCTCGGAAGCTGCGGACGGGTCTTCACTTGGCAACAGCCGTAGTGCTCGGTCAATGTCTTCTTGAGCGCCTTCATAATTTGAAACCAAGCGTTTTGTTCGAGCCAGGCCCAACCAGGCAACCCCAGATTCTCGGTCAAGTCGTAACGCGTCGTTGAAAGCAGTGATGGCTTCAGAGAGAAGGGTTTGATCTGTTTGCCCCGTACCATCTCTTTGGCGGTCAGCTCGAGCCAAATGGAGGCGCCCTTCGATAACATGAAGCAGGGAATGGTCAATGCCAAGTGGAGTATCGTCAAGCAGTTTCTGTGCTTCAGCGATGTCTCCGTTGATGAGTTTTCGGCTTGCCATTCGGGCGCGAAGTTCTGCATTATCGGGCGATTCAAGTAAAGCTCGATTCAAGGCCTCCTCTGATTCGGTGATTTTTCCACTGGCCATCAAAAGGTCAGACTTAAGGAAAATTAGTTTGGTCCCACCGGCAGATAGGGCTACTGCATGGATAGCAGCCTTGAGCGCCTCATCGAGTTTGTTTGACATTGGAGCGAGAAGTTGGGCAAGCAATCCCCAAGCCTCACCGTTCTGCCGGTCAAGTTCTAAGCATCGTTCAACTGCTTGTTGGGCTTTGCCAAGTTCGTCGTCATCAAACAGAAGTTGGGCATAACTGCACCAATCATCAGAACGATTCGGATTTTCTGCTAAAGCCAATTCAATGGCTTCGAGTGCCTCAGAGCGGGACCCTGCACGCGCCCGAAGGCCCGAAAGGAGCGAACGATCTGCAGCGGTCTCAACACCCAATGCTTCAAGCCGGCGAACATCCCGTTCAGCACCTTCATCGCCAAGTTTAGCGAGCAAGTGAGCGTGTGCGCGAAGCAAGTCTGGTTGGTCAGGAGATACCGTCATACGGGCTTCAAGCCAGTGCCGACGCAATTCATCATCGCCGCGTAAAAGGGCGATGTGTTCGAGTGCTTCGAGAATGTTCTTGTTTCCAGGGGACGATCTGTATGCAATTCCAAAACATGACTCCGCCCAATCGTATCGCCGAAGGTGAAGGCAAGCATGGCCAAAGCGATGAGCAGCAACGGGACTGAGCCCGAGCATCTCAGCAGAAAGATTCCGAGCAGCAAAGACGTCGAGTAAACGAGAGAGGAGGCTTTCAGTCGTTGATGGGAGCAGCCCTTCTCCACCAACGGAGGTTTCAGGAGAAATAGCAGAAACTAACGCCTCTAAAGCGGCAAGTGCCTCTCCATGAGTGGTTTCTAAATCAACCTCTGACTGAGATTCATACTGGTGTAATACGGAATGCACGAGCAGGGCGCCATCAATTTCGGGATGGGTTGCGCGTAATGCCTGGACTAAGTCGGTCATCTGCGATAGCTGGCCCTTCAAAGAGTTCACTTCGGAATTGAGATGTGAGAAGTGAGCTGCTTGCGCCTGTTGAAGAACAAGGGAGGAATCTGTGAGTGAATGAAGTCGTGCGTCTGCCTTCTTCAGCCAAAATCCTGCTCCACCGCCGGCACCAATACAAGCGAGGCCAAATACTGCAGTTATGGGGTCCATTAGCCATCACCCGCACTTTGCCCCTTTATGGTCTGCGGAGGAATTGGGGGTTCGAACGATGATTTGAGCACCCTTCAAAATTACCCAGAAAGAGACATCATTGAACTTGGCTGACCCTGAAATTGATTCAAAAGGTATCGAATTTGGTTGTTTCTTTGCTCACATTGAAAGGCTCTCGTAGTTCATGCAGTGTTGGGGTCGAAGTCGTGGACGATGTTGATGACAAATTCGAAAGCCCATGGTATGCCCAACGAATTCATGATTTGAGTCTTGAAGGATGGGTTGTTGATTCAATCGAGGCTTACCTTGAGGAAGATGTCGAACTTGCTAGCGAACGTATCGTATACGTCGATTTCGCAGTAGATTTAGCTCAAGAACTGCTTGAAAGAACCGGTTACCTTGGAGAATCTGTGAATGCCCGCTCAATGGAACAAAGCGATGTTTGGGAGCGAGAACTACGAGACCCTATGAACGCTGAACGAGTTCTTGATGAATACAATGCATGGGCAAAGGAGTGGCGTCCATGGGAATTGGAACTCGACCGAGGGCTCCTCGCTTGGCGAGATGCTGAAATGGAAGAGGATTATGCCTCTTATCTTGCACGGTTTGACGCTTTGGATGCTTCATCACTGCCTTCGGCCCGTATACTGTCTCCGCTGCTCTCCGAGCCTGAAGAAACTGAGGAAATTCACCGGGTTTTAACTGGGATAGAAGACGACGAAAGGCGGCAAAGATCGGCAATTAGAAATGCGGCGGAAATGCTGTCCAATGCTGGTTTCAACGTCGGCCAGGTCGAGAAAATGTCCATCATTGAAGGATTGGATTGGATTACACAATTGCATGAGTTTCACGATGTGCATGAAGAATTACGATTGTTAATTCTTGAGCAAATTGGAGTTTTCGACCCAGGATTAGCCCAGCATCACGAAACGCGTAGAAAGGAGTTACTTAGTGAAAACTCCCATCCCGAATTGCGAAACTTCAGATTGCAAATGGATGCAATTGCCGACAATCTACACCAGCGGTTAGCCCGACTGAATGACTTACTCAATGAATGGCGTGAACGCGGAATTGTATTCCCTCACGGCGACAGTGTTCGGCCTCCTGAATTACTCGAGTGGGAGACGAACTTACCAGAGATTGAAGCAACCTTGGAACTCCACCTCCAAGCGTTAAACCGGTGGAAGGCAATCACGCAAGCTTGGCAAGATGAAAGAAGTTCTGGGGCTCAATACGCCGGTGTTTTGGAACAAACTGAGCAATTTATCGATCACGTCGACCACCTTGACCAAAAATGGAAACAGTATGAACTTGAAGCGCTCATGTTTGTTGAAAAATACGAGCAAATGGGACTGGCGATGGGTGATTGGAGCGACGAGATTCAAAGAAACCCTCGCAGTGCCGTCCAACAATTGAAAAAGAACCAACATCGATTTGAAATGCGTTTTGAATACGTTGAGAAATTAGCAAATATTGATACTTCATTTGAAGGGAAAGTCGAAATTGATGCCCGTATTGAGTTACTCAAAGAAATGGATGTCGACCTTGAAATCCTTGAACATACCGAAGAGTTGATTGGAAAAATGGCTCGCAGAGGCGCACGACATCGAAGAATGTTGGAGCAAGATTGGAGGCAACTTGTTACAGAAGGGAAAGCACAGGATTCAATGGTTACTTCGAACCTTTCTCTCGCAGAGTTTGAACGTGAAATCGGTCACGTTCGGCGGTTTGGCACTTCGAGTTCATCTTCAAGAACAGGGGGGTCAATTGTTGCAGGTGAAGTCCACCAGCGCCTTATTCGGCGAACTCAGCAAGAACTCGCTGTGTTGCAATCAGCTGGATGGAATGTTCATCAATTGCTTATCGATGTTGAAAGCAACCCGGTGGATGTCGCTCAAAAACTGAATGCTTTCAGGCCATACATTGAAGCATACCCTCGCCAATCTCGACGACTTGATCATCTTCCATGGCATCGGGACATTGCGCTTGCATTGGAAATACAACTGCAATTACGTGATCCCACTCAATTAAATTCTATCTTCGGCAGTATTGCTTCATTCGCACAACATCTCGCATCTCGTAAGAACGAAGATGAAAAGTTTGTGTTCGATGCTTGGACGCCTCAACCCTCTCGTCAAACTCTTGTGCCAGTTCCCGAACACGCAGCCCTCCAAACGATGGTTCCAAAGGACGCGTTAGGCGATGCTTACGAAGCGATACTTGAAGCAATGGAAGAGGAAACAGCTGTGGAAGAAGTTGAAGAAGAGGCGATGAGTAATGCGGCTCCTGAGAAAACCATTTCCGAGGAAGAAAAGAAAATCGATTCTTTGGAAGATTCAGAGTCAACAGAAAACGAAGTAGTCATCCTAGATTCCGTCGAAGAACCAAACGAAATCACCGTTCAGACGCCCGTGGAAAAAGTAACCGAACTGCCTGCTGAAAAACGAAAACCTAGCAATGAGAATAAGTCCGTTGAAGTGGCCGTAGAAATTGAACCCAAAATCTCCGACGCCCCCGTGCCAAACACCGTTTACAAGAACATCGTTGAGTTCCTACGTTCAATAAATTTGAATGATTATGCTGACGATATGGAATTGAATGGCGGGGATTCTCTGCCAAATGTTCGCAGAGGTTTAGCTAAACATGTTGGTGTTACTCCGCGTGATACACGAATCGACCGGATGTTAAGACTCGCCCTTCGATTGCTACCGCAAAACAACGAATTTGACGAGAAGAAGTCCGAACTTTTGGCACTGATGGCTGGAAATGTGAAGACAATGCAACGATGGATGCGTGCTCGACTGGAACATCGGCACTCTGGCTCCAGCGACCATTTTCTCGAAGATGCTCGTCAACTTGGAGTTGCCCTCAAGCGTATACCCGGGCCAGGTTACCCCGTCCCGTTGGTTGCGGATGATTATGACCTTCCAAATGCAAACGATATCAAAGCCTTAGAGTCGGAAGTAAGGCGACTCATTCGCCACCTAAATCTCCCCACAGCAGGCGGAATCACGGCCTAATCACGATAGTTCGTTGAGAAGACTGTTTCGTTCTTCTTCACTCAATGAGTCCTCGACAGGAGATGCCGTTACGGCGACTTCTGGAGCGTTTGGCATAGGCGCATCAAGTGGAATTGGGCCGCCAGGTATGCCGAGTGGCAGGGGCATTGGCATTCCTCCAGCAATCGGAGGTAACGGCGCTGGTGGTGGAAGAGGCGCAGTTGGAAGTGCTGCGGCCACTGGAGGTCCGGCAATTGGCGGTGGCGGAATGTTTTGCGGAGGCGGCACAGGTGCGCTTGGAAGTGGTGGGGCAATCGGTGGACCTGGGATCATTCTTGCTGGTGGCCCGGGCACTGGTAAGGGCTCGGGCACTGTGGCCACAAGAGGTGAAGGGGCCAAAGGCTGACCTAGTTGCTGGTGAACTGGAGATTGAGGTATTGGCGTGGGCGCTGCAGGTTGAGGAATGGACAAGGCGACCGGTTCTGGATTCGGGGGGGGTGGAGGTGGGGCTGCAAGACTAGCATGGAGTTCCTCAACCGCTGAAGTTTCAAGAGCCCCTGTTCTCAAAAGACTCGCCATCTCAGAACCGAGATAAGCCATGCTTGCTCGGAAAAAAGGACGGTCTGTGCCATATCCGCGTAGCGTATGAGTGAGCACCCCCCCTGAATTAGCAAATTCCAAGCGGTGTGTTTCAAGGTGCATTTTGGTCCAGTTCAATAAACCGGCACTAACGAAAACAAGACCCAGTAGAGTGAAAACAAGGAGGTTTGGAAGCAAGAGAAACCCTCCTAGAAAGGCTGATCCTAGCCACAGGTACTGGTGCTTATGCATCAGTTCATTGTGATGGTGTTTGAACCCTGTTAACTCTCTCTTCATGGAAAGTGTTACGTTCATACGGCGTTGTCCATCGGCATCTAAACGCGTTTCAATAATCCGTAGGAGGTCGTCATCGAGAACCAGCGATGTGGATTTCGTCCCATCTGAGGTTTGCTGGAGTGGATATTCCGTTACTGACTCGTTATGAAACTGTTCGAGTAAGGGTGCTGCTCGAACAGGAAGCGTCCATTGTACTTCTGCTTGCGAAGGCGTCTCTTCCAAGAGGAAAGAGGCTGATTCTTCATCGGAGGATTCACTCTCATCGGGAGCAGAGGATTCCTCTTCTGCAGGTGTGGGTTGTTCAGCCGCTTCCATGTTCGATGCCTTGGCATCAAACGGGTCTGCATCATCAGGCCACTCGGTTGCCACATCCTCGCCCATGCATGGACGAGAGTTAACGCATTAGATGAAGGTAGTAGTCCTTAACGATGGATTTCTGCCAACCAAGACTTGACGTCTTCACGCTCAGCGTATCCTTTACCTGCCTTGGTACCAATGACGGTCTCAATAGCAGACTC
>JABGTJ010000066.1 GCA_018691345.1 Methanobacteriota archaeon
TGCATCAAGGAATGGCAGATCAAATCACTACGGCCCGTTTTATTCATCCAAACCAGATTCGAGTACTGGAATTGCTTGGCACAAATGAAAGTCAGGATGCAGTTACAACCAAAACTCAACAACGTAGAGCAAATCGGTTTTTACTTGCGATATTTACAATGTCGGGTAAGAATTCGTCTCGCTGTAGAAGACTCATACGAACACTGGAAGAGAAATTGGGAAGGGATGAGGTCAAATTGGTTCGTCAAGAAATTGATGATGCCATCTACGACTTGACGCCGCTTCAACGACCATGGAAGTGAATCGAACGTTGACTCGAGTCAACACCAAAAACCCCCACCTGTTGTCAACACCATGACTCGCTCACCTTACATCGTTACTGGCGCATCCAAAGGAATCGGTCGTTCCGTAGCAATCAAGATTGCAGAGGCAGGATTTCCAGTCATCGCATTAGCACGTCAATCACCTGAACTCGACGAGGTTGGAAAACGCCTCGCTCAAGTGCAACCTGAATCATACTCACTGGCTTGCGATTTGTCCGACTCTGCAGTCATTCAGGCTGTTTGTCAAAAAATCGATGCACGTGTTGATTGGATCGCCGGAATCGTTCACAATGCAGGGACGATTCACCCAGTTCACCCAATGCAAGGGGCCGGTATTGACGATTGGTCGCTCTCGTTGCGGGTCAATCTCATTGGCGTTCAAGACCTTACTCAACGCCTCATAGGGAAAATGGGCGGGGCTTCGCAATCACGGGTGACTACGATTTCGAGCGGAGCATCGTTGAGACCGGTTGAATCATGGTCCGCTTACTGCGTATCGAAGGCTGGCTTGGACATGTGGACACGTTGCCTAGCTGCCGAATCAAAGGACAAGAACATCAGCGCAATCGCAGTTGCTCCAGGTATTGTCGATACAGGAATGCAACTTCAAATCCGCTCTGTATCTCCAGAATTGTTCCCAAGTCATTCAGATTTTGTATCCCTTTACACGGACGGTCATCTTGCAGAAAGCGATGATGTTGCTCAACTTCTCCTCCCACTTATTCTCGAGCAAACGATGGAACAATCTGGGCAACGCTTTGATGTTCGAGAACTTTAATTTCAAACCAAAAACGAGAGAAGGGTGATAAGCCAGCACCTTGACAGCGCTAATAGAGGGATTCTATGCCAGGTACAGACCGTGTTGAAATTCGAACTTTGAAAGTTGGACGCTTTTGTGTCGTTGATGAAGAAGCCTACAAGATTTTGAGTATTTCTAAGTCCAAGCCAGGTAAGCACGGTTCCGCAAAGGCCCGTCTTGAACTTGTTTCACTGTTTTCATCAAAGAAAATATCTCACGTAGGTACGGTTACCGACAGCATCCACGTGCCAATGATCGAAAAAGGCAAGGCTATGGTTACCCACATCGATGGTGAAGAAGTTCATGCAATGAACATGAAGGACCACTCGATGATGATTCTTCCAGTTGATCCAGACATCCAAGTCGATTCTGGCCAAGAGATTCTTTGGATGGAAGCACTTGGACGCTACAAGATTGAACGCTGAGATTTGATACTTCACCATTTATTGGTGAATCTTCACAATTCTCCTTTTGTCCGGTAATGTATTCATAAGCCTAAAGTGTTCATCGACGTTTATGTCCGATGTCGGAACCGCAACTGCGTCTGAACCTTTTTCAGTCGATGAAGCAATGAATAACATGAGTGATGCAGACAAAAAGTCTTTGAAAAGTTGGTATTTCTTTGATTGGGCTAACCAAGCCTATGCGCTAACCGTAATGACCGTCATTGCACCTCAAGTGATGTCTGGTTTGTACAACTACGCGACAGGTAAGCAAACTGGTGACGCATTTTACGCACAAGTTCTGACCTTCTCCATGCTCTTTGTAGTCATCACAGCACCAGCTCTCGGAGTTATTGCTGACCGAATGCCAATCAAGAAGAAACTCCTCAAGTGGTATACGCTTGCTGGTGTAGTCTTTACTGCACTCATGGGTGCAGCACCGTACTTTGGCTCTGAAGGTTACAAAATCATGGCAGTCATGTACGTTATCGGTACAGTAGGTTTCACCGGTGGAAACGTCATCTACTACTCATTCATGCCTTATCTCGCTGAAAAGAGATGCATGGACCATGTGTCCAGTAAAGGATACGCTTACGGTTTCATGGGTGGCTCAATGCTTCTCATCTTCCACCTCGTTCTTCTTCTCGGTCCGTTTGGATGGGACAGCAATTTCCGTTTGTCCGCCATTTTCGTAACCTCGGCTTTGTGGTGGTGGGGCTTTGGTTATCTCATGTTCAAGTGGACTCCGGAACCGGAAATCCCTTCGAGCATGGAGTGGGAGGGCGTTGTTTCGGCTGCTAAGGTTGCATATGGACAAGTTTTCACCACCTTCAAAGAAATTAAGCGATTCAAGATTCTCGCAATGTATCTCCTCGCATATTTGTTGTTCTACGATGGTGTCAACACCATTGCCAGCATGGCAAGTGCTTACGGTGATTCAGTTCTCCGATTGAGTTTGCAACTGAACATCTATTTGCTCCTCACAGTGAACATTGTCGCTATTCCAATGACGTTGTTGTTTGGTAAACTAGCAAACGTGAAAGGAACCAAGTTCGCTTTGATGCTCTCCCTCATCATTTACTGCTGTGTTGCAGTAGTTGCTGCAGGATTCGCTCCTTTGGAACTTGATTCAACAGTCAAAGTAGACGACAAAGGAATATCAACAGTGGATGATGCAGAACGTTACGATTTCACCTTCACCTGGAACGAAACCGCTCAAATGTATGAACTTACTACCCTTTACGACAAGGGATATGAAGGTTGGATCAGCGAAGAAGGTGCGGGTGACAATGATTTCCGTGATGCATACCAACAATACTTCCCTGAACCGGATTACTCCACAGAATCCGCAACCAGTTCAATCGGAAGTGGCATTCTCATGTGTATTGCTATTCTTGCCATCCTAGGAACATTTGGTGCAGCAATCATGTACATCCAGAACCTCGAAATGGGCTGGAAGGGAGCATTGCTCGCTTTCCTCTTGGTTGGCTCTGGTCTAATCGGCGTCTCGATGCTGGCTGAAAAAGAAGCCGATTCAGTGGAGACTCTACCGATGATTGACGCTGAGAATGCTACTGCAATGGTTGCTGCATTTGATAGTGTGGACGACCACCGTTGGGCTATTCTCTTTGTTGGTGGACCCGAAAGTGGAAACGATGAGATTGGTGAGACTCACCCAACCAACGTCGACCAAGGTGGCCTGGCTGACGGCTATGCGACTTGGATGCGCTCCAATGTTTGGAAGCCTCTTGGAATGGGTGTCACAGCACAATGGATCAGTCTTGGAATGTTTGTAGGCGTCGCAATGGGTGCGGCAGGTGCACAAGCACGTTCCATGTTCTCAATGCTTATTCCTGAGACACGAACTTCTGAATTCTTCGGATTCTTTGGTTTCCTCGGAAAGTCTGCAGCAATGATTGGGACTTTCCTTTACGCAATTGCAAGCACTCAATTTGATAGTCGTGTGGCGATTTTAACCATCACAATTGTCATCCTCATGGGTACATTCCTCACAAGTCGTATCGACTTGGAAGAAGGTATGCGGGTTGCTGCTGAAGAAGATCGCTTGGCACGAGAGAATTCAGACTTTGGTAGCTCACAAATGGACTGAGAGAGCACATCCGTTGCTCTCCCCTCTTCCATGCGTACTTTGATTGAGTAAAGAAGGGTGGAGAAGACATGAAAGCCTTCCAACTGATTCAAACTTTTGGCTCAGTTGTAGTCATAATGGTCATGATTTTGGTGTGGGGTATTCCACTTGCGCCTGCTTTGATGTATTATGATTGGATAACTGGGCTTTTTGACTTGCAAAGCGAATGGGGGAATGCATTGTTAACAGGACTCGCGTTTTCAAGTACAGCAATCGTCTACAGTTTTTCTCTACTCACCTTTTCCGCAACCCTTCAGTTCATTCTTCATGTTCGAATCAAGGAAAAAACCGTCGTCCCATTGGCATCATTCAGTACCATTCGGTGGGCTTTCTGTGGTCAAATTCTTCGGTCAACTCAGCCGGTCTTGCAACACTTCGTACCCTCATTTGTGTCCAACATTTACTACAGAGTATGCGGTGCCAAAATTGGCAAAAACACGCAAATTAACACGCATCGACTCAACGACCCTTGCCTCATCCGAATCGATGATGATTGCGTTATTGGTGGCGGTGCGACGTTCAACGGTCATTTGGTCGAAAAAGGTCAGATGGTCTTCGCACCGATTCACATGCAGAAGGGATCTTTGGTCGGAACTGGAGCCATCGTTCAGCCAGGAGTTACCGTCGGTGTTGATGCAGTCGTTGCGAGCGAGGCATTAATCCCAAAGTATCGCACTATTCCTGCCGGCGAAGTTTGGGGAGGATTGCCTGCAAAACTGATTCGTTCCTCATCTGTGCGTGAAGATTCCTGAGTCCAAACCGAAACAAAATCCTTCACAGACAACAGCAACCTATTCAAACGGATTGCCTTACCTATGTCTGTACGCGTAGCGTATACAGGATGTGTTTCATTTGGGTGTCGAAAAATCTGCATACCGCCAGCCGGTAACACCACAAGGTCTCAAGGCCATCGAAAAGGGTACTTTGACCTGGCTTGACGACGACATGTACAACAACCTCAATACGGGCGTACTCGAGCAATATTTGGAGGAAAAAAACCTCGAAGAATCGTTCGAAGTATCGCATTGGAGCACTCCTAAGGTGTTCTACGGCATTGCAATCGGGGCTGTTTTCTCCGGCGTTACCGCCTACATTGGTCTCAAACTAGGGCTCGCTATCTCGGCTGCTTGGTACATTGCCTATCTCTTGGGTATGGCTCTCAAATGGTCGCCATCTGAAGTCAACATTGCGACTTCCGCAACGACCGGTGCAACCCACGCGTCGACTGGTTTCATTTTCACCTTCCCAGCAATCTTTTTGCTGGCTTCTGACCCGAAGTACTTCTTAGCAGATGGTCCGCTCATCAGTAACGCAGATACGTTCAATCTCGCTTTCGTCGGAATTGTCGCCAGTATGTTTGCCGGCTTCCTCGGTATCATGTATTTCATCATCTTCCGGAGGGTTTGGCTGGTTGAAGATCCGCTTCCTCTGCCTGGTTTTGAGGCTACACTCAAGATGCTCGACATTGCTTCTGATGTGAACACCGGAGCTGTAGAGCACGCTCGTGCTTCGCTGAAGACCATCGGATGGTGGACCACCATTACCATGGGAGGATTATTCCTCGTCGAATATCCACTTGTTTGGGCGAGCGGTAAGAAGTGGGCTCTTCTTGACTTCTTGGCCGAGAAAGGCCACATTGGTGAATACGGACTTGCTACTTTCTATTCCAAAGGAAAAATCCACCAGCCCAGTGGAATTGATGAAGCAACCGGTGAATCTCTCAATTACACGCAATGGTCGGAAGGCACAGCTTGGAATCCATTTGCATACACCTACATTGGCGTGGCCTTGACGCCATCGATGTTTGCCATCGGATGGTTCATGAAGACACGAGTCGCATTCCTCGTTAACCTTGGAACACTCGTTGGTTGGTTCTTCTTGGTCCCCGCTGTTGTGTACTTTAATTTCCCGATCTACGATGCATCGCTCCAAGCAAGCATACCAATCCAAGACTACGCTGACGGCGGTTCTGCTTCGTTGCAGATGATTGCTTTCTCGAAATCTGTGCGAACCATTGCTATCGGTTCAATCGTCGGTGGTGGAATGTTCGGCCTTGCGAAAATGTGGAAGACATTCGTCAACATCTTCGCAGATATTGGGTCTGCGTTCAAGGGAGAGGGCAGCCAAGAATACATGGAAGGCAAGGGCTGGTATGAATGGCCTCTCAAGCACATACCAATTTTCATGGGCATTACGTTCCTCGCCATGATTCTGATTTTCACTATAGGTGGGTTCTCAATTCTTGCTTCGCTGGTGTTTGCTACAGTTTTGATTCTCACGACCTTCTTGCTTGGAGCGATTGCAGTTCGCGTGATGGGCGAAACGGGAATTGAGCCTGTTTCCGGAACCTCATTCATCGTTCTTCTCATGCTGCTTGGTGTGTTCTTAAACGCACAGGATTTGCTGCAATTAAACACTCAAGATGCTGTTCTCCTCGGTCTTGTAGGTACTACGGTCTTTGGCTCAGCAATTTCAATGTCCGGTACGGTCATTGGAGATTACAAGAACAGTTTGTACATTGGTAACCGCCCTTATCACATTTCGAAAGGCAACATCATGGGTGTGATTCCAGGTGCAATCATTGGCGCAGGTGTTGCAATTTTCCTTTCGAAACAACTTGCTGATGGAACCATCGACTTGATGGCGCCTCAAGCCAACGCTTTTGCAACATTTTCGGTTATATTTGCTGAGCGAGAAGGGGATTTGGTTCTCCTCGCTCTTGGCTTCTTACTGGGGATGTTTGTGGAATGGGGAACCGGAATGGGTACCTCATTCGGACTTGGAATGTATCTCGATGTACCACACACATTACCAATGCTCATCGGCGGCTATTCACGTGACAAGTGGGAAGAAAAGCGACTCACCCCTAAGATTGAAGCCATCAAGGAAAAAGACGGTGCGACAGCTGCTGAAAAGCAGCGAGCGTTAATCCTGCTCAGTACATTCATGGTTGCTGCTGGTTTACTCACCGGCGAAGCGTTCTTCGGTACAGAGTCGAGTATTCTCTCGTTTATTGACTCGCTGTGGATCGCTACGCCAGATAACGAAACGGGTACATTCTTCGGAATCGATGAATTTTCCTCTTCCGTTCAATGGTACATTGGTCGTATGGTTGGATTCATCGGTCTGAATCTTGCTATTGGCGGCGGAATCTACTACTTGTTCAAGCGTGCTGGAGTCATTGGCGGAGAAAGCGTCGATGCCGTTCTTGAGAACTGAGCGTGAGATGTATGACTTCCTCTCCCACAACCCCAGTTTGGGTTTGGGGCTTGCTGGTTGCCGCAGTCTGCGGAGTTTCAAGTGCAGGTGCCCTTTTCCAGCACGTTGATGCCGTACCACCGCTGTTGAGAGCCTCGTGGCGCTTACAATTGACTTCGATCGTACTTGCTCCTTTCTTCGTTTATCAGTGGCGTCAACAAGATAGGGCAACAAAAGAGAAAATGTTTGACAAGAAGACCTTACTGATTTTGACAGCGAGTAGTTTCGCCCTCGCCCTCCACTTCGGAGCCTGGGTTGCCAGTCTTGATGCAACATCATTGACGCATTCCTTGCTGTTCGTTACCGCACACCCACTCATCATCATCGTAGGAATGGGTATTCTGAGTGCTCTTTACATTGGATTTCGTAAGCCATCAAGGCTCGAAGTTCTTGGAGCAGTGGTCGGGTTTTCAGGGGCTGCAGTAACACTTCTTGACCAGGGTTCGCAACAAGGAGGTCACACCGTGACTCTTTGGGGTGATTCGTTAGCCTTTTTTGGAGCAGTCTTTGTTGTGGGCTACATTGTGAGTGGCCGCATCTTGAGGGAATGGATGCCAATTTTCCTCTATGCCTTTCCCGTCACCCTGCTCGCGTCTTTACTTCTCATCCCCGCCTCTTGGCTTATGGAACCTGAACTCTCATCCTTTGGTATTACGGGATGGACGGAAGCCGAATTTTTCCCGTGGTTCTTGGCGTTAGCACTTATTGCTGGACTACTCGGACATACCGGTCTCAATACGTGTTTGCGGTACATCTCTCCGCTGGTCATTTCAACCAGTGTGACGCTTGAACCAGTCCTCGGTTCTTTGATTGGGTGGGCGTTTTTTGACGCAGGTGTTCCAGGATTTTGGACGTGGGTCGGAGGGCCGATATTGGTACTTGGAGTACTGATGGTCATTTACGGTGGTGTTGATGTTGAGAATACGAACACTCAAGGACAGCCGCCGTCCGTCGAAATTTGAGGCTGTTCTATGTCGAGTGCTAAAGGGTGGATTTTGCTTACCAATGATGACGGTATAGAGGCGCCAGGCTTCCGGCTTCTGGTACAAGCCTTGAACCGTGCAGGTCACAACCTTGTGGCTTTTGCTCCGCACGCCAATAACTCCGCAGCAGGAATGAGGATTAACCTCGGGACACCTATGGAATTGCGTCAACGTGAAGACTTGAACGCTCAATGGGGTCTCGACTCGTCTCTTGGAGAAACCAAATTGTTTGAACTTGAAGGTACGCCTTGCGATACGATGATTGTTGCACTTGATGGAGGTCTTGAGCACGCAGTCCCAGGAATCCGCCCAAGACTGGTCGTTTCTGGCGTTAATCTCGGACCGAACATGTCACAAGATTCCTATCACAGCGGCACTATGGGTGCAGCACGTGAAGCCGGCCTTTACGGAATGCCTGCCATTGCCTCATCGTTTACCTCCTTTGATCCGGAAGGCATGGAAGTCTCGATACAAGCAACGGTCGAACTTATTGAAGTGGCGCTCGGTGTACTCCCCGTTGAACCGCTCAATCTCCGTCGACCATCAGTCGATTTGTCTGCACCTCATTTGACCCGCTGGCCGCTAATTCCTGAACACCCTGCATGGGAAAGCGACCCGAAAGCTGCCTTGAGAACGGCTTTCCAGCAAGGTGAATTGATGCTGAATCTGAACGTTCCGCCAGCCTGGGTTGGCGAAGTTTCAACCACTCGTCTCGGTATGCGATGGTACCGTGACGCCGTCTCATTTAATTCTATAGATGGGGAGGAGGCAGCAACGTTTACCATTGGTGCATCGTCGATTGATCATTCCACAGTTGCCCAAAGTGATTGCGATGTTGTCGAAGAAGGTAAGGCAAGCGTTTCGTGTCTACCGGTCTGGCCTCAGACCCATCCATTGGCATTGGACGACCGTCTCCTTACATGGACTTTGGAATCCTGTGAAGGTGGATATCCTGCGTGGCTCTACGATTAATCGAGATTGAGATTTACGCCCTCATCGAGTAAGAAATGGCAGACTCCAATGGCCATGTGGCCTTGCAACCATACATCACCGAGAGACCGTCGAAGCATTGCATCCGATTGTACGAAGTCAGGGAGCGGTTTGTCGTCACTGAGAATAAACCCAATATCAAGTCCCGATACGGTAAAATCACCATGTTCGCCAGTGCAATTCGAGAGCGGATTGCTCTCCAGTGGAATTGAGTCACCTTGATTCCACAGCCGCGGTGCATTCGCATCAAGACATACAACAGTGGTTTCAGGCCACTCCGCCAAGGTGTGGTTGATGTCTCCACCACCGTCAAAGATACCTGCTGAGCGTTCAACCCATTGTCCACGTGCTGGTATTGGCATTTTCAGTACCTTGCCAATTTGTCCTCCAACGGCTCGTTCTTCAGCGTGAACACCTTTGAGAAGTGAGCCAACGAATTTGATTCTTCGGTTTGGACCTGGTCCACCCATCAAATGCAAGACAACTTCTGTATCGTGGCGTATGCCATGACTGGTCAGCATGGCTGCCATGAGTGCTCGGACCAACACATCCATTCTGCCAGCTCCGCCGGCCATGTCGTTCAACGGAAGATTGCCTTGAGACATGGCTCGGTGTCCAAGAAGTGCAAACCTACGCATCGATTTCACCTTAGATGCCACGTTCGACAAATGTGCGTACAGCCTCGCACATTTTTTGTTGAGTTTCCAATACAAAGTGGCTACCTAGTGAATCAACAAGGTATCCCCGAGGTTTGTCTTTTTGTCCGAGATCTTCGAGTCGATTTGCAACCACAGCAGTCATTCCTGCCTTTTCGATTTGCGCAGTTGCACGGTAAATCAAATCTTTCTGTTTAATCCCAGATTCCAGTTTAAATCCGATTCGAACAGCGTCTTTACAAGCATCTCGTAAGGCCTCAATGTGCTTTTCACCTTCAATTAATTCAATGTTGAGTGAACCTTGCTGGCTGGCCAGCTTCCCCTTTGCTGGATTGGCAACCAAGTAATCCAAGACTGCAGCCGTGTGAATCCAAGCGTGAATGTTGTCTTTGGCTAGCACTTGTAATTCTTTTAACATCTGATTTGGTTCAGGAGTTTTGAGGATAAGGGGGAGCCATTTTGGAGCGGCTGAACTGGTCACACCTGCAACGCAAGTCACGTCATGGCCGTGGCGATAAAGGTCATCAGCAAGCGCAAATCCCGTGGCGCCAGAACTTGTGTTCTGGACAAATCGAATATCATCAATAGCCGAACGTGTAGAGCCTAGGGTAATCACGACGTCCTTGCGATTTGGTTTTTGCAAGTTCATATGATGCGCAAACCGAGCAACAATTTCCTCATGATGTGGAGTTTTTCTTTTCCCCTCTTCTTCTTCGCCCCACAGCACCGAAATGCCGTGTTTGCGAACTTCTTGGACAATATCATCGGTAACGGGGTCTTTGGCCAAGTCCAAGTGCATGCTCGGCACCATCATAACGGGGCAATCACGGCTTCGAGCCACACTGAGGGCCATCATCAATGGCCCATGTTGCAACCCATGAACAAAACTCGCCATGGTGTCACGTGTGGCGGGTGCAACCAATACACCGTCGACTTTATTCAACACTTCCATGTTACCGTCCCAATCGGTAATCACATCGCCTTGTGTTGCCCATTCAACGGCGAGAGGGGTAATGATGCGCTGAGCGGAATGGGTCAATGCAACTCGTACATCGGCGCCATGCCGTCGAAGCTCTCGACCGAGGCGTACGGTATCAACTGCAGCAATGCCACCCGAAACTCCGAGCAGAACGGTGCGACCTGCAAGGCTATTGCCCCGCACTTCGACATCGGTGTCGCGTATCGCCATGTACAACGCCAGCATGGCCTCCATCATGACTTCTTCCATTGTGTTGCGTTTACTCTCTACGAGCAATGCTTCAAACGCAATGGGCCATACGGAGGTGTATGGGAGGGCGTGCAGATGAGATGGTCATTGCAGGTATGCGTCCCTACCAGATGACGGATGATTCCAATCCGTACCTCCGTCTGCATCGTGGAATTACCTTTGTTCTCTTTATCGATAGCCTCGTACTCCTCTTTGTTGGCTCTCAATTCACTCCATTATTGCCAGAGGGAGTAGCGAGTATCGTAGTTGGCATACTTGCAGGTCTTCTCATAGCGGTATGGTTGGCATACCGTCGCCGCTCGCCAATCGCTTATTGGCCGGGCGCCGCTGTTATTGGACTGGCAGGCGGGTTCTTTGGCATCAACGCACTCGTTTCATTGTACGGATTCATGACGGGAGGGATGAGTTACTTGCTGTGGATTTTCCTGTTCACGTGGGCTACTTTTGGCTCTGTCCGGCGTTCTCTTTCGCACTTCCATCCATCGTACAAGAACGCCTATTTTGGCCGGTCTGAAAATTTTCAGCAAATTGAGTTGGAACCAGGAGAAATGCTCGCAGCCTGTCCTCATTGCATGGCCATACTTGCCATCCGCCCTGATTTACTGAACGCAAAGGATGACTGCCCATACTGCAGTCTTTCTTTGGTGAGTGCCCAACTTGCTTCGAAGTATGAAGAAGAGTAATTCACTCATTGCGTTGAAATGCATCAAACGATGGAGCAGCTGATGGCCGTTGCGTCTCCTCGAGTTCTATACGGTGAAGAGTCTGCATTTCATACTCGTTTGGTTCCAACTCGGGCGATAAATTACGGCGTTTGAGAGTCAGAACTCCAGCACCGATAAGGGCCAGCATCACCACAACACGCAGGACAATGTCAAACCACGAGTCGTACTTCGCATTGTTTGGGAACGGGTCAAGGGCATTGGCAATTCCGTCTCCATCTGAGTCGTATTTTCCACTCTTGTCAAAGGGAAAGGCGTCTTCATTGTCCCCGACTCCATCTCCGTCTGAATCAAGCCATTCAAACGCACTGAGCGGAAAGGCATCTTCGTTATCTCCGACTCCATCAAAATCTTGGTCAAAGCATTCCTTTGGATCATTTGGCCAAACATCGATGTTATCGCCGCATCCATCCTCATCCGTATCCAACCATTCGGTTTCATCGTTCGGAAATACATCTGCGTTGTCGCCTACCCCGTCGGAATCTGTATCGTTCCATTCATTTGAATCGTAGGGAAAAGCATCTCTGTTGTCTCCGTAACTGTCGTTGTCGAGGTCATTCCAGTCGCTGGCATCGGTAGGGAACACGTCGCCATTATCTCCGAATCCATCGGCGTCGGTGTCATTCCATTCGTTGATATCGAGTGGAAATGCATCGATTCGGTCGCCGAATCCATCACCATCGGTGTCGATGCAACCGAGTGGAGTGTGAGCATAACCTTCCTCCAATGGGCAGATGTCTGCATTATCACCAATACCATCTGAATCAAAGTCGTACCACTCGGTAGCGTCGAGGGGAAACGCATCGGTATTATCTCCAAAGCCATCTTCGTCAACATCGTAACAATCAAGCGAATCAAAAGGAAAAAGATCGGCATTATCACCGCAACCATCACCATCCGAGTCGGCCCATTCACTGCCGTCGGTGGGAAACGCATCCTCGCCATCGATGACAAAATCATCATCTGAATCCGTATCGCGTTTATCGGTACCTACGAGGTCTTCATCGGAATTGGACAAACCGTCTCCATCGATGTCCTCATCCTCCATATCGTTGCAACCGTCATCGTCCAAATCGAACTCATGAGAACCTTTCATGCCTTGAGGGCACGCATCCTCAGTATCCGGAAAACCGTCGTTATCGTCATCAAAATCTTCGCCATCACTGCATCCATCGTTATCGTGGTCAAAGAGGGTGGGGGAAAATGGACATGGGTCATTGGAATCGCTGAGTCCATCTCCATCAGAATCGCGTTGTTCTGCAGAGCATCCGAATTCATCAACTTGAACGCCAACCGTCGTACTTGGGCAAACATCATCGAGATTTTTCACTCCATCGTTGTCGCTATCTTGCTGGTTCCAAGAACAACCAGTTATGTTCACTGGTGCTCCAGTTTGTGTCCAACTGCAGATGTCGTACAGGTTGATGACGCCATCTCCATCTGTATCCGGTTCGCCAATTTCTTCAATGGCGTATCTTCCGATGAAACGGTGCATGACTCGAGTGGGATGTGCTTTGTCAAAAAACAGGTATTCATCGACGTTGGATACGACCGTATCCCCGCTGCTGCAAATCGGTAGAGGTAGCAAAGATACTCCTCCAGAGCAAGCAGCGTCTTGGGAGTTGGTCAAGCCGAGCGCTTCTTTGTTTTGCAGAATGTCATTGAAGATGGACCAGGCGTCAATGAAGTGAATGGTGATGCCTAATTCTGCTCGCAAATCTCCAGCCAGTGTCGATAATTTTTGATTGTATGAAACGACTTCACCTGCAATGGTGGTTTGTTGGTTTTGGCTGCGACTCATTATTTCTGGAGTTTTTTCCAATGGAGGTAGATTTGGTAGGATAAATTCGTCTGCACCGGCACTTTCCAGTTGCCTGATATGCGATTCCATGTTGCTTACAATGGTGTTTGCATTTGCTGTGCCGTAGAGGAAATCATTTCCTCCCGACCAAAGCGATACGACGGTCGATTGTGGAATAGTTGCTTGGACATTTCCAAGATAGTTTGTGATTTGAGTGCCAACGTTGGGTAACAGAACATAGGAATAACCTTGGCCAGTTTGAGAGCCACCAAAGGCACGATTATCACCAACGGCAGTTCCCGAGCCGATGGAAGTTGAAACACCGTATGCGTCCGAGGCATACTCCAACCAGACTCTTCCATTTGAGAAACGACCTTGCCAGTATGGTGGTACATCGGGTACATTCAATATTGAATTCTTTCCGTTTCCCATGTCACTAAGCGAGTCTCCAAAAGCAATGAGGTTCGTTCTTGTTGGGAAAAGTGTGTTTTCAAACACGGTAAACGAATGCTGATTCGTAGTCAATACAGCCTGTGATGAATCGAGAATCTCTACTTGGAGGGTGTAAAAGTGGGCTCCGTTGTAAAAATGCTTCAAAGAGAGAACAAAGTCAGTGACCGTTCCCGAGGCAGTAAAGAAATAGGTTCCATTCTCGACGAGAATGGCGTTTTCATCGATTAAACTCCATTGAGCAGTTAGGTCAGTGTTGTAAGGTGCATTGGTAATTTCAACATTGACAGCAATCGTTTCGTTTGAGAGCCAATCGTATTTGTCTGTTGAGAGTTCCATTGAAGTTGCTCGTCCATTGGCTGTTGCCATCACTGATGCGCTTTGCAGCACCATGAGGGAAACAAGAATCAGGACCAGTCTGCGCACGGTTTAACCAAGGGCCGGCGGCTAAAAGGAGTTGGGGCTACATACCAAAAGATGACGGGTCGATGTCCATGTCACCTTCTTTCATCATCTTGCGCATTTGCTTGTTCAGTTTTCGATTTCCGCCCATGCCTTTCATCATCTTTCGAGAGCGGTTCCATTGAGCGATGAGTTCTCGAACATCTTTTTCTCGAACACCAGAGCCACGAGCGACCCTTCGTATGCGGTCAGCCTTAATTTTAGCAGGTTCATTCTTTTCCCATGCAGTCATGCTGTCCATAATGGTTCGATAACGATCGAGATTTCCTTGCATTGCCTCTTTCTGACCTTTGGACATAGCGCCCATCCCACCGAGCATGTTACCCGGTAAAAACGACATCAACTTGTCAATGGTTCCAACTTTCGACATCATTTCCATTTGTTTATACATGTCGTTAAGCGTGAATCTCCCACTCATCAATCGTTGTGTGAGGCGCATGGCTTCTTCTTCATCCATGTCGTCTGGGGCTAAATCAATGAGGCCCTGAATATCCCCCATTCCAAGGAGCCGTGAAATGAAGCGATCCGACTCAAATTTCTCCAAGTCTGGTACGTTTTCTCCTGTACCGATGTGAACGATTGGAGCTCCAGTGGCAGCAACTGCAGAAAGTGCCCCACCACCACGGGCAGTACCATCGAGTTTGGTGATGACAATTCCAGTGACGCCGGCAAGGGTATGGAAGGATGCAGCGACAGGTCCGGCTGCTTGGCCGACTTGTGCATCAATCACAAGCCAGCGTTCACTGGCTCGTGTAATGGCTGAAATCTGTTCAAGTTCATCCACTAATTCTTGGTCGAGTTGGTGACGTCCTGCGGTATCGACAATCACTAAATCCGCTGCAGCACATGCTGCAAGTCCGTTGCGAACAATGGTTGGAGCATCTTTGGTATCTGGTTCGCCATAGACTTGGACGGTCGAATCCTCAAGCAATTGCGTCAATTGAGCGTATGCTCCTGGTCGATGAACGTCGGCTTCAATGACTGCAACGCGTAGACCGTGCTTCTTACGGTACCATTCAGCAAGTTTGGCAGTGGTTGTTGTTTTACCTTGACCGTACAGTCCAACCAGCAGAAGCGTAGCGCCATGCGGCTGAAACTGATGAGCAGGGCCGAGCATTCGAACCAGTTCTGTATAGAGGATGTTCATTGCATGGGTTTGCAGCGTCAAACCAGGGCGCGGCTCTTCTTCTCGGAGCCGAGCCTCCAGTTTCTCGACCAAATCTTTGGTTTGCCGGACGTTGAAATCGGCCTCTTGTAACGCACGGCGAAGGCTCCGAGTCATTTCTCGAAGTTCTTCTTCATCCAACTTGCGTTTGTTCTTCAGCAACCCGATAGAACGAAAAATACCTCTGGAAAGGCCTTCGAGTGCCATATCTTCCCGTAACGGCTATCCCATTTCAACCCACCCATCAATCAAGATGAGTTCTCACTCTGTGTAAGTGGGATGTCAAGTTGCAAAACATCGTTCTCAAGTTTTGCTTTGACTTGGCTTGCCTTGGTTGGAACCGAGGTTTCGACTTCACGTTCTCTGCCGTTCAGCCCGACATAGAGTATTCCTTCATTGCTTCGTAGCGATAATTCGTCTCGGTTAATACCGGGGTAGTGAAGGAAAATTCGTTCCACATCTTCGTGAATCTCTCGCTTCATGCCTCGATGTATAGAGTGTTCAAGTTCGCTTCCAATCAAGTGGGGGCCGAGTGTGTCGTCCAACTGTTTGACCTCACCATACAGCCGGTTCCCAACATTGCGTAATTGTTCAAGCCCAACGACTTCGTCGTCCAACAACTCCATTGTTGCGATTTCTACGCTTTCCAACTGTGAACTCAATTCATCAATTCTCGCAAGTTCTGCTTCTCGTCGATTCATCAAAAAGGGATGGTCAAATTCTGGAGTCACGCGATTAACCAAGCAGTTTGGCACCGGTAACTCATATTCGCATAAGGATTGATGTGCTCGTAAGGTTTCATTGATGCCCATTCGCTCTGGAATGGTGACAAGCGTGAATGAGGTGATTTCTGGGTTCGAAAGAACTCTGCGGACGTGCAAAACTCTGCGACGGAATCGCTCTAATTCTTCTTTCATTGAGTCGCTTTCTTTACGCCCGAACAACATTGAACGCAGTCCGCCAGAGACCCGCATCATTCGAATGATTTTATCGGACCAATTTTCAATTAACTCGGGAAGAGATAGGAAGCGGAGAGTGTGGCCAGTTGGTGCCGTGTCAAACACGATGACATCCCAAGTCGGGTCTTCGACATGACGCAATAATTCATCGAAAGCAAGTGCCTCATCGAGACCGGGAATGACCATGTCGGAGGCTTGAACTTCGGAACGCATTTCATCCATTTCTTGTTTTGCATTTGGATCAAGCATCATGCTTAGACTTCCTAGTCCACCCATACCACCGCCAGATCCCATTCCATTCATCATGTCGCCAAGTTTTGGAAGCACGGAAGATATTTTTGACTCTGGGTCCATTTCAAGCCCGAACAGTCCATCGACGCCTTCGATTGGTGTCGGTTCTGAGCCAATTTCTACGCCGAGTGAATCCGAGGTTGAGTGGGCGGGGTCGCTCGAAACGAGAAGCACGCGGAGACCGGAGTCGGCAAGCCAAACAGCAGTGGCAGCAGAGGTTGTCGTTTTTCCAACTCCACCTTTTCCACCAAACAACAAAAGTCGTGCCATACCTCCTCTAGAGGGAGGTAGTCCTTGAATCCAACGCCTACGTCTCCATGAGGCAACGACTTGATGAATGAAAACGCCACCCACCGGTCATGGCCTCGGACTTCCTACTGTTCCAATTGGCCAGCGCATCCGCATTGGTTGGTATGACGCTTGGATGGAGAGGGGTCATGACTCGTTATTCAGGATTCTATGATCTGCCAACTGCATGGAGTAACGTGTTTTGGGGGATTTTGATCGGTGGTTTCTACGGTTCTCTGACGCATAATTTCATCGTTTTGCCTTACATTGAACAGTTGCTTGTTGATGAGCAAGCTGCGGTTGTCAACCCACTCAATCTCCTGCTCGTTTGCGTTCTTGCATCTGTTGCAGTCCACCTTTTATTGCGTCGAGACCGTGTGCGAAAAGGAAGTTCACAAACAACCAGTGGTTGGGCCTTGGGTCTTGCCATTGGAGGGATGTTGGCCATGGTCTTGATTTTGGTAAGCCTCCAATCCGCCGACTTCAATATCCGTTTGGGAGTGACGGTTCTGTGCCTGGCCTTATTTGGTCCTCGATGCGAGGCGCTCATCTGTTCGTTTCAAGGTCACCTCATGCTTCAAGGCCGACGATGGGGAGCCGTTCTCCGTGGTGCTTTTTGGAGATGTGCCTATGTGGTCATGTTTGCCTTTGCACTGGTCAACACCTCTGCCTGGATTTTCATTATCCCTGCGACGCTTGTTTTCAACCGCTACTCCGAATCTTGGATTTGGGAATCGATTCCCAAAGAAGGTAAGAAACGATTGCGTAAAATCTGGGCTCGGAATGCAAGAGAAGCCCAAGCGCTGTTGGAAAATACTGCTTCTGCGCACGGTGCTGGCGTGAATGATGCAGAGGAATAGATGTAAATATCTGCTCACTTGTTCGCTGTTACCCTTTTAGGCAGGAAGAATGGCTGACATCGCAAATAAGCATTACCGGGGTGTTCCGCACGCAAGCGTTATACAACGTCGGCCAAACCAATTGGGCATGGGTTCCTGCCCCTACTGCCAAAGTGTCACCTATACTGGCGACACGATTTGCTATTCATGTGGAAGGATTCTAGCAAGCATTCGCTCTGACAAGTTCGCAATGGAACAACAATTCCACAAGGGCAGTCTCGATACGACCTACAAAATGACGCTCAAACCAACTGCGGGAGGAGTGGTACAAACGCACACTGGACGTACCGTCGACATCATGAAGAATCGAAGGAATAAATCACGGCATGTCGTCCTTTTGGTTTTGGTAACATTCATCATGCTCGCTCCACAAGTCCGAGAAAATGTGTTTGAAGAATGGGCGCCAGGACTTAAAGAATACATCATGCTCTTTCCGGCAGAGTTTCATATCTATCCAAACGAAGCTACGTTCACGCTTGACAGAACAGTTGTCCTTACCAACGGGGCGAACACAGGTTGGGCACATGAAGATGTGCTGATTCCACTCAATATCGAATCTTTATCCGGCGAAAATTCAGATTTCAAATACACAAACGGTGAATTGCCTCGCTCTACCGAAATGATTCAGGAACTTATTGCTGTCAATATACTTCTGAAATCCAGTGAACAAGTTGTTGATGACTTCATTGAGGTTCCAATCAACGGTTCGATACTGTCCTATGAAGACCGTCTTACGACTTCGCAAGGGCATCATGTTTGGTGGCCAGAATTCAACCCGAACGACAACAATTCCTGCAAGGTGTCTCAGTGCGTTAAATTTGAGTTCTCTCTTGACCCCGGCGAAAAGGCCATTTTCTCGTTTCAAGCAACGGTAAAGAGTACTTCATATTCATGGTGGGACAAATCTTCACGTGTCGATTCTCGTATTGCAGGCATTGATGGGGGAATCAACGTCGAGAACAGCGGTACATTTGAGGATTTAATCATGCGTGGAGACGGTGACAAGTCTCGTGACTTCACGGATGCTACCTGGTACGATCGCGGCGTTGATTCTGATGGTGTCTACAGAGGAAACGCCATCAATGCGCAAGAGGATTTGGTCATACAAACAGCCGCCATGATTACTTCGAGCCTTCCTGAGAACAGAAAGGACAACGCGTATGCTTATTCACGAGCAGCATTTGATTACCTCCACGAGCACATCACTTACGACAAAAACGCTCCAGTCATACCCCGCAGTGGCCCTGTTTGTCTACAGGACAAAACGGGAGATTGCGATGAGCAGACAAACGCTTTCCTCTCATTGTTGCGAGTAAATAAAATTCCTGGGTGGTATGTGTTTGGGGCCCTGGTTGACGGTGACTACGAAGACTGGGAAGGGCACGGGTGGGGATACATTCAACTTCCATTGAAAGATTCATGGTGTGAATCACGAGATATTACATTGGATACATGCTTTGTCGAGGCATCCGTCGATGTCGTCAACAACAAGTGGCTGCTGCATACACCGAATGCATACATTTCATGGATTGAAGAACCTGACAGCACAGGCACTCTTCTCAACAACTATTACGCTCCAGGAAGTTACTCCAAATATCTAGGCACAGTCCGAGCACCTCCGCTTTACACTACATTAGGTGATGTTGACCTGAACGGCGGAAAATACCAAGTCAAGATACTTGCTGAGGATCTGAGTTGATAGCATGCGAATAATAATCGGAGGCGCTGGCAGGGTTGGAACGGACATGGCTCGTGCCCTTCGGGCTGAAGACATGGATGTCGTCCTCGTAGACTCAGACTCACGCGCTGTGAAAAATGCTCAAAACCTCGACGTACTTGTCATCCATGGTGACCTAACAACCCGCGAAAAACTCTACGAGGCGGGAATTGGAGAAGCGTCAGTGTTTGTGGCTGCTACGAATTCAGACGAACGAAACTTGCTTGCATGTGCGCTCGCAGATCATGCCCACCATGAAATAGCGGGGCCAAAAGCCAAACCATTACTTTCCATTTGCCGTGTTCGAAATATGAATTACATCAATGAACAGAACGATGGAAAACTTCAATCATGGGCGAAAGTAAACCATGTGGTCAACCCACTTGAAGGCGCAATACGCCGTCTCCATTCAGGTTTACGCTCTTCGGCAATTGAGGAGGTCGTACCTTTTGGCCACGATGCTTTCATCATCGAATTGGATGTAACTGCTGAAGCAACTCAAGTCGTGTTTCAAAAACTGAGAGAAGCAACCCATAAAATTGAGGGCGGTATGCCATTAATCGTAGGACTCAAACGTGAAGGCGAGAAAAGCCTGGTTCCGGATGGAGACTTCATGTTAATGCCCAACGACCGAATTGCGGTGGCTACTACAGGTCTCTCAAGTTTCAATCGGATTTTGAATATCTTTGGCCATGAGGCTACGGACTTTCCGGCCCAACCTCGAGTTGCCGTTATTGGAGCAAATAAAATCGGTCAACGAATAGCCGATGACTGGCTGGAATCTGGTGCTTCAGTCACCGTAATTGAACGAGATTTACAAGTCGCGAACTCATTGTCTGGTGCAGATATTGGTTCTCACCCCAACCTTGAGGTCATTCATGGTGACCACCTTGACCGCGACATTCTCACTGAGATTGGTATTTCTGAACACCACATTGCCATCGCAGCATTGGAAGACGACCTTGCAAGTATTGCAGCGGCTTTGCTTGCCAGTGATATGGGTGTTCAGCGAACTGGTCTTTTGCTTTATGATGCAGATTTGGTCAAGGTCACACAGCGAATGGGAATCACATTTGCAGTCGATCGAAAGCGTGTTGCCGTCGATAACATGTTGGCTCAAATACACACAAAGACCGCTGGTGGTTACGCTATCCTCTCGAATATTCCAAACATCATTGGCGTTAGCATGCTCGTTTCAGAGCACGCAAAGTTTTCCGGAAAGCGTATTCTCGAGGCATCGTTTCCCGAGTGGATGCGCATTGCCTTTATTCAGCGTCAAAACACGAGCGGTATTTGGGAATCACTCCGCCCTTCTCCGGACAAAACCTTGTTGGAAGACGACCGATTAATCATCTTCTGCAGTCCTGAACGGGTCGCTGAACTCGAAAAACGGTTCAAGGTGTGATTATGCGTTTCGATGTGTTGAACCTTATTCTTGGTTGGACGCTCATTGCGCTGACCTTACCACTTTTTTTGTGTGGCTTGCTAACCATCTGGTTGGACGACTGGCAATTAGCATTGTATTCTTTTGCGATTCCTGCAATACTTTCTCCTACGGTAGGTCTCTTGATGTTGAGTCTTGGAACACGTACCGATACCACTGAACGGCTACGAGACCGTGAAGCCTTTGCTGCCGTGGCACTTGTATGGCCAATTGCCGTTTTCATTGGTGCGCTACCGTTTTGGTTTGGAGGTATGTTCGTTGGTCCATTTACCCCCGATGCGTTGATGGTGGACATTCTACGTGGGGCGGTAAACTCGTGGTTTGAATCGATGTCTGGATTCACGACTACTGGTGCCACGATTATATCACACAGCATGAGCCCAAATTGTATACCCGGGGTGACTGCCGATTGTATCCATGCTCAACCTCGCGGCCTACTCATTTGGAGGTCGCTCACGCAGTGGTTTGGTGGTATGGGTATCATCATGCTTGGCATGATGATTTTGTCTCGGGTGATCGGTGGTGGTATGGCGCTTGCACGAGCTGAACTCACCGGTCCTTCCCTCTCTCGACTCCGACCAAAATTGAAACAAACAGCTTTTGCACTATGGGGGTTGTACCTTTTTCTCACTTTGTTGGAATTTGCCCTCCTCTATTTCACCGGCGCAATGGATTTGTTTGATTCGGTGAACCACGCACTTACAACGATGCCATCCGGTGGTTTTTCTACTCGTGATGCCAGTATTGGATATTATGATTCATTCCTTGTTGAATCCATCATCATCCTGTTTATGTTCCTTGCAGGTGTCAATTTTACGCTTCTCTGGTTTGTTCGTGAGGGTGATTTCAAACGTGCCTTTGGTGACGAGGAATTCCGTAATTATTTGACCTATGTATTTGTTGCAGCTTCTGCAATTTTTATAGCACTGATTGCCTCAGGATACTCAATTACGAACGCATTTAGGGATGGTTTGTTCCAAGTCGTTTCCTTTGCCACTTCAACCGGTTACACTTCATCGGACTACATGGATGGTTCGTGGCCATTGGTTGCGCATCTCATTCTCTTCATACTGATGGTTGTTGGAGCAAGTGCCGGGTCGACAAGTGGCGGTTTGAAATTACTGCGTGTCAATCTTGCTTTCAAAGTTGCAATGCGGGAATTGGTTCGTATTGCCCAACCACGAAAAGTGGAACAAATCCGTATGAATGGCGAAGTTATTGAGCAGAATCAAATCGGTCTCATTGTAGGAATGCTGTTTGTATGGGTTGGACTCTTTTTCATCTCAAGTTTAGTGTTGGCCATTTTCATGCCAAATGATACTTTTGAAAGCGTCACCATGGTTGTCGCTTCATCGCTTGGAAACACAGGCCCGACACTCGGTGATTTCGGCCCTGCCGAGACATGGGAAAGCATGAATTCTGGTGCACTTATTGTCACTTCCATTTTAATGTGGTTTGGTCGACTCGAATTGCTCACAGCAGTTATTTTGATGCATCCCCGCACGTGGCGAAGAGAGAAGAGGGTTCATTCAGACA
>JABGTJ010000106.1 GCA_018691345.1 Methanobacteriota archaeon
CGGGATAGGTGGGGAGCTAGGCGTACCCTGTACCACAAATCGTCTTCACGGTGGACTGAACGCCTTTGGGCGGCGAAAGCGGCTCTTTGGTTTCTACATGCGGACGTTGATGTCTCGCCCCCACATGACTCGGGTGCTGTGAACTGTTTCCGGAGGGAAACAGGAATTGGATAACCGGGGGAATAGGTCAGGCCGGGAACGGAGCAGCCCTACTCGGAGCCATGGGTGCTGTGGGGTATCGGGATGGAGGAAGTGTGTGGGTTAGGCTAAGGAGAGCGCATGTCCACCATCGGAATTCCCACTCAAAGGTTTTCAAATGGCTTTCGTGAACTTCTACTCCGTCATTCATTTTTTCATTTGGTCCACGACTGGTCGATATATTTTCAATCAATGGAAATTGTTTTTTGTCCTCAGCATTGGTTGGGAGATTTTGGAATTGTACCTTCCATTTGAGTTTGCAGTTGAAGAACTTGGGAACAAAATCATGGACGTTGTGTTCAACACAGCCGGATTTTATCTTGGCACTCGAATAAGGTACGACGGCTTAGTGACTCAAATATCAAATACGACGTCACAGAACCAACCAGGGCCCTGAAAATCCGGCACTTGTTCCCACGGGGAGTAAGCATGTTCAGAGGTCTTTAATTGATTGAATTGCAGTTCATGACTCGTCACAGCCTTAATCTCCACTTCACGTTCCACGAATTCACTTTCAACCCACGACACATGTCCGGATGCAATCACTTTCTTCTCTTCCCAAGAGAATGCCAACTGGCAGTCGACAAGCCATTGGTTGTGAATTTCTGCTCTGTACAGCACTTCTTCAAGCCATTGAACAAGAAGTAAATCCCACGCTTGAGTTCCACCATCATGCGGCGCCTCTATTTGCCATAGCGACGAATGTCGAATATGCGTCTGAAGTGTTTGTTGTGCTGCGTCCGAGAGCAGGATGTCTTGCATACCCAACGATGCTTCAGTGAAGAGCCGTGAAGGACTCGCAGCGAATGCTCGCAACGCAATGTCTGCAGTCGTCGGCCTTGGCCATGAACTCATTGGAACACCTCAGCGCTTTGAAACTTGCAAGTTCCACGACATTTCACCGATACGATCGATAAGGTCTTCACGGCTTAGAACAAAAGATTCAGTTTTGTCAGCACCTAAAATACATTCGCATGCCGCATTAGCGAGTAATGCAGTATCCCGTACAGACATGTTCTTGGAAATTGCCACAGCAATTGCGACTGCTGCGGCGTCGATGAGTCCTATCATTTGACGTAAGTCATCAAGTGTACATGGTGCATGTACGACTTCTTCATCTCTCGAATAGATGGTCACTCCAGCTTCACCTGACAGGACAACCAAGTGATTCCAGTCATGCGTTTCGATAAGTTTCATGGCTGCTTCACTACCGGTGGAAACTCCGAGCCTGCGTCGCATTAACTCCAAACCTTGCGACTGGAATAAAATCCAGTTTACGCCGTGAGTTCTATGAAGCCCGGTTAACTTAGGGTCTGCTATAATTGGTACATTTTTACTGCGCGCTGTTTTGATTACTCGGTCAGCACCAGCGTCATTGACAACGCCTTGCCCGTAATCGGACAGAATCACAACATCCGCATTTTCCACTTCTAAAATGGCATTATCATAGAGTGATTGTGACGCGTCAGATGGCACTGGGTTGTCGTCTTCGACGTCCCAACGTAGTAACAGTTGTTCATCGCTGACGAGACTTTCGCGTGTCGCTAACATTCGCGTTTTTACAGTAGTTGTTCGACCGTCAATAATAGAAATTCCACCGGTAGCAACCCCTTCATCGTCCAACGACTGCAATATATTGAGTCCAGCCCGATCATCGCCGACTACACCAAACAGGAAACTTTGCAATCCCATGGAATTCAAACCTCTCCCGACGTGTGCTGCTGCTCCGACATCTTCCTCTCTCATCGTTTCACGTAGAACTGGTACCGGTGCTCTTGAGTTGAGATTGTTTGCATAACCATGGATGTAGCAGTCCATCATGATATCACCGATGAGGACCACTTTCGATTCACCAGATTGTTTGAGTAAATTTTTGAGATTATTCAAATCTTCATACACTGCCTCTTCTTCATCTGACATTCCCATAATTGACCCTCAGTATATTCGATGTTTGTTACTCATTTGATTGTATCGCGCATTTCCGCAAGAAGACTCGCATGTTGTGCATCTGTAATCCCTAATGTTTCACGCAGTGTAGCGAGCATTGCTCCTTCATCTTCCGTGATGATTCCGTCTTGAAGTGCTGTGACGAGTGTCGACCTGTATGTCACGTATTTTTCAGAAACGATTGGTGATTTTTTGGCATCCTCGAGTAATTTGTCATGGGTTAATCGATCAAAGCCATATGCGATTCGGACCGTTTCCAACAATGCAATTTCATCATCGACAAGTTCACCGTCAACCATGGCTTGACGGAGCATATCGAGGTAGATTTCTTCCGGAGGTGGGGCTTTTTGGTCCTTTCGAGCTTCATCGGAAAGACGGCGTACACGCTCTGGATGCATTCCGAGGAAGTCGACGACTTCAGTGAGCAAGTATTGTTCATCTTTGGTGATTTTACCATCTTCCCAGGCTCGAGCAAATAATCGGCGAATGAGGTGTTCACCTGCTTGGGCATCCAATGAGGCGACACCTTCCGGATTTGACACAGGCGATACGACAGGATGTTCATGAATATTCATCCCTTCGTCAATAAATGAGAGTAAGTCGAGTGTTGCCTGACCACCTTTTCGAAGTTCAGAAAGGAGTGTCTTCTCACCGTTTTTAAGAACAAATAGGTTGAGGATTTTTTCTCGTAACTCCCTTGCTATTTCCCTTCCATTTGCAGTCAAACCGTAGACTTGCCTACGCTGTTTAGCACCTGGTACATGCCGTTTTTCGGTTGTTAAGTCTCCTCGTTGTTCGAGCCGTTTGAGTGTACGAGGAACATGTTTACGCTGAACATGTACTGCAGCGGAGATTCCAGCCTGTGTTAGAGCTGCTGGCGCTTCCCAAGCACCTTCTGGAAGGTTGTGGTCAAACAAATGCAAAAGCATTCGTTCTTCCGTCGTCAACGACCCCAGATAACCGTCTACCACTTGGCTCCCCACTACTTCGTAGAAGCGGGAGCACATAGGCCCATCGGTAACCCTAAACTCAAATGTCGAGAACGTAACGCATCAACATGGCGAGGCAGAACCGTAAGTTCACTCCGCGTCAAAGAACGACCCGTCCGCTTGGGGCTCCTCTTACTACAAATCTGCCTCCTGCCCAACCTCTTTCACCACCGTTCTTGAAAGATGGTGAATGGTATATTGAGCCGCCCTTGTCCTCGAGATTGTATCAAAAAAGCGCCATCGGATATATGCAGTCGGATGAAAGCATACGTGTTTCTACCGAAGAGATTCTGTTTTGTCATTGGCATCGCCATCTTCCTCTTCCTTCGGATACTTGGTTCGAAGAAGCGGTTCAAAGAGATTCGAATGTTATTGCACGAAGTATTCTTTTTGATACCGCCCGAAGCGGTGGTGAATTACTGATTCCAGCACAGAACATACCAGCGAAGTGGAATATTGAAATCCCATCACCAACATGGGCCTTACGGTGGAACCGTGAACAAATTTTCTCGAAAGAAAGGCCAGTGGCACATGTTCGATGGGCATGGACAACCGATGAAATTGACTGGATGGAAATGGTCGAATGGACTTCATGGGTCCACGAGCAAGGTATGTTAGCAGAATTCTTGGTCATCGATGAGGAAATGGATGTAACCATGTATCTGCTGTCACAGGTTGAACCAAGCGGCAATCAGCAACTATGGACCTCATTTTCCGATTCTGAGCGAAATCAAATAACAGATTTATGGGGGAGCAGAATTACTCGAGGTGACGGATGGTATATTCCAAATGCCATCAATTGGCATTGGGATTCAATTGGTGTCGAGCATCTGTCTGGTCGACATCTCCGTCATGAAGAAGGACAACTTGTCCAAGCCTCCATCTCTGGCGAAGAGTTGGAATCAAGCCTTGAATTATATACAGATTTGGTTGGGCGTGGTGTACTTCTTCGCCCCGGATTCAAGTACGGTAGCCGATGGAGAGTTTACGATACCCCAGTGGGTAAAGCCCACGCTCCTTGGCTCATTCAACCTCATGACGATGCCCCTCGAACATGGGAGGCGGCTTGCTTGGCAGTGCGTCTTTCCGAAGGTGTTCACAAAATGTGGCTCTGTGCCCTGCCTTTCAAAGAACGTTGGATCTACCTTCACATGCAACGCTGGTTGCCAGGTCGAAATTAACTAGCTCTGGTCGAGTTCTCGGCCCCACGCATCGATTTCTTTTGATTCAACGGTTTCTTCCATCACGAATGGACCAGCAGTTGATTGCGTTTCTGCATTTTTCTGTTTTCGGCTGATGTCCACCATTCCTAACAGGACCCATATTGCGCAAATAAGTCCAGCACAACCGAGTAATCTCCCGGGTGTCCTCCATTCGTCGAGCGTACTGATTTCACCGTCGATCGCCGAATACTCGAGTTCAATGTTCCATCGATGACCACTCTGAGAGATGAGCACGATGTGTCCATCGACTGTCATCCTGTTCTGTAAGAGGCCATTCGGATTAATTTGAACTTCTAATGTATCGTTACCGGTGAGAACGATTCTATTTTCCACTTCCCCAATTCGTGACATTGGGCCATCAAGTTCTACAGTAAAGGACTGTTCAGAACTGCCAAGTGAGTCAATGGGGATTTGTATGGTCGATGGACCATAGGCCTGAAGTGTGCCTGTTTCAGTCACCTCTACTGGAATGCGCCCCAGTGTCAAAATTTGTGTATTGATGTAGATTGTATCGTTTCCGCAACTGAATGAACCTTGGATTATGGCCTCTGCATTCGAAGTGCCAGGTGTAGAGAACTTCAATTGTACAATGTTATTTTGCCCGCTAACAAGCAGCTCCTGTTGACTGAATGTACGTCCATCAGAAACGGTTAGGTTGTGAACAAATTGGCATGGTTCAATCACTGAAACGAGAAGTTCAAAAGGCTGTTCAGGTAAAAGCACACCTCCAAAATCAGGAGCGTCGATGGTTAACTTCGACGTACATGCCGGAGCAGTAAAGTGGATGTTGACCGTTATGTTGATTTCAACAGTTGCCACCCATGGCACGAGGATTCCATCGTGATTGTAAATGAGAACGCCTTCTGCACCAAATGAACTCCCGTTCTGAAACACATCCGACTCTTCTCCGGAATTTACACCTCTCCGTAGGTCTGTACGCCCATCTGCTTCAATGACCGTCAGCCATGGCTGGTCAGGGTCTCTGTTGAGTTCATTTTGTTCTTCATCACCTACGCTTCTGTCTTGATAGGTCACCAGTATCCCTGAACCGGGGAGATGTTGGTCAAATCCATAATTCGACCTGTATTCGATCCAAACGAATTCCTTCTCAGCGACTGGTATCTTTAGAGAAGAGCCGTTTTCGCTCATTCCCTTCATTTCAACACTTGGCCCAATGCAAGGATCCTGTGCAGATTGTGGCCAATTCAAATCCATCGATTGCGAGCGGTTTGCACCAAGCAGTTCGAGTGATGCGGACGTAGGAAGTGCAGGCCAAACCCCGCCTCCATTCCAATTGCCACTGGCCATAATATCCCAATCACCAACACCTTGCCAGTCGTTTAATTGACTCGATTCATGAACTGGATACAGGTCCATTGCTCCCATTTGATGCATCATTTCATGCAGTATTGTCCCCATTCCACTTGAGCCCGTTTGAATACTTGCCATCGTGTAATGACCGACATCAATACCACTTTCCACTTGGATTGTTGTGTCAAACCGGGTGAAGTGGCTCCAAATTTTACTCGTTTGACCAGGGTTTTCTTCTTGACCTTTGGTTGTATGAAGTATGAGCAGCCGGTCGACCATTCCATCATCATTCAGATCGTATTCATCCCAATCAGCATAGGTCATTTGGTCAAGAACCACTTCTTCGGCCAATTTCATCGGTAAAAATTCACCTTTTTGGTTTGTGTCACGATTGCCGTTAGTGTCACTGCCATAGTCTGCAAGCGCTCCTGAAGCACGCGTCACTCTGGTACTCACATCGATGTGAATCTCAGTAGTTGAACCTGATAATTGAACTAGATAATCGCGTGCGATATCGTTGAGCAGTAGTTCCGCCTGCAAAGGACCAGAGGATTCGGTTGAAGGGGAACTTTCAAAATCAACAACAAGAACAAGCCACCGTTCTTTTTCTTGTAACTGCAACAAAGGAACGTCTTGTTCTTGAATTACAATCGCATTTTCGCTCACCCACTGTTCAACAGTGTCGTTGTTCATGAACGACCAGGAACTAGCAAGCAGAAGGGCAATGAGGATTGGCACACCAAACCTCGGACTCATGCTTAATCGCAGAAGGACAAAGGGTTTCAATGCTTGGCTTTATTGACGTCACAACAGTTTGGTTGCAATTGGTAGGTTTTCCAGTCGATCGATGACCTGATTTCCCGTGAATGGGTCTAAATGAATGAGTATTTGTTGTGGCTCTAATTGCATTCCCCAAGTATCTTCCCTGTTACGAGTATCGATGAGAAGTTCAATTCCTGATTTTTCTTTCATGGACTCATATATTCTATCAGGCATACTTTGTTTGGACCAAGGATCTTCAATGCTCAACACTTTCAATTCAAATTCCGTAATTTCAAACGGTGATGGCAAAGTACGGTAAGACTGGTGCTCCAACATGTTCATTCCACGAAGTTTGCAACCAAGTGTTCGACAATTTTGTTTGAATTCACCCGGCAATGGGTCAGAAGAACATCCGCTAATGAGAACGTCCGTTAGGCGATGGCGGAGAATTTTTTCCAGTACACTCTCTTGTTCATTGACTGAGTGGCACAGATTTGTAACGCTCTGAACGGCAAGTGGAGTTTGAGCACCTCTTGGTATCGAGTTTCCTGCACCATTGCACGTGCAGTCGACGAGTAACATGTTCCTCACCCCCCCTTCAGCATCCATTATCGGTTTTTTTCCACTGAACAACGGTGGTTCAGCATGCAACCATCTACGACTACCGCGTTCTATGAGTCCAATTGAACAGACGGTCAAAATCAGCGCAAACCCTCCGTATTCGGGTAAAGATGCAAGTAAAAGCAGCAGAACGATTCCGTAAACACGCAGTCTCCACCAATCGGCAGTCGTACGGTTGAGCATCCCAAAGCAACCGGCAAGAACCATGGCGCTCAGAGCGCATGCCACAATGACTTGCGCCCACACAACTGCAACAGCCATAGAGAGCATGTGAACCGCATCGTAGCGTGCACCCAATTGCATTGATTCGTGCGTTTGATGGCCGCTTTCAAACAAAAAAGGAAAAACGACTCCCAATGTAGTTAGTACCGCTAAAACAAGCGTGATGCTACCACCAAAAAACCAAGCTTTAACCCATCTCTGTTCTGTTGGAAGGAGACCTGGTCTTGCGAATTTCCAGCCGTGATAAAATGCAAAGGGGGCTGCTGTTGCAACACCCAAAATTGCAGAACTCATCCAACGAACTGCGCTCCATCTGGCAGGGTCAAAGAGGTTGAGGCACCCCTCTTCACATGGATTCAAACGCCTTAGCAGCACATCCAATATTTGGTCAATTTGTGACAACCAACCGATTGTAAATACGGTCGCGAATACGAACACGTAAGTTGTCCGTGATGTAAGTTCATTCAAGTGCTCTTGAATTTGCCTCTCTTGATCCAATTCGAGTTGAAGAGACATAGGATTCCCTCAGTTCCTTTGGAGGAGTAGGAGATTCACACGAGGTCTTTGGACTGTGCTGGAGCACGTGCTTGAACGATGGTTCTGTACACGCCAAAAAATGCCCATAGGGTAAGCATCCCCATGCTGAGCAATATTTCCCATGATTGGTCATTGTCAACGGTCCATGCAAACCCAATGAGCAGCAATGCGGTAAGTGCACCGCGACGGACACCTTGAGGTATAGCGAGGCTCTTGTCGAGGTGTTCTGGCCCGCCTCCGAATTTACGTTCGTAAAATTCGCCTTGAATCACTGCTGCCACAATGATGATTGAAAGTGAGAAAAAGTAGTAGATGTTTCCTTCGTCAAAGAACAGGTTTGCGAGTTCTTCTTGACGTTCGGCTTCAACCGCTTCCGGGTCTTCAACTGCAACAAACAGTGATTCGTAATCACCGACGCTGATGGTGCGAAGAGCAAGGTTTTCGTCGTTGTCGTTGGTTGCTGTATCTGGTGGGCTGATGGAAAAGGATACAATGTTCCATGTATCTCCTGCATCGAAGTTTCCGTTTCCGTTGACAGCATTACCTACGAGCTGGAATGGAATGATTCCTACATCGGAACTCGGCGCAGTCCATGTCACCACCCAATCGTTTCCAACGGCGGATTGTGAGAGCGCTCCGGGTTCTTCTGCAACAGCTTGCGAACCCTCACCTGGTGTTAGTGCGCCGTTGTTGTAATCCCAAAGCATGAAACCACCTTGGTCGTTTGATGCGTGCTGCAATGAAATGGTGAATTCATAGGATTGGTCGAGGGTGTATGCCCGTGGGACACCAGAAATTGATACGACGACTTCGCTTGAAGCGGCACCATCACCGTGACAGGTACATCCGACTTCGACTGTGAGGTTATCTCCGCTCTTCCAAGGTGGTCCACCTGGCATGGCAAGAGCTGGTGCAATGAAGAGCAGTCCAATCAATCCAAGTATCAAGAATCGAGAGTTGCGTGATAGCATGGTCCCACCTGTTGCTTTCGACACACCGCCGCCCTTTGAACGTTCCTTTTCCCCATGCCCCTTAGGGGCATGAATCGTATCGATATCAAACGCTTCAAATTTCTTTTACAGCCGTGTTCAAATCGCCCATCATGGCCTTACCGTCGCCAAAGAGCATCATGGTTTTGTCCATGTAGAAGAGGTCGTTATCGACACCTGCGTAGCCAACCGAGAGTGAACGCTTGATGATCACTACAGTTCGAGCCTTGTCTGCATCGATGATTGGCATTCCTGCCAACGGACCTTCACCACTTCGAGCGGCAGGGTTGGTGGTATCGTTTGCTCCAATCACGAGTGCAACATCACATTCAGGGAATTCACTGTTAATTTCATCCATTTCGATGAGTTGTTCATACGGAACATTTGCTTCAGCGAGTAGGACGTTCATGTGTCCAGGCATTCGGCCTGCGACGGGGTGAATTGCGTATTTGATCTCAGTGTCGAATTTTGCTTCCATCAGGTTTGCAAATTCTTTGACAGCGTGTTGGCATTGTGACACAGCCATACCGTATCCCGGAACGATGATGACTTTCTGTGCTCCATCGAGCATCATAGCCACTTCGTCTGCGTCTGAGCCGACCTTTGTGCGTGTCAATGATTGCTTTTCACCATCTCCGCCAAAGGACTTGAACAGTACGTCGATGAGTCTCCGATTCATTGCCTTGCACATGATGAATGTCAAGATGAGACCCGATGCTCCAACCAGGGAACCTGCGATAATGAGCACTGAATTACCTATGATGAATCCAGTGAATGCTGCGGCAATTCCTGAGAGGGAATTGAGCAAAGATACGACTACCGGCATATCTGCTCCACCAATCGGGAGAACCAGTATGATACCGAGGATACATGAAATTCCAATGATTCCCCAAAGGTACTGTTCATTTGTCGGGTCATCAATACTTGCGATAATAAGGGCAATGACCCCAAGGAACAAGAGCACTTTGACAGGATTAAGCCATGTGGGACCCCAAGTTGGGGTACGAATCCATTTTCCAAAGACTTCGACACCGCCTTTGAGTTTGTACATTGCCAAAAGTGAGCCAGTGAGCGTCATCCATCCGACGAGGGCAGAAAGACCAGCGGCTACCATGGTTACGGTAATTTCGAGGCCGGTAGGAATCCCGGATGGTTCAGCGATGTACTTTTGAATTTCAGAAAGGGCAACCAGCGCTGATGCAGCACCGCCAAAACCATTGAACAAAGCAACCAGTTCCGGCATGCCGGTCATCTCGACCTTGACAGCCATCCAATAACCGATCAACGAACCAAGTACAATACCACCAGCAATTAAGGTCCAGTCAACGACTCCATCGCCCGTAAGTTGCATTTGTGCCACTGTCGTGATGACAGCAACAAGCATACCCATAGCCCCGAGTTGATTTCCAAACGGTGCAGTCTTGGGGTGGCCGAGTTTTTTCAATCCAAAAATGAACAGAGCTGCGGAAATCAAATATCCAACTGATATCCAATCTTCCATTTCAAGCACCTCCGCGCTTCTTTCCAGCGATCATGTTGAGCATCCTGTTGGTGACGGCAAAACCGCCTACTACGTTGATCATTGCGAGAACGACAGCGACGAAAGCAAGTAGCCCCGAAAGAGCAGTTGATCCGCCATCGAACGCCACGTTTGATCCAATCAACGCACCGATGATGCTGATGCCAGAAATTGCATTTGCTCCACTCATAAGTGGTGTGTGCAAGGTTGCTGGTACCTTTGTAATCAATTCAAATCCGAGAAAAATAGCGAGTATGAATAATGTTACGTTTCCAATTAAAAATTCCGGAGTCATCAAAGAGCACCTCCAAGGCGTGTTTGTTTTGGATGCAATGCACCCTCATGGCAGAGCAGAACGCCGCCCATGCCGTTGACATAGAAGTCGGAGCCTTCAGGAGCACCCACTAAAATATCATCTTCATCGCTAATGATAAGTTCACCGTCTTTGACCAACGATGTGATGAATGTCGTCAAGTTATTTGAATACAACATGCTTGCTGTTGTTGCTAATGTTCCTGGGAGGTTCGATGTACCCACTACAATTACTCCGTTTTTGGTGGTAATAATTTCACCGGCTTTGGTGTCTTCACAGTTGCCGCCCACATCTGCATTCATGTCCACGACCACTGCTCCGGCTTTGAAATTCGCAATTGCGCTCGATGGAACAGTAATTGGTGCAGGGCGTCCAAAAATTCGTGCAGTTGTAACGATGATGTCAGCATCCGATGCAACGCCACATACTGTGTCGTTGACTTTTTGGATAAACTCCGGAGTGAGTGGTTTTGCATATCCTGATTCGTCTTCGAAGTCATCCATTCCATCGACTTCAATGAATCGGCCTCCGACCGATTCAATCTGCTCAGCAGCCGACTTTCGAACGTCTGAAGCGTAAACGATTGCTCCCAATCGCTTTGCAGTAGCAATCGCTTGTAATCCAGCGACTCCGCTGCCCATAATCACTACCTTCGCTGGTCGAACGGTTCCAGCAGAGGTGGTCATCATTGGGATGCCCTTTGGGACATGAGCTGCACCGAGTAAAACCGCCTTATAGCCAGCCAAATTGTCTTGACTTGAATTGACGTCCATGGACTGAGCACGTGAAAGACGTCGGGGAATCATGTCCATCGAGAGTAGTGTTACACC
>JABGTJ010000086.1 GCA_018691345.1 Methanobacteriota archaeon
ATTGACCGACAACCCCCAAGGGTAGAAATTGAACATCATGTTCGGGAACAGCCACAAGTAATACGCTGCAATGTCATGACCTTCATCAGGATGCCCCGGTGGTAAATCGAACTTGACATCGCCTTCCATGGCTTTGCCTATCTGCAGTACTCCGCCATCAAAAGTCTCGGTACTATAGCCTGAATAATCGAGCGCCTGGTTCAGTTCTGGGTGGACATAGGGTATGTGAAAACCTTCGAGATAATTGTCGACGTAAAGCAACCAATTGGCATCAATCGTATGGTCTCGATCACGATGAGCGTCGTGCGTAAACGAGGTAGGCGATACGAATCCCAACCGTTCTTCCAGCATTTCCCACGGTAAATCTGGTACTTCTTCCTGGGATGTGAAGTACATGCCCAACCACTGTTTGAGCGGAAACTGATGGAGGTTGTCTTCATCACTCGGGAATCCTATGGCTTGCTCAAACTCCGGCATGTGACGGAAAGTGCCGTCGAGATTGAAGGTGCGACCATGGTAGCGGCACTGCAGCGTTTTCTTGGTACAGGGCTCAAGTGCTAAACGCATTCCGCGGTGTGTGCATACATTTGAAAGACTGCGCGTTTCTTGATCTCGTAAAAGCAAGACTGACTCTCCAGTAATGTCTTGGATGTGAGGAAGCGGGAGCATTGTATGCGTTTCCAGTTCTGATGTGTGAGCGGCAAATTGCCATCCATTGAAAACAGTCTTGAGCCGTTCAAATTCGATTGGTTCGGTGTAAAATCGAGACGGAAGTGTCCGTGCTTTGCGAATGTCGGCATCGATGAGTGTCTCCGACATAGCCATTACATTCCTCACACGGTCTTGAGTGTTGGCACGCCTAAATCCAGACGTCGTTTTCTGCAGTAAGTTCCCCTTCTGCATCCCCGGTATTCACGACACCACGAGGCTCAACCAACAGCACATGGCATTCTTTTACGGCATACGGTTTATGCATCACGCCTTTGGGAACGACGTACATTTCGCCTTCATTCAGCCGAACGGTTTCGTGCTCCATTTCAATGCACATTGAGCCTTTGACGACGATGAATACTTCATCGGTATCGACATGATTGTGCCACACAAACTCGCCTTCCATCTTGGCCAGCTTGAATTGGTAATCGTTCATTTCAGCGATAACACGCGGTGACCAGTGGTCAGAAAATGCGCTGAATTTTTCCTCAAGATTGACTTTCGCCATGAATGTGGATACGATGGCCCGTATTTTGGCTTAACTCAGGGCTGAGTTGTCGGGTCCCAACCTGAAACATAATTGCATTCAAGTGCTCGTATCGCTTCAATTTCACTGGAGATATCAACATCAAGCGATGCGAAGTTTTCAATGATGCGAGAAGGATTGCTCGACTTGGGAATGGTAATGCAGCCTTCATCGTAACAGAACTTGATGGCCACTTGCGCAGGAGTGCAACCGAGGCGTTCAGCAATAGCCCCCAATTCAGGGTCGTCGACTTTGTGCCCTCGAGCGAGCGGTGAATACGCCATGAGTTTAGCACCTGCGTCTTCAGTGGCTTGTTTGAGGTGCGGTCGTTGCAGCCAAGGATTGAATTCAACTTGGTTGACCGAAGGCATGTAGGTGGCGTACTCCTTCATTGCCTCAAGGTGAGCAGGTCCGTAATTTGAAACGCCAATTGCTTTGACCCATCCTTGCTCAAGGCAGTGTTCCATGGCCTTCCATACTGGAGCACGGTGTTCGGGGTCTTCGGGGGGTGCGTGAACCAGATACAAGTCAATGTACTCGGTATCGAGCAACTCAAGAGAGGTCTTACAGTGCTCAAGTGTGTCCTCGTAGCCAACTGCATGACCGCGGCGTAACTTCGTAGTGATGAAAATTGAAGAGCGCTCAACGCCCGCTTCTTTGAGTGCTTGACCAACTTCGTGCTCGTTGGCATACATGCTTGCCGTATCGATATGGGTGTAACCCGCCTTGAGTGCTGCTAAAACGGAGGATTTGCATTCATCCGGTTCGGACATCAAGAAGACGCCAAGACCAAACTGAGGAATATTCAGCGGGTAGGCATATGAGCCATCTTGTGTCATGTGTCCAATCTGCATGGATTAATCCATACAAAGGGGATTCTTCAAGTCAGCGCTTATTCATACATGTAAACCGTACAACCGTACTCTTATCAATCCGTTTCAACTACAAATCCCATGGACGTGGGTTTGGTTGCGTTCAGTCTGCTGGCTACTTTTTTTG
>JABGTJ010000039.1 GCA_018691345.1 Methanobacteriota archaeon
CAATACTCCGGGTTCACAGAATCCCAATCCCCAGCTTTACGCTCGTTCTTCTGCCACTCTTCTTCCATGGAGTTGAGAGCAGGATGAAGGTGCGCTTTGAGCCGTTCTATAGCCCATGAGCGCAAATCATCAATTGTCGAAGGGAGCATGTTGTCTGGTAAACTCAGCAGTCTTTCTGCTGGCCATGGGTCAAGGCTCGTTCGACTCGGCACTCCTTTTTCATCGAGAGGTATTGCAGAAATGGTGTCAGAGGAAGCTTTTGCCACCAACAAAGCCGGAGATTCCATGAGCATTCGGCAGAATACCTCTTCAACAGCCCTTCCGACGTACAGAACAGGGATTTGAGGCATCTTGAATCGACGCACTTTCTCGTAGAACCACAACCGAGGGCATGAGCGATATGCGTTGACTTGGCTTGAGGAGAGACGGTTGTAAGGGCCGACGGAATCGTCTAATGGCTGAGCGAGTCGAACGGGCATAGGGGTGAGTGTTTTGTCGAATGTTCTTGAACCCTACTCTCAAAAAATTAATCCTTCACTTCCAAACGCGTCTTTCTTGAATCAATTCGCAATTGCGGTAAACCGGCTCTCCAGCCGATTTCAGCAGCCATTAATTTCAAGCGTTGTCCCGGCCGCAGGGACTCCATTTGCCCGGTAATACTCGAGCCGAAAGATGCCACTTCAACTACTGAATGCCCGTCCCAAAGATGAACATTCATCATTGTCCAAGGTTTTGCATCAAGTCGAACACCTGAACGTTTTCTCACGCTCAAAATGATACCTTCAACATTTGCCCTAGTACGCAACAATCCAATGCGAGTGGTACGTTCTGACAATTGTGCCGAGGTGTTTGAGAACTCTTCCAGTGCTTCTGCAAGAGGGAGAATACGAGTTCTTGAATCAACGTATAGGCGAGGAGAACCCCTCCAAACACCTGGTAAAGCATCGAGAATGACAATGTCTCCGTTTGGTTCATCGTGCAGCAATGGATAGGAACCCGGCTCACTTTCTTCTACAGTGATTTGTGCACCTCCGGCGACCAGCATAGCGCCCAGTACCGGCTCTCCGAAGTGGTTCGGCAATGGACCCCACGCTCCGGTGAACTTTCCTTGAACACTGACGCGTTCTGGAATCGAAGACAACAACTCACTTGGTGGAGTAAGCTCGATGTCTCGAACAGAAGTGATGTTTGAAAGAAGTTCTTCCCCGTACCATTCACCTTCACTGCTCCGAGACAAACTGCACCAGTGGCATCCAGCAGCACTGCCGTCGCAAGCATCAGATGGAAGAGCTGGCAAAGTTGCTGGTCCTGAGCCCATGTTCTGCATTTGTGCATTGATTTCAAAAAATTCTTCACCCATCTCTGGATAATCGGTTTTTTCTGGAGCGTCGTACATCACTTTGTGAGGGCCATTAAGATACCATCCTTCCATCCCATCAACGCATTGTCCATCATGCGTTTCATGCCAAAGCCAAGCATAGAATCGAAGTTGATGTTGGAGTGATTCTGCAAATCGAGAACTCGGATCGCCAGATTTGATATCGATTAAACGGATTCGACCGTCCCAGCGTAAGACTAAATCCAATTCTCCAGCAGCCCAGCTCTCTGGATGGAAAAGGCGTTGAGGTTGATGCACCCGAGGGTCTTTCATCCACGGACGAGCAATATCCCAAGCCTCATTCCAAGTCACAGGTGTATCCTGATGAGACCATTGCATGGACTGTTCAGGGTCGGACCAGGTACGTAGAGAATAATTCCGAACCTTGTCAGGAACCGGGAAGCGAGGTTCGTCACCCCATGCAGGTGAAGGTACGGTGAAGGGTTGGTCTCCAGAACGGAAAGCCTCTAGATATGGGCCACCGTTCATGGCGTAACAGGATTCAACCTCCGAAATGAACAATTCAAGCCCATAGTGTAGGCGTGACTCAAACGATTCAATTTCGACGTCATCCCATGATGTGTCTGGAGCGTACCAGAGTCCTTCATCCCACAACTTCTTTCCTTCCAAAAGCGCTTCCTCAGCAGCACGAGGGATATGGGAGGCAATCCATGATTTCAGTTGCTCCAAAGATTCAATCTCGATGTTTGGACGTCGCATCATAAGCCCGCACAAGGCATCTTCCAAAACAATACCAATCACTTGCGAAGGGCGGAGCGGTCCAGATATTCCAACTTTCGAACCAAGGAACCATTGACGTTTACATCGCAAAAAGGTGGTAAGACCGCTCGCTGAGATTCGAGATCGAGAACGACCTAATGGCCCTCCGAGTGGTGGAATTCCAACAGGCATCAGGCATCACATCTCAATGGTCAAACGAATAGAAATCGCCAACTCCACGCTGCTCCCTGTCTTTCCGGCTTTCCATTTTGTTGATACGTGGGCGTTTTGAATCGTGGTCACGCCGGAAGGTCACATTAACACCTTCGAGGAAACGATTCATTCCCTCGCGAAGTTTGAACGGACCTTCGGCTTTACCGTGTACGCCACCTTCACCTTCAAAGACAAGTAAAGAATCACTTACAATGTCAATGAAGTAGACATCGTGGTCAATTACGAACGCCGATTTCTCATTGGCCTCCATTGTTCTTCGAATCGCTTTAGCAGCCTCCATTCGTGCGTTTGCGTCCAGATGAGCCGACGGTTCATCGAGCAGATACAAGTCGGCTTCTCGACCGAGACAAATAGCAATCGAGACCGCTTGGCGTTCACCACCTGACAACTTTTTGACACGCTTAGGGAGTAGTTGGTCAACACCTAATGCTCGAATTACATTGACGTTGTATTCACCTACACGCCACTTTGGACCAATCTCACTGTCCAGCCACAGTTGGACACTGCAGTCCATATCTACATCGATATGCTGTGGTTTGTAAGAAATAGTTGCGTTTTCAGTAACCCATCCGTCATCGTAACCGTGTTCACCAGCCAAGACTTTGATCATCGTCGATTTCCCTGTACCGTTCGGCCCAACAACACCAACAACTTCTGAGCGGTGAACTGCACCTTCTCCAGTTGTTAATTGGAAATCTCCCAGTTTTTTTGTTAGCCCTCCCCATGAAACAACTTCGGAACCTATTTCGGAAACTCGGTCACTGTGGTTAAGAAATTTGATGGGCTTATCTCGAATTCGAACGTTTTGTTCAGGAAGGAAACCATCGAGGTAGGTGTTAATCGCTTGCCGAGTGGTTCTTGCTGGAGTAAAAATCCCGAAGGCACCTTTCTTACCGTAGACAATGTGGACCAAGTCAGCTAGAACATCCAGGACTGCGAGGTCGTGTTCGATGACAATGACTCTCTTTGTTTCGGCTAATTTTTGGATAATTCGAACGATTCGCATGCGTTCATGAATGTCCAGATACGAGGAAGGCTCGTCGAAGAAATACACATCCACATCTCGTAAAAGTGTAGCACAAATTGCCATCCTTTGTAATTCTCCACCGGACAATTGCTGAACAGTTCGTTCAAGAAGATGGTCGATTCCCAAATCTCTTGTTAATTGTTCGAACATGTTCCGTTCATCAACACGAGAGAGTAGATCTCGAACAGTGCCCTTGATTTTCTTAGGAAGTCGGTCAACGTTTTGAGGCTTGAGGGCAACACGAACATCACCGTTTTTGACTGCAACGAAGAAGTCACGTAATTCACCTCGAGGAAGCGATTCAATGACATCTTCCCAGTCTGCATCCTTATTGAGCCAATCACCAAGATTGGGAATCATTCGTCCTGAAAGAGCATTGATTGCTGTCGACTTACCCATGCCGTTTGGACCGAGTATACCGACTACGCTTTCTTTTGAAGGAGTTGGGAGTCGGAATAATCGAAAACCATTCATCGAATACCGGTGAATCATGTCCGTTTCCAACTCGCTTGGGAGTTGCTCGATAATGAGTGCATCGTGAGGACATTTGTTGATGCAAATTCCGCATCCAATACAGAGGCTTTCAGAAATATGAGGCTTTCCTGTTTTCTCATCGAGAATAATGCATTCTTGACCGTTACGAACCGGTGGACAAAAGGCGTGACACTCATCGTTGCACTTCTTTGGTTGACAATTGTCTTCTTTGAGGACTGCGACTCTCATTCATTCACCTCCATTTGCTGTAATGTTCGCTTTTTGTTCGGACTTAAGGAACTCTCGCCCAATAAGCCTCAACAAACGAGGTTTGTTCGACATTGGGCTTGGGCCCAATGGGTTTCAAATGAGTCCCTTGAGGTGCTCGTGTCCCTTGATCAGACGAACTGTACAAGGTGTTGGGAATTTCATGCTTGCCTTGCGGAGTGCATCTCGAGCGGTAAGGTAGTTCTCTGGATTTACTTGCAGAGAGATGACTCGTTGGCCTCGCTTTACACGGGCTGCGGTTCCAACGTTCTTTCCGAAAGCACATCGCATACCCTGTGATACACGGTCAGCACCTGCTCCAGTTGCTTGCTTGTTTTCACGGAGAACATGGTGCGGGAAGGTGTGGACACGGAGAGCGTATCCTTGGGTTCCCGCAATCTTACGGATGGTCGAGTTAGAAATAACACGGGCTGCTTCGAGGGCAGTGTGGCGAATCTGACAGTTGTTGTCAGCACGAAGTTCCATGACGACAGGGAACAATCCTGTCTCCGCAGCAACACGGTTTCCAGCGTGGAACGACTGGATTCTGTTGTTTGGCACACCGCCGATGTACTTACGTCGGGTGTAGGCAGGACCTTTGAGGCGGCGATACATAGATGCTGGTTTACGTGCCATGATACTCTCTCCAAGACACTCCTGCGACAAATGTTCCCTTTATCATCTCTCCGCTTCGGCCGTTGCGGCACGAAATCATGTTTTGAGGAAGAACTCCCTCGCTTCTTATTCAACAAAAGGTTTCATGTGCTCCTTTCACACCCTGCAATCATGGCGAAGGGGTGGCGTGGTCTTCTTGAGGAAGAATCAGAACATCAATGGCTCGCCATGGGTGGATTTTTGGTGTTCATTCTCATCGGAGCTTTGTTGATTCAAGGTACATCTTCGCTCCCGGGTGTCGACTATCGAACCAACGGACTTGACGAAATGGATGGACGGGTATTGGACATCATCTACGGAGATTCAGATACATACACGGCCTTGGTCCTCAACAACGGCGAAGGAGAACTTTTCCACGTTAACCAAGCAGGTGAGATTCACGATATTGGCGGAGAATACCCCGATGTGCTCGGACTCAATTTCATTACCCAATTGCACGATGGCAGCATTGTGGTCTCGCCACAAAACAACACGCTCGACATCGTGCATGTGAACGCTGAGGTTGAACAACGAACCGTACTTTCCCTCAACGACGGGCAAGAGGCGTTTGACATCCTTGACCTGGCCGAACAGAAATCAGAAGAATCGTACCGATGGCTCGTGGTCACGGACGAAGACGACTCGACTGGACTTCGAGGCTTTGGACCTGTTGGGAGTGAGTTGTTGCCAGTCAATGAGCCAATGAAAAATGCAGACTTAACCTCCCCAACTCTTGCTCCAGCAAACATTGATTGGAAAATGGTTGAGTCCCTTGGAGACGGACAGTGGATTGCTGTAGGCTCCATGGGCAGTGTTTTCGGAAGCGATGACAGTCCAGCGACTCCAACCAAGCACCCAGTGATTGGGTTCATCACATGGAACGACGGACCAACTGCACCAATGCTTACCTCAATCGAAGAAATCGACAAAGGTGAAATCCACTCCCTGATACGACTCGACAATGGAACAATCCTCGCTGCAGGAACCGATTCTGCTGTGCATATTGCCAAGGATCGAACAACCACCGCCATCGATGTTGCCAGCGTTTCATCATCACTGGATGAAAACGGTAAGGTCTGGATGCTTGGAAGTAAAGGAAGTACATCCGTGATGCGGTTGGTTGATGGTGAAATGGAAACTTTACCGTTGTCTCGCCCAATTCCGCTCAATGTCGAGGTATCGGATGTTTCGAACGATGTCCTTTATGCCCACGGCGTCAACAACAACGGCGATCCCGTAACCTACTCCATTGACACCCTGGCAATAGGCTCTATAGAGAGTGGACGAGGATTTTTGAACCTCATGTTTGTAGGTGTTTCAAGTGTAGTCCTTGGTGTAATGTTATGGATTGGAAGCAAGAGATTGATTCAAAATCAATGATGTTCAATCTTAACCAGAAAACAGCACTTCGTTCTTGACAGCGCGAGAACCTTCATGTGCTCTCGGCAACGACAGGAAACTCCAGCGAGAGCAAGGAGTGTATCGAGTATGGCAAAAAGGGGGATGATGGACCAATTCATGGACATCAAGGAAGAACACCCCGATACCATTCTATTCTTCAGAATGGGGGACTTTTACGAATTGTTCCATGAAGATGCTGTAGTTGGTTCCGAAGTCCTAGGACTCGCCCTCACCTCCCGGGACAAAAAAGCAGCAAAGCCCATTCAAATGGCCGGTTTCCCTTGGCACGCTCTGGAAGATAACCTTCGAGTCATGCTCAAAGCTGGCCACAAAGTTACCGTGGCTGAACAGGAGCAGGAACTCAGAGAAGGAGCAAAACTTCTGGAACGGATTGTCACTCGAGTCTACACACCCGGTAGCCTGTATGAAGAATCATTACTTGGTACCGACGAACGTTCTCTCTTGGTTTCTGTAACTCTTAGTAAAGCAGCACTCGGACTCGGAATATTCGATGCTTCGACTGGACAAGCATGGGCTTCAAATCTTGAAGGCGATGACCGATTCGCTCGAGCCTTAGACGAGATTATGCGTTGGAGACCGACGGAAATTGTCGTGTCTCCAAAAGATGCGGAAGACGATGCGTTATGTGCTCTTTTTTCGCACTTAGATGGTGTTCTAATCAGCCAACATCGAGCCAGCGAAACGAAACGCAGAAATCGTTTGGAAAAAGTGCTCAAGGTGGCTGACTTAGGCCATTTGGATTTGGACGATGCACCCTTAGCTCTCGCCGCTGCTGGACTTGCAGCAGACTATCTAGCGACCATGCATATTGCAGATGAAGTGCCCATACGCGACATTGAGGTGATCGATGAGTCTGGACACTTGGTCCTCGATCAGACCACGCTTCGTAACCTCGAATTGACCTCCACCTTAGCGGGTGAATACGAAGGCAGTCTACTCGCCTCACTGAATGCGTGCAGAAGCGCAATGGGCCGGCGTCTGTTGAAAACTTGGATTCTTCGACCACTGTGCAATATTGATGCCATTCATGCTCGGCACGAGGCCGTTGGTTCACTCTCCCGCTCCGCTCGGCGCCTGGATGCCATCAGAGATGCTTTACGTGGATTAAGGGACATGGAACGTCTTGCTACACAACTGGCTTACAACAGGTCCAACGGTCGAGATTTGATGGCGGTTTCCGATGCATTGGAACGCATGCCAGCCATCATTAACTTGTGCCAAGAAACAGAGAATCCACTTCTTACGCATCTCTCGAACGACCTTGATTGCTTATCAGACATGGCAGAGGATATCCGCAGAACTCTCGTTGATGAACCCCCTTTGAGCATCCGAGATGGAGGTTTGATTCGAACTGGATTGAATCAAAGTATTGACCTGCTGAGGGGAACTTCCGCTACGGGGCATTCATGGTTCCGTGAACTGGAATCCAAACTGCGCTTAGAGCTAGAGATTCCATCACTCAAAGTTCGTATGAATCGCCAAATTGGATGGTTCATTGAAGTTACAAAGGCCAACGAAAACAAAGTTCCTGAAGAATGGCGCAGAAAACAACAGATGACGAACGGGTCCCGTTACATTACAACTGAACTGGCGGAGCGTGACGACCTTTTGCTTACCGCAGATACAAAAGTGAAAGAACTCGAATACCGAGAATACACAGCATTGAGAGAACGATGCAAAACCCACGCCCAAGCTTTAGCCAACATCGCCGGAAGAGTCGCAGCCATCGACGTCCTCCAATGCTTTGCTTCTATCGCTCGAACTCGCTCCTGGACTCGTCCTGAACTTACCGAAGGTCACCACCTCAAAGCGGACGGTGCCCGTCACCCAACGCTTGAAACCCAATCGGGATTCGTACCTAACGATATCCATCTTCAAAAGAAGAGAAACTTTCTCTTGATTACGGGGCCTAACATGGGTGGTAAATCGACTTACCTCCGCACCACTGCACTGATAACCATCCTCGCTCAATGTGGGAGTTTCGTTCCTGCTAAGAAAGCGAAAATTGGTTTGGTCGATCGTATATTCACCCGCGTCGGAGCCAGCGACGACCTGCGGCGAGGACGTTCGACCTTCATGATGGAAATGATAGAAGTCGCCCATATTCTTCGCCGGGCGACCTCTCAATCTCTCGTTCTATTGGACGAAATTGGCAGAGGTACGTCTACCTTTGACGGTTTATCGATTGCCTGGTCCGTCACTGAAGACATATGTCGCCGAATTGGCTCACGTACCTTGTTTGCGACACACTACCATCAACTCATCGGGTTGGAAGGTGAAGTCGATGGTTTGGTGAACGTTCATGTCCAGGTTGCTCAATCTGACGGAGAATTGCGTTTCATGCATACCGTCGCTGATGGACCTTGTGACGACTCATACGGCGTTCAAGTCGCGGCTTTGGCTGGACTTCCAAGAGCCGTGGTCGAGCGAGCATCGGATCTTCTTGCCTTCCTTGAACAACAAGCAGATGGTGCGAAGGCTGGCGAATCCGGTACTCCTTCGTCTCGAGCACAGGGTCAATCGAGCCTCATGGGCTATTTTGCAGCAGCTGCAATGAATCAATCAAGCCAAACTACGTCTTCACAACCAAGCATCTTACCTGAGCAAAAGAATACTTTAGACTACCTAAGTCAAATCGATGCTGACGAACTCTCACCAAAACAAGCACATGATGCACTCTATAGACTAAAGAAACTTCTTGGAGGTGATGGAATTGACTGAACCAAACCGTATCATTCAACTTGATGAATCAACCATAGGGCATATTGCAGCAGGAGAAGTTGTTGAACGACCTGCTCAAGTGGTCAAGGAATTACTTGAAAACAGCCTTGATGCGGGCTCCCAACGCCTCGTCATTACAGTAGAGCGAGGCGGTTTTGATTTAATTCGAGTCGAAGATGATGGAAGTGGCATCGATGAAAACGACTTGCGACTCGCCCTCGATCGCCATGCGACTTCCAAATTGAAAAAGGCAGAAGACCTCAATTCAATTCATACCCTCGGATTTCGAGGCGAGGCATTAGCAAGCATCGGTATGGTTTCTCACCTTTCAATATCAAGTAGGCCTGCTGGAAAAAATGGAAAATCAATCTCGATGAAAAATGGTGAAAAAGGAAATGTAGAGCCGTTTGGAATGCAACATGGCACCCGTATTGATGTCGAACACCTATTCCGAAATACACCGGCAAGACTTGCCTTTCAACGCCGACCGGCAACGGAAAACTCTCGGATTGTCGACGTGGTGGTTGCTCATGCAATGGCTCACCAGTTGACTGGTTTTCGTTTGGTTATCGACGAGAGAGTCATGCTCGATATCCCTGCAGCGGATTCAATGACGGATCGATTGTTTGACCTCTTAGGCGGACAAGTTGAATCGATGTTGGAAATGTCTTCCCCTGACACCGATAATGAAGCACCGGGAATGGAGAGATGGACCGGTTGGATCAGTACACCAGATATTACCCGTGGCAAAGGCGACGATATTCATATTTTGATTAACGATAGACCGGTTGCTGCAGGCCCTTTTTTACAAGCAATCCGTCGAGGATACAAAACTCGACTGATGCAAGGAAGACACCCTATTGCCGTCTTGTCGCTCTCTCTGCCTCCAGACGAAGTTGATGTCAACGTCCATCCAACCAAACGGGAAGTGCGTTTGCGGCACTCATGGAGGGTCCTTGAACGGCTGGAGCGGGCGATTGCTCACACTTTGGAATCTGTCCCTACACAACCGGATGCTGCTGGAGGTATTCCTGCTCTTCAAGGCCTTGGAGTACAGAAAGTGAAATCCATTCAAGAACACCTTTCCCCCCAAACCCAACAAGAAAACCCACTCGATGCAGCTGCCGGCTCGCCAACACTTGTGCTACCTAAAGAAAACAAAATCTTGGCTCCACCAGCCTGGGCCATCGCTGCAGGAGCACAGCTCAATCTCCATGGCAACCAAGCAACTGAGCCTGAAGTTGAGGCCAAAAAACGACCGCAGTCAACCTCTCCTGCTGCGCAAGATACGTTGCCGGGTTTGGATGAAAAACCAACTGCACCTGCTCTTTCTCACGCTGAAAGAGCACTTCACCGACATGCAGGTTGTGGGCATCAAGTCTCTCCAAACGAAGAGACTCCGCTTGAAGGAATCATCAATGAACTTCCAGAAATGGAACCGCTCGCACAATTTGCCGACTCCTACATTTTGGTTCAAGCCGAAGATGAGTTACTCCTGATCGACCAGCATGCATTGCACGAGCGCATTCGATACGAACGTCTACGTAACGACGAATCTCTTTGGGAGAGTCAGACGAAAATTCAACCTGTGGAATTGAAACTTGATGCACGGCAATCTGTACGTGTTGCTGCTGCTGTGGACACGCTTTCTCAAGTTGGATTTTCACTTCGAGAAGGTGAGGCAGGTTGGATGGTCGATGCTGCTCCACAATTGCTTGAAGGTGAAGAACTCGTACCCTTCCTTCTCGATTTACTCCAAGATACTGCTGAAGACGGCGCCCCGCTTGAAACAGTTGACAGAAGAAAAGATCACCTGGCTTTCCTCAATGCATGTCGAGGTGCTGTCAAGGCCAATGAAAAACTGACATTACCTGAGATGCGAAGACTGCTTGACGACATGCGACGGATTCCGAATCCTTGGGCATGTGTTCATGGTAGACCCACTGCACTACGCTTGCCGTTAAACTCACTCGACCATCATTTTGGCCGTCACGGTTAATCCTCAAGAGACGGAATTTGAACCGATTCAATTTCGACTCCAGCATCTTGTAAACGCTGAAGAAAGCCTTCATCTGCCACATGGTGTAGTTTCTGACCAATGATTTCGCCACCGGTTTTAGAAGCGAGAAGAACGGCAGTCATGAACAATCGATGGTCTTCAAACGTTGGAACTGGATAACTGGGCTTCTTCGGTACTTGATTCCCATCAACTTCAACACCATCTGGAAGTAGTTTAGCCTTCAATCCAAAATGCTCGAGCAGTTCCACAGTACGGGTAAGACGATTGCTTTCTTTATGCGCTGCATGCGCTGCTCCAGTGATTCTGCCTCCACCTCCAAGAGCAAGTAGAGCGGCCATTGGAGGCAAGATATCGTTGGAGTCGGTGACATCCAAATGAGTATATTCCGCCTTTTTGGCTAATTCCAAACGCCCTGCAGACCACTTAATGCCGTATTCTATAGCAGATTCTTGAAGTATTTCGTGTCCTATAGCGTTCTCTTTTTCAGGCCAACCGTTGAGCCGTATATCTGAGGAAAGGCAAAACGCTGCAAGAACTGCGAACGAAGCCATCGAAGCATCACCAGGTACTGCATATGAGTCATCACTACTCGGAGACCAAGGTTTCAGCGTGCACTTTTCTTTGCCGATGTCTACAGAGCATCCTGCTTTGCGGACCATTACGGCGGTGAGGTTGGAATGTCGATTTGAAACTCCTTTGCCCTTGAGAGTAAGCGTCGTTTCGATTGGTAAGCTCGTTGATGCAAGAATCCAGGAAGAAAGTGGTTGACTGGATTGAGAGATGTCAAGAGTGACTCCTGATTCCAATTTTTCGGCCTTCCAAGGTCCTGAAAGAATGACTGGCAGGCGTTCTAAGCCCTGCCCGATAGAAACTTCAACGCCTGCCTGGCGAAGGGAATCCCACAAAGCCTCTGAACTTCTCATACGAAGTGATTGGTCGCCATCAAGCATGATTGGTCCTTCCATACTGGCGACTAAACCCGCCAAAAACCGTAGGGCAGTACCGGAATTAGCGGCATTAAGTACACTTGCTGGGCGGGAAAAACCGTTGACTCCGACTCCATGCATGACCCATTTTTCCGAACGAGGATGTGGACCAAGTTCCATCGGATTGGTTTGAACCAACAATTCACCATTGGAATCGTAGTCTTCGAATTTCACACCCATCTGTGCTAAACAATTCCGCATGGCACGGACATCGTCTCCAGATGCTGCAACGTTTTCCAGAGTAATGCTCTGAGTTGTTTGTGAATAAAGGGCAAGAGCCCGTATGAGATGGCTTTTGGAAGGTGGAAGTCGCCATTCTACATCTTCGGAAATCGTGCGAGGTGAAATACGAAGAATGCGCAAATCATTGCGCCGATGGTCTTTCCCCGAAGTGGTCCAGCGCTTCACCCAACCCTTCGCCATGGCCCTTCCAGACTCCGAGCACCCATCAACCCTTGCAACACAGAATAAAAAGCCGAAGCCGCATAGGCTGTTCAATGTCGATTGTGGATTCACTGGGTCGCCCCTTGAGGGACCTTCGCATCTCAATCACTGACCGTTGCAATTTTAGGTGCACCTACTGCATGCCGAGAGAGAACTTTGGTCCAGATCATACCTTCCTAGCCAAACAAGAAATTCTATCGTATGAAGAAATGACAACCGTCGTCGAATCCCTTTTGCCGCTCGGACTCCAAAAAATTCGAATCACTGGTGGTGAGCCATTAATGCGGAAAGACCTGCGGATCTTTATCGCTATGCTGCGTGGGTTGGATGCAGAAATTGACATTGCACTGACCACCAATGGAGTTCTCTTGAAAAAGCATGCAAGTAACCTGTTCAATTCTGGCCTTAATCGAGTGACTGTAAGCATCGATGCGATTGATCTCGATATGTTCCAAAGCATCACTGACAGTAAGAACACACCTGAAGAAGTGTTTGCAGGCATTGAAACGGCTCAACAGTGCGGTCTTACCGTGAAAGTCAATTGCGTAGTGAAGAAAGGTGTGAATGAAGAACAAATTGTTCCGTTGGTAGAGGCTTGTTCTTCACGTAACATTCCTATCCGTTTCATCGAGTTCATGGATGTTGGAACCACAAATAATTGGAATCTTGAATCGGTCGTTACTGGTGAAGAAATGCGGCAAAGAATTTCACAACACTTTGGCCCCTTGAGCAGGAATACGGCGAAGCATCCTTCTGATGTAGCACGCATGTGGAGTTTGAAGAATGGAACCGAGATTGGATTTATTGAATCGGTGAGTAGCCCATTTTGTGGTGATTGTTCCCGGGCACGGCTTTCAGCTCATGGCTCAATGTACACTTGCCTGTTTTCTGAAAAGGGATTTGATATCCGTGGTATTCTTCGGTTCGGAGCATCAAGTGAAGATGTTGCTGAATTGATTCAAGGCATTTGGATCAAAAGAGACGACCGGTATTCAGAAATGAGAGGTCAGGCAAACATCGAGCGACATCCTGTCGAAATGTCCTTCATCGGTGGTTAAGACTCAAGAGGCGGTAAAACCACATTCACGAGAACCGAACTGGTGGAAAGATCGACCAGTTGGAACCGCCAAGTTCCAGTATCTGAGCCGATGCTGGTCGAATCAATAACAAAATAATCGCCCTGGCTTACAGAATAACCTGCATCTCGGTCATGGAACGAAATGTTCGCACCAATCAGCCCATAAACATCGGAATCACTCACCAGCCCCCCCAACGTATTGCCTTGTGAGACGTTTTCTGGAGCCAAAGAAAATTGAATTTTCGCTGGGTCAATCGTCTGGTCCAGAGAAGTCATACGAACAACGTGGAAGCCATTGGATAACCCTCGAACGCTAACCGTTGCTTGGGCTGCAGGTTTCTCGTTGGTTGTTAATGCGCCTTGCATCAATACAAACACCATACTGGAAAGCATGACAGTGATAGCGAGGAGAAGGACAGTAGCGATAACAGGGCTCACAGCCTGGTTACTGTCTGCCCTCCGAACACTGCGCATGGTACCTCTGTGTCATCGATAGGTCTTGAACCAACCGTTTCAAAGTCAGTAAACAAAGGCGACTTGACGTTGAATCAAAACAACCACATTGGTTTATCGCATTCCATGGCTCTCTTTATGCCACCTATGGGACCGAGAATTCTCAACAATGTTTCAGTAACCAAATCGCCTTTGAAAAACGCGTAACCCATGTTTTTAGATCGTAATGAATTCTTCAAAGCACGGCCCATTGAAGCCCGAACCCGAACCTCATATTCGTCGAGAGAAGTGCCATGTTGTAAATTGTCAACAATCGCCTCAGCTGCAAAGCAACCCGAGATGATTGCTTGGGAGATTCCACCGCCGTTACTTGGCATAACCAAGCCTGCAGCATCCCCAATAGCCAAGGTTGTACCATCTACCATCGATTTCACAGGACCTCCCATTGGAATCCACCCGCCACCCCAGGAGAGAATCTCAAGATTTAATGAATCACAAAACTCAGTCAAGTGTTGTTTCAAGTTTCCTTTCAAGTAGCCTGCTCGTACTCCAAGTCCTACATTGGCAGTATCTGGTCCTTTTGGGATAATCCATGCGTACCCTGATGGAGCAACAGAACCAAGGAATACATCGAATGTCTCCGGCACTTCACCTTGCACTTGGGCGTAGACTGTTGGAACTTGGTCTTTTGGTCTATAGCGCTCATCATCACCGTGCCGTAAACGTCCAACATGGGCTAAAGAGCCGCTGGCATCGATGAGATAGTCGAAAGAGTAGCGGTTTTTGGTAGTCACCAGAAGATCACGGTCCAATTTCGACTGGTGTTGAATACGCGTCATTGCTTCACCGGTGTGCACTTCTGCCCCGGCTTGAATGGCCTTGTCACAAAGAAAGCCGTCAAAGTGTAAACGATGGCCTGCAAATGCATCGAGGTCGAAATGGTATGCTTTTCCCGAGGGCAGGAACACACGCATGTTATCCAGATGATGCAACCGTAGACGGTCAGGGAATTCGAAGTAATCCTTCAACCATTGATGGTCGTCAAGGTTTGAGAAAGTGCCAACAACTTCACCCCAATTCGGGATACATTCACCGCACTGCGCTGGGTTTCCAACTATCTCACGGCGCTCTATGATGAGAACATCAATGCCTTCTTCAGCCAAACGTTGAGCGCAAGCAGACCCTGCGGGTCCTGCTCCGATGACAATGACTTGCCGATGTTGAACCTCTTTTCGCCCCATATTCATCCCTCATAGGTGTCGATTCATGACGTAAGTTGTTATGTGCAGCATCAGTGATTTTGCATCGCTGTCAGGGAATGAATCCAGTTCGTTAATAGCCCGTTCAAGGTGTGTACGAACCAAAATCTCTGCATATTGCAAACTTTGCGAGTAGTTAAGTAACGACATCAGTTCATCGAACAGCCCATCATGAAAGTTCTCGATTATGTGAGCAAGACGGAGGCGTTCTTCCCCGTGTGAGAGAGTCAATGCGTGAATCAAAGGTAGTGTCATTTTACCTTCGATGACGTCTGCTCCACGTGGTTTACCCATTCGTTCATCGCCGCGCAAATCGAGTAAATCGTCTACAAGTTGGAAAGCAATGCCCAACTCCATACCAAAACGTTGCAAGGCCGATGCTTGAACATCGCTCAAACCAGCAACTAAGCCTGCAGCATGACAACCGGCTGAAAATGGGCCTGCTGTTTTCCCTCGAACGATATTGAGGTAATCTTCTGGAGATGTGGTAAGATTGAGAACATGGTCAAGTTGGTCAAACTCTGAAACCGCGATGTTTGCACAACACTGTGCCATGATGCGCACAATGTGCTCCTCATAGATGCCACCGAGCCCGAAGCCCTGAACAAACAACCAGTCCCCTGCAATTACTGCTTTCGGGATTCCGACGCGGGTGTGAATCGTATCGACCCCTCGACGTTGTGATGCCTCGTCGTTAATATCGTCGTGGACAAGCGTTGCCGTATGGATAAGTTCGAATGCCAGAGCCAGTGGGATGATGTCGTCATCATCGGAGCCTCCTGCGATTTCATGTGCGAGTAGAATGAGCAAAGGTCTGAGGCGTTTACCACCCGCTAAAAGAACCGTCCCGCACAATTCAGCAACCTGCCCCGCTCCATTTTCGACCTCAGATTCGATCAGAGCCTCAAGCTCTGCATCAACCAAAAGCCGCATGGCCTCAAGACGGTCACTCGCTTGTAACTGAATGCTCGACACATATCATCCTACAGGGGTGTCCTTCTTAACCCGTAGTCTCCGCCCGTGTAATGTGAGGAGTCATCCTCGCCGAGGTGATGTTGTGACAGAAAAGGTTCGACTTGAGGTCTTAACCACTGCATCACAGCGTGATGGTGTTCGCTTGCAAATCGAACGCTGCATCGAACAAAATCGGAATCAATTTGATTTCAAACTCAGTCAGATTCCACATATTGAGGCAGCAATTACCGCCCTAAAGCAAGGCACAGGGGACTTGGTTGCCATGAGTGCTCTGAATTGGAGAGAGTACAATGTCGAGGGTTTGAACGTAGTGGGGATTCTGCCACGACGAGAACCTACATGGGTGCTGGTTTCAAACGACAAACCAGAGTACCTCGTTTCAAAGGCCCTTGTGATTTGCGACAACGAATTGTTACGAAGGCAAATGCGACGTTTACGTTCCGACCTAAAATTGGTTACGTCAGATGAGTTTGCGGCCATCATCGGTAAGTCAGAGCATTTTGCAAACCTCGATGAAGAAGATAAGATACATTGGATTGAAGAATGCCGCCAAGATGAACTCCTTGAAGGATATATTGTTGCACGTGGAGAGCATGCAGCACTCAAGTTCAAGGCTCGACGCCACACACTCGGTTTACAAAGAGAAAACCCAGAACGAACGCATTTCGTCCCACCGCCGTTGTACGGCTTCACTCTGCTTGTTGCTCGCACGGGATTCCCTGCAGCCACAGTTGCCCCAATGATCGATTCCGGGGCAATCCTATCGCATAGAATTGAAGCTGCTTTATTGGATTCGCTTCCAGAACACCTGCACGGCATTATCGGTATCTTTGTTGAACAACGAAAATTCAAAACGGTTCTCAAAGAAGCACAGCGACGGGGTGATGACTTCACAAACGAAGTCTTCCTCGATTCAGATGGTGCTAAGTCACAGTCAGGTCCGTCAAAATGGAAACAATCCGTGCCTCGTAAGGAAGTCCCCACTACTCCACGTATTGAGATGAAAGTTGAGACTTTGAATTACGAGGGTACGGTTTCTGCAAGTGTAGAACGTATTTGCACGATTGAAGAAAGTCATATGGGAATGGTCAATGTCTTGAAAGAATTTGAACTGCTTCTTAAAAACATGCAATCTGAGCATGAAGAAATGCTCCGGAAATTCCCTGGACTTCCTGATGAGTTCAGCCTACCAAGGCCTGCATTGTTAAACCTCGAAAGCATTCAAGCATCTTCATCTGAGGAAGAATGAGATGACTGTTCAAGCAAAGGGGCGTATCCTTGCTTGACGATGAACTCTTCAAGTTCAACCAAATCTGCTGGTTCATTTTCATCGCATAATTCTAGAATCGATTCATCGATCTCTCGGCCGTTTCGCTCCCATGTGCCTGCGGAACGTTGTAAGTCAGATGCAAATTTTTCGACAACTTCAACTGCTGTCAAATTGAGATTGAGAACCGTATGCAGAGAATCAACAATCTTGTTGTTGGCTTCTCGCAAACGTAGAATGCGGTCCGCCATTTCTCGCAAAAAAGTTCGCAATTCCTCGACATCGTTCGAACGTGAAAAACGGCGTTGTGCTCGCTCAAAATCCTTTCGCATAACGCTGATTCCCGCTACAATCGCAAGTTTGGCTTTGGTTGCGTCCAGAATAGTTTCCTCTGATTCTTTCACTCGCGAGTAAATCATATCTTCGAAACCATGGTAGTGCTTTTTCAGGTCAGTCCAAACCAACTCTTTCAGTGAATCAACGAGCGAATTAGCCTCTTTGAGACCCTGCTTGGTCGCCTTGACGGTCCTCGCCATAGTGTGTATCGAACTGTCACAGTTCTTCAAACCATTCCCAGTGCGTGACGCAAGACTCTTTGATGGAGCGCAGTAAAGTGTCGAAGAACAGCCCTCTAGGATGCAACTTCACAGCGAAAACACATATACCCCTTAGAACGGAATGCAACCAGTAGGTGGAACAGTGTCAGCGAAAAGCGAACTCTTGAACGAACTTTATCAAGCTCGTTTTGATGGTCTCAAAGAACTCGCTGTCACCTACCAACTTCCCAAAAATGGTTCAGTTGAGACACTGCGTGCTCGCTTAATCCAACACCTTATTCTTGTCGATTGGGACCTTTCACCAGATGGAATTAAGAAACTCATGAATGCTGAAATTGGAGAGATTTTAGGCGTTTTTGGAATCAAGAAATCAGGCTCAGTTCGTGCACGGCGCCAACGGCTCTACCTTCACCTCAATCACGATCCTAAGCAATTTGTCCCTGAATCACTTGACTCGATGACACGAGACCAGTTACACGAAATTTGCAAGACTTTGGAACTACCTTTGTCTGGTAACAAGCAAACATTGCTGGTTCGTGTTGCCGGTGTACTTGCATACCAGCAAGGTGGTTGGGGCAAAGTCAAGAAAAGTCTACGAAGGCCAAAAAGCGGAGACGCAACAATCGAGATTCCTATTCCGAGTGATGACTCAAACAATGAGGCGCCAGTTCACCAAAGCGTAGGCGAGCATGAGGCAGTAATAGAAAAAGTCGAAACCTTCGTTTCTGAACATCCCGAAGGATGGACTTTTGAGCAAGAAACAGAGATGCGAACTGAACTTGCCGAGGAGGGAATACAAATTTCACGAGCACCAATGGCTGCGTCTATAGATAATGCACTCCGGGCGAGCCAGAATGATACGGTTACTGAGAATCCACCCGCAATGGTCCAAAGTGCGCACGTAGTAGAAGCAGACGACCACAGCTTGGAAACAGAAGCATTACTTCTCGAATTAAACGCAAGGTCTGCTGAAATCGAAGCTGCTGGACGTGACTTCCTGGCTGTGAGTACAACCAGTGAAGTTGACGACCTTGAAGCATTTATTGGTAGCCTATCCAGCCATGGTTTTGCAGTTGAGACCCCAGTAGTGAGAGACAGCATTCGAAACACATTAATGGAACTTGAATTCCGCTCTCAAACTGAAAAAGATGCCGTCTTTTCCATGCCGAACTCATGGAGAGAAAGAGAAGCGCTCAGGAACTTTGAACTCGGGCGAGATGTCCTTCGTGACCAGTTGAACAACACACTTGCATCTTCAAACGGAGACTTGGTCAAAGCAAGGATGACCTTTGAGCAAATAGGCCATAACATGGGATTGGATTTACGCATACCAAGCGTATCAGGACGGCTCCATGCCCTGTTTGACCTGCACGTAGAAATACACCAGGCTGAGGCATTGCAAGACCCTTCGATTGCCCGAAGAAACAGAATTTTACGGGTGTTGCAACATGGTGCTGTACATTTTACCGATGGCGAGCGCAGAACAATCGACCGATTGGAACGTAATATCGCTGGATTCGAGGAATTGGTTGAAACGGTTCTTGAATCGAGTGAAGGGACATTCTCTGAACCACAACAAGCGTTGGTTATTCGTTTCCTCGAAAATCGAGGATATGAAGTCAACACTGCTGACCTACGCCCTCGTATCCTCGCATGTGCTGGAATTATTGGTGCTGAATTAGGATTCATATCCCCTGCTGAGATTCCTCGCATTGCCCCTGGCGTGATGATCTCCGACACTCAAGTCGATGCCATTGTCACAGAATTGAAAGCATTAGCTGAAGCATTCAAACCCAAGTCGGATGAACCTGCTGATGAAGAAGAAATACTAGCAGAATCAGTGAGCGACGCTTCGGAACGTGTCAATTCAGCTCGAGGGAAAATCGATGCGATCGATGAACTGCTGGCTCGACTTCGTGGCTAGTATCAGCGCGAAGCGTAGAAGTTTTGGATGACTTGAGTTACGGTTTGAATGTCGTTAATATCTCGGCGAGCTAAATCTTCGATGATTGCTTGGCGTTGAGAAACGTGTCGTTCAAAGACATCGGGAGATACTCCTGCTGCTGTGCAAATAATTTCACGAAGTTTCGAAGGAATCCCTGTTTCTTCGATTTGATCGGTCGCTGCATTGTACTTCCATATGATGTTCAAACGAGGCTTATCGCCTTCCATTCCTGCGATTTCAGCAACTTCGGTGATTTTACGAGCGGTTTTACCGTTGACGTGTAGCCGTGCTTGAATAATAATCAAATCCAGCCCACTCAACATAATTGGCGGTACAAGCATTGGAGGATTAATCATACGAGTCACGGTTTCTTGGGCCGTGTTTGCGTGAAGGGAACCAAAGGAACCATCGTGGCCAGTATTCATTGCAGTAAGCAGTGTAGCAGCTTCAGGACCACGAACTTCACCGACAATGATACGGTCAGGTCGCATACGAAGGCTGGATTTCAGACAGTCATTCATGTCCACTTCTGGCGTTCCATCCGGGCGTTCTCGCCGAGTTTCCATTCGCAACCAATGGTCGTGATAAACTTGCAATTCAGCGGTGTCTTCTACGGTAAGCAATCTGCGGTGCCATGGAATGAACATACCAAGGCAATTGAGAGTGGTGGTTTTACCTGACCCTGTCCCTCCAGCGATAACAAAGTTCGCTGGTCGGCTATCAAGTCCTTCAATCCAAACCCACATCATTGCAGCAAGACGTGAGTTAACAGTGCCGAACTTAACCAAGTTGATCATAGTGAGGGGGTCTTCCCTAAACTTACGAATCGTTAGAGTTGGACCATCTGGGGTCACTGGCGGAATGGTGCCGTTAACACGGGAACCATCAGGTAGACGACCGTCGAAGATTGGGACGAGACCTGGCCCGTCTCCAAGGGGGACGTTGGTAAATGCGGCGATGTTTTTTGCGATTTGGATACCTGAATCATCATCAATCCAAATGTTGGTCCGGCACATACCGTGATCACGATGTGCAATTTTAACGCACTGTGTGCCACCGTTGTACATCACTTCTTCAAGCGCATCGTCCTCAAGCAGTACTGCGAGATCGCCGTATGGGTTCGGTTCAGCAGAACCATCAACATGGTAAATCGGAGAGGGATGGTTTTCTTCAGTGTAAATGGTTACTCGGCCGTATTGCTCTAGTACTTGTTCGCTCATATTTTCATCCTCCAATCATCATGACTGCACCAAGATAAAGCAGCATTGAAACTGCAATCCACCCCGGCATCCACCAGAGCACATCTTTGAAACGGCCCATCATTCGCCCGGAAACTCCTACTGCAATTGCTGATGCTCCACCAAAGAAATAAGAGAAAGTAGCGTTAAACGAATCAATTTGGAAGCCTTTGCTTGCTGGAGCAAAGAGACCGACAATGACTGCGATAATCAGCGGTAGACCAATGCTGATGAACATTACAATGAGAAGACCTCGACCTGAAAGTTCCTGTTCTCTCGTATTCATCAAATCGTTCAGCCGTTCATAGTCCATCGCCAGGTCAGAAAGAATTCCTTGCAGGGGTGAATCTTGTTCGATTGCAGTTTCGATAAGCACCATGACTCGCTGAACCTGCGATGAACGAGTCTTAGCCGAAAAGGCGGCAAGAGCGGCATCAAAGGAGGAAGAATGACTTTCTTCAAGTGTCTCCTTGAGCAGTTTCCCCAAGACTCCAGGGAGGGTTTTTGATTGTTCCATCATTGCTTCTTGAATACCTCGTCCAGCACCGACTGAATCCGAGAGTGATTCCAAGAGAGCAGGCAAGGCATTCTCTATAGAACGGCGGCGCCTTCTTTCAATCATTGGCGGCAAGCCACCAGCAGCACTGGCTACCCCGAACACAATTAAAACGAGTAACAACAGATTATCGTTAAAGGTTTCAAGAAGACCGTAAAGCATCAAATCACAACCCTGGATCTTTTGTGTGAGCCTTTAGTCCAATCATGAACATACCAACAAGAGTCAAAATGAGCCCTACGTTGACAACCGTATTGATGGTTGAAGTCGGTGGAAGTTGCATGAATGCTCCAAGGTCACCTGACATTAATTGAGGTATAAGGCCTGCAATCGCAAGAATAATTGGCCCAATCATGGCAATAGAGAGTAGAGTTTCAGGAACTGCGCCGAGTTCCTCAATGTACTTTTTGACCGATTCTGTCCGTTCATTCTCCATACGAGACCCTTGTTTACGTAGAGTTTCAATAATGTCGGTATTCTGTGTTACGTTCGTGTACATCGTATTGAGAAGTCGAGTGTAACCGTCGGAATCTGCTTTGTTCATCAAAGATTTGAGCTCTGGGCCAAGGCCGCGACTGTTTCCTTTGCGAAGCCGTGCCATCATCGATGAGAAATCTTCCGAAATAATGCCATAGCCTCCACTGCCAATGGTATGGATTGCTGCTTCAAGACCGACACCTGACGACATCAACACATCGAGTGTACGGATGACATACAGAACCTCTCTTTGTTCATCCAGTTTACGCATGTGTTCACCTCAAACAATATCTTCAAGTAATTCAAATGTGAACATTTTGTTCGAACTTTCATACTCCATTGAAGCGAAAATAACTTTGACGTCACGCTCTTCAAAGGGGTCGTGAATGAACGGTTGACCAGAACGGAACATGCCAAGAATTCTCTTGTAGTCATCGATAGAAAGTTCTCCAGTAACCGTATATGCGGTTGATTCGGAACCTTCGTCATGAAGGTCGTCTCCTTCTTCTCCGCGAATGATGGTGCGTGTTAAACGACGAGTTAGACGTACTTTCATATCACAATTGGGAATACGTACCCAATCTGCACTTGTTGTTCCTGATGCTGGGCGAATAAAAAAATCCATACCTGCCATACGCCGACCTCTAACAAGACCACATCAGCACAAGGTATTGAATGTTGGGGGGAATGAAGGCTAACCTACAATTCTAAACCAACCAAATCGAGGTTCATGTAATGTCCCTTCATTGGAGAGTTCATCCAGTTTTTCCTCTGCGAGCCCACGATCAAAACCTCGTGCTACTGCATTGGTAAGAACCGTCTCAAAATCAACACCATCGCCTTGATCGAGTTGCTCAATAATGGATACAAGTGTATCTTTTACTTCACTTTCATCAGAATCAGTACCGGTTGATTGGGTATCATCATCGGACTCAGTTTGAGTCGGAGCTGCAACGGGTTGGCTTGCTGCATCCATTCGTCCTTCAGCGATATCCAATGCTTGCATGACGTTAAGCGTGTAGGTTTCGACATCGATATCACCGTAGTGATTTCGTGAAACCAAAAGACCATCAATCATGTGTTCCGGAATTCCGGCAGCAACCAAACCTTCTCGTGTTGGTTCAGCAGCCAGAGAATCAGAGTAATGCTTCATTCGCTGCAATGTGTCCTCAGATGCCCGAGTAAGCCACAAAGCATAGCGTTGGGCATCGATTTCACAAGCTTCTTCAGGTCGCAAAGAAGTGTAAACTGCACCTTCATCGGTCTGATACCAACGTGATTTAGCAACCATAAGGAGAAGTACGGGCTCACCAACTTCAGTTTTTTCAACTAGACTCAGAGTAAGTTCCCTCATGGATTCACTGGCATAATCTCCAACTGAGAAGTAATGGACACCGGAAGGGTCTCTCATTTGCCCTTGGTAAAGCGTAGAACCGTTCGATGTTTCTCGAACTTCAAGACGCTCAAGCAGTCCTGCTACAACGACTCGGTTGACTTTAGCTCCAAGTTTGGTAATCACAAACGAAGGGTCATATTCTCCAGAACCTTTCTCATTGAGGGTTGCCTCACTGAATTCTGATGCAAGCATATGCCATGCTGATTGTCGTTTTGAACGTGTTCCAGATTGCATCATACCACCTTCCATTGAGCACGGATTTCAGTCGCCCTTAATCCCGCATCTTCGTCTACCATAGCCGCATGGTCAGCCAACATCATTGCACCCTGTTCATCGACTATAGTTCGCCCGGAGGCATTGATTGTTTTGCCAAGCATTTTCGCACGCAACGATTGAACGAAGGCGACTTGCCCCAAATCGTTTACCGTGTCTTGAAGTTCAGTTTCGGTCATTCCCAGAAGGCTAAGTGTCGCTTCTTTGTTGGTCAAAAGCGAAACGCTGGAACGGCCATCGTCAATCGCCAACCGTAGCCGGATGTCGGTATTACCATCGTTCGGGCCATGCTCTGCACAAGCACCGTCACGAAGCACTCTACGGCATTCAGTACATCTTTGGATGAAACCTGAATCTTCTCGAACACTAACGACCGTAGCTGTGGTGGAAACACCAACTCTACTGGCTCCAGTTGAAAGTTCAAACAATTCCACCTCTGCAGTGTGATTTGTCAAATCTAATTCACTGTCCCATGGCGGTGCATCGAGGAACTCGACCTGGTCTGCATTGTCGACGGTAATGTCTGGAATTCCTTGCCAAGCGCGGACTCGAACGCCTTTGAGGCGAACAGTGAGGGGGAGTTTGTCTTCTGTGATCGGCAATTCACTCCATGCACTCATTCTGCAGCGACCGGTTGGGTCGGCAATTTGGCCAGACCATAGGAACCTTTCTTCGCCATCGCGAGTGAATGAACGCTTGGTCCATTCCGTAATTTGAACAACTGCATCAACATCACGGGCACCGTCACGTAGCTCAGAAAGCGTCAACACAGTTTGTTGAGACAAGGTGTCTGCATCCGAGAAGTTCTTGTCGTGATAAACCTCGATTTTGGTCGTACGTCCAAAGTTAAGTTCAGGTGTGTCCCTGAAAGTTCGAACTTGTGCGCCTTCAATTTTCAGAAGCGTTCCTACTTCGTGTTCAAGCGGCTCCCATGAAAGGAAACCAATGGTTCCTGAATCATCTGCAAGCCTTCCTCGCACGATATCAATCGAACCCGAACCGTCCTTACGATGGATTTGGTCTGGACGTGACGCAAGAACTCGTCCAACAACACAAACATAGCCATCCGAAGGCAGGGACGCGATTTCTTGTGGCTCGCCTGGTGCAGTAATTGGACGGGTCCCTTCACGGACAACCGCAATACGTGTTGATTGGTTAATGTTAAGAGACATTTTCCCTTGGTATTCGTTGACTGAAGCGCCTTCGATTCGAACAACTGAACCGGGAGTAATGTTTGAGTTCGGGCCCCAGTCCTTGTATTCCCAACGGTTCTTTTGTCCGTTTTCTTCCCACGGATTGTCTTCAAGTAAACCAAAGGCAATCTGTTTTTGTTCTCCACGAATGGTCTGATCTCGAATGTTGTGCGAGATGATTTCAACTTCAATCTCGATGTCCTTGTCATCACCTTTGAGCTCGCTGAGACTGCTCACTTTACGGGTAGTCCTTGGTGCAGCGGATGAAACGCCGGAAGAGCCAGATGGTGCAGGGGTTTTGTCACCCTTGAACCGCCGTAAGATTGACCGCATGGCGTCTTGAGGCGGAATGAAGAATTCAGTCTCGTACTTTTCGAATGCTGCAGCGACTTCGTCGGGGTCTGCATCGGGGCACTCAGAAAGAATCGACTTCACATGTGTTTCGTATTTTTCAGACATCGTCAAGACCTCTGCCTGATGTGTTCGTTCGATGCCTGTACGGAGAACAGGCTGCGGGCTTTCGTGCGTTTTGGTTGAGACTGTACACTCCCTTGACCTCCATGGAGAACTCAAGGATAGACGACAGACCATAAAGAATGCCGTAGCGATTTGTCCTTTCAGACGAACATCGAATCAAGTCACTGAACAACTTAGACGGGGTTAATTCGCAAACCTTGCATCAACAACACATCCGGCAGATGCATAGCGCCGGATGAATAGGAACCTTGTACTCGAACATCGTCCCCTAGATACACCTCTTTCGAAAGCGCCTTCGCTAGATTTCCCGACAATCCTGCCTGCTTCACGGGTCCAAGTATTTCTCCGCCTTCTACTCGCAGTAAAGTGCTTGAAGTGACTGAAAAGTCCCCGCTTGTTGGATTCGCAGTGTGTGCGCCCATCACGCTGTGAACGATGTATCCGTCTTCCATTCGTTGCAAAAGAGCATCTTGAGAAGAACCAGAGCGGCTTGAGGTCATTTGCAAGTCCGAACATCCGGAGTAAGGTGGGCTTTGATGACCGCCTCGAACTGCACAGCCGTTGGTTTGAGCATGTTCGATACGACCCTCAGCGACTTGTTGTGCTGCGTCGCGAGTCGACCATAAAGAGCCGATTAGCCGTCCATTCTCCACCAAGGTTTGCCGTCGAGTGGGAACGCCTTCTCCATCGCGTGCTGCAGCTGATTTGCCACCTTCCATACGCCCATCATCGATGAGAGAAAGATCGTTGGCAAGAACCATTTCGCCTTGTTTACCGGACCAAAACGATTCATTACGCACCAAACGGTCACCACGTACTGCCGAAGGAACAACCATTGAGAACAAAGGAGAGAAACCTTCACTGGTCATCAAAACGGGTGTGTCGTGAGCCTCAGTGTTGACTTCTATTGGACCTCGGGTTTTCTGGGCCCAGTCCACTGCGACTGCAACACAACCCGGAACCTGCTCGAGTCGCTTGCGACTTGAATCACCTTCGTAAGAACTTGTGAGTTCGTCGTTTGCGTCAATCGAGACTTGAACGCCGATTCCATGAGATGTGGTTACGCCACTGGATTCAATCCCTTCGCTGGTGTAGATCGCACCAGCACTGGCACCAACGCCTAAGCCACCACCTGTGACAACAGCGCGCTCGTCTAAGGAAGCAACTTCGCTGAGAACTGCATCTGCTTGTTCAAGTAAATCTTCGGGCCCGATGTTGAGAATATTGGTATCAAAGAGACCTCCAACTTTCTCTGCTGGTTGTTCGCTTGGAAGGACAAAGCCTGCCACTGAAGGAGATGCTTTGGCAATATCCCTGGCCTGCTTAAGGGCGTACTCTGCCGAAGAAAGGTCAACAAGGTAAGCGTATCCGAATCTTCCATCTTCAACAACTCGAACGCCGTATCCACCTTCACCGCCACCTGCGGCAAGAGAGATTTTACCTGCTTCGATATCGATGCTGTGACCGTACGACTGCGTAGCGACGACTTCCCACTGTTCGATTCCATGAGACTTACAAAGAGTACCGATTTGACGGCATCCTTCAGCGATTCGATCGACTGCGTCATCTGGTAGCATACTCAGCCCACCAACGCTTGAGAAATTCGCATAATCGGCCCACCATCTCCCACTGGGACTGTTTGACCTTTGCCACAGAAACCGGGGGCTGCAAGTTGCGCATCACGTGTGAGACCATCGACATCTTTCAAAATTTGAAGCGTCAATCCACTCACGCTCACGTCTTTGAGCGGCCGGGTAAGTTCTCCGTTCTCAATGAGCCAAGCCTCTTGGGCTGCAAACTGGAACGAGCCTCGTCCGGTATCGACCTGTCCGCCGCGCGAACCGCAAGCATAAACGCCGTATTCGATATCTTCCATCAACTCGTCCATGTCGTTGTGCGTTCCACCTTGAATAAGCGTATTTGACATGCGAACTAATGGGTGATGAAGGCCGTCTTGGGCTCGAGCTCCAGCATTTGGAGCAAGCCCAAAGTGATGAGCAGTTTCTCGATGGTTCAGATATTCGGTGAGCACCCCGTTCTTGATGAGGCACTTTTCACGGGTGTTGAGACCTTCATCATCGATTGGATGCGCCCCGTAACCACCTCGAATGGTTGGGTCATCGACTACGGTCACAATCTCATTGCCAATTGTTTGGCCAAGTTTACCATCAAGGCAAGAGTCTCCAGCAGCAACCAAGTCTGCTTCACACGGATGACCTAATGCTTCGTGGATGTAAACGCCGGTCAGGTCTCGGTCGGCGATTAAAGGCATCTTTCCTGAAGGTGCTCGCTCTGCTTTCAGTAAACGAAGCGTGGCAATACGTGCAACTTCGCCAAGTTGACCGAGGTCGCATGACTCGATAACTTCCAAGCCACCCTCCCCCCCATGGCGCGTTCTATAGGATACTACTTCGCCGCCATCTCGTCCCGTGACGCTGGCATTTATCAGTGAGCGTTGAAACGACCAAGTTCGGTTCATGCCTTCACTGGTCATGAGTTCCGTATGGAGGTGTTCATCGCTCCAACCACAGGTTACTGATATGATACGGTCATCGTCAGCAGCGCTGTCGTGAAGCGTTCTTAGATGCTCTATTTTTGTTTGAAGGTCGGTATGACGAACGTCTTTTTTCGATTTCCAATGAATCTCATCCTCAAAGATTGGGACTTCTGCCAATTGCACCGGGTTGTCTTTGGACGAGCGACGGGCTGCAACAGCCTTGGCTAAGCGTACTGTTGATTCAATTTGTGAAGGCAAAGAGATCAAATCGGTGGTTGAATGGACGCCCCATGCGCCATCCGCTAAAATTCGAAGAGTTACACCAACTTCTTGCCCGGGTATTGCCCGTTCTAGTTTTGCATCACGTAATGCGACACTGGAGTCGGTAATTGCCATCAATCGAACTTCGGCATAAGACGCACCCAGTTCTTGAGCATGGTCAAGAGCCGACTGGATTTTCGATTGGTTCAGATATCTGCCTGTACTTGGCATGTGGTCATCGTTGGGACTTGCGCTCATCACCATGTGTCAACGCTGTATGCGAGGGTGTTTGAAGTCTACTCCCTTTTGATTTGCTCACGAGGTGAATTCTGCTGAAACGATATGGCCGATTAGTGAAGCCTCCGTCACCGCTTCAAGTTCCGAATCAAACTTCATTCCAAGACGAGAAGCACCCTCTCTCGAAAGCGAAAATTCCATTGATGCAGTTTGCAAACCAAGCTGCGAAAGAATCGAGAGTGCTTGAGATTCCGAATCGGAATAGTCCAATTCAACCGGCAAGCAATCCGAGTAAGCGTCATCGGCACTGGAGGCGTTTGGGAGGTGAAGAAGAAAACCTGAAGTGTCTTTGTCACGAACCCCAGCACGCTTGAACGCTTCAGAGACGTGATGAGTGCCAGTGAGATAGCGGAGAAACTCTGCATCTAAGGAACGAGCTAAAGTGGATGAACGCAACCATCTGCGGGAAGCTGAATTCCATGCAGTCCAGAGTTGAGATTCGGCTTGAATACAACCTTGTCCAATCAAAACCCAGTTTGAATTGGGGCGTGCATCAAGGAAGTGAGCAAGCACATCTTTGGCATTGACTGGAGATTCACTGCCCCATGCAAAGCAAGGGAATTCAGGTTGTGCCATGGTGAATCCAAGAACAGATTCTCTTTCAATTATCCGATGCAGACTCGTCGGAGAGAGGGACATCGTCGTCGCGTTGTTTTGGCTGACTTCGAGTCCCATTCGCCGTACTTTGCCGACGCAGCACTTTTTCGACTTCCGTATTGATTTTATCCAAAAGTAAAGGCCCCCAACCTCGCTTAGCAAGGAGTTTGTTGCGTGTAGAATGGTTCATCGAAAGAACATCTTTGGGCGTTCTTACACCCATCCCCGCTAATTCTCGGGCACGAGCCCGGCCTACGTGTTTGATGTTTACCAGTTGGAGCAAATCCTTCTTGCATCCGTGTCGAATACGTTGCTTGAGCATATCGATGGTCGTAGCAATGTTGCTAATGACAGGCAGGTGTTCTTCAGAAAACACATCATCGGTCAGCAGAACTTGTTGACCTGCTGCCAACAACCAACCCATGAGGTCGACACGGTGATTGACATCCCCTGGGCTCACGTCGAGTTCACTTTCAATTGAACGAAGCGTGTCTTCTTGAATCCACATTTCGAGCATCCAAGCTGATTTCACCTTGCCAAGCAGTCGTTCTTCAAGAGTATCATCGATCAACAGTTCGTCTTCCACTGAATTGGTTTTGAGCCAAAGAGGTGAACTGCGTTCCATTTCGGAATTTTTAGCCCAGAGAGGAATGAAGTCTGGAGTCGATGAGGCAAGGTGCATGAGTCCGAAATCGGATACTTCACCCGTTTGGCGAACACTACGGCGTACAGCACGCCGAAGACCTGTACGCAGAATCGATGCAGAAAGGGGGTCAAGGTAGAGTTGAGTAATGCGTTCTCCCATCAAAGTCGCTTCGTATTCCATCGAAGCATGGTCATTCGCCGTTGGAGCAGACCATCCACCTACATGTGCCAAGTTGGTTGCAGAGGTGAAACCGAGGGATGCTTCTGTAAAGGCTGTTGATGTCTTGGCTTGGGGAATATGTTCATGTGGACTTGAACGGAGTTGAACGCCGCCAGTGGTTTGTGCAATGGTGGCCCAGATTGGCATTTCATCGTCCCAGCCTTCGTCCTCACCTTGATTGGCCTTAGCATCTGCTCGCCGTTTTGCATACGCCTCATCAACCCCTTTTTTACGGATAAAACGTTCTTCAACGAGCCAATTCAACATCTCATCAAGACGCTCATTCAACTGCATTGAAGACATGGTAGAACCAAGGAAGGTCGCCGAGAAGAAATCCCCAATCTCCCCCCGATGACGGAAACCGCCGGTTGCAATCGAGGCAAGCAAATGGGTACGCAGAGCAGGCTCACTTGCAAGTTTCGAAGATATTGATTCAACTGGACCAAAGAAATATCGATCGCTAACATCGTCTGCAATACCCCATCCATCGGTTCCCTTGCACAACACCCAGGCTTCGCCAAAACTGTCGTATCTCGGACGTCCTGCTCGGCCCAGCATCTGACGAACTTCCATAACGGGTAGTGGGCGGCTCATTCCGTCGTCCCATCTTTTCAAATCTCGAACCAAAACCCGCCGTGCAGGAAGGTTGACACCTGCAGCCAAAGTTGGGGTTGCGGTTAAGCCAACCAGAAGTCCTTCTTTGAAGGCACCCTCAATCGCTTTTCGTTGACCATGCGTCAATCCAGCATGATGGAATGCAATACCACCTCGAATGGCTTCAGCCAACCGTTCTGCCATTGCCGTTTGACTCCTGCCTTCCAGTGAGCCGGCAAAAACTTCCAGGCGTTTCAATCGATCAGGATCATCCTTTGCCAACCGCTTTGCAATACGTTTTGACAGTTTCAACGCTTCAGATTGAGCGCTGCGACGCGTTCCAACGAAAATCAAAACTTGACCGTCTTGGTCTATGGTGTCGCTGACAACAACCCAAGCGGGATGCGATTTTGGACCCTCTAAATCACGGGGAGGTTGCAATACATCAGCTTCAGTTGACATTCCGGAGGATTGTACCAAGCGTGGTTCCAAGTGCAGATCGTGAAAAGTACTGTACTCAAGAGCGACTGGCCTCCATGAGGAGAGGATGAGATTCGCATCCAGCCATTCTGCAAGTTCATTGCAATTTCCAACCGTAGCCGATAAGGCAATGATTTGGGCGTTGGGTCTCAGGTACCGTAGACGTGTGAGGTTAATCTCTAGAGTTGGTCCACGGGTGGAATCGTTCATCAAATGGAATTCATCTGCCACAACAATCGACACATTCGCCATTAACTCAGAACGATTACGCATGAGTGAATCGAGTTTTTCAGAGGTACACACAAGAATATCGCATTCATCAATCTTCTTTGCCTCACCTGAAGCATCTCCAATACCAAGTCCAACGGTTAAACCGACTGAACCGCCCAGAGCAACCAAGTCTTCATGCTTCTCACTCGCCAACGCTTTGAGCGGGACAATGTAAACGGCTTTGGAACCGGGCTCATCGACCAAAAGACGACGGATAATCCCTATGTAAGCAACAAGCGACTTACCGCTTGCAGTCGGTATTGCAAGCAATGTGTTAGCACCTGAAAGGACACTAGGCATAGCTTCATGCTGAGGTGGATGAAGGTGATCTATCCCCCAATTCTGAGTGAGGAATTGAAGTGCTTTCGCTGGTAAATCCAAGCCCATTACAGCCCGTCCACTCTCCTCCATAATCTGCCACTCGCGCCAACAGTCCAAAAGGACAACGCTCGTAAAGTTTCAATCCGACACCCATAAGACCCCTCTTCTCATGTGCCGAACATGGCCGATGATGTTGAGTCGATGGTAGAAGAACGACTTTCAGTGTTCGAAGATGAACCAGATTTGAATGACTGGGTCGAAGTTATGTGCGGTGCAGCAATGGCTGTTCTCGGTATTTTCCACCTTGTCGAACCTTGGGAGTTCGTAAATCAAGACGTTATGCGATGGTTTGCTGCTGCCGTCATTGCTGCAGGTGCAGTTTGGGCTGGACACGGCCTGAAGGACATGGCAGTGAAAGAAGTTCGACGCTCAATAGCAATTCTTGACATGGCGCAATCCGATGATGGCCCAAACCATGGTCTGATTCGTGACGTACTGCTCAACCCGGATGCTTACAAGTCGTTTCTGCTTGAATCGTATGAAGCGGCTTGGGAAGACGGTATCCTTACCGAAGAAGAACTTGCTGAACTGAAATCATTCCAAGACGCATTGGGTATCACCGACGAAGAGGCTGCAAAGATGAACGTCGATGCTGCTGTAAAATCGGCATCCAAAGACGGTGAAATCTCTGAAGATGAAGAACAGAGCATCAAAGAAGCCGCAGAAAAAGCCGGTGTCGATTCAGAGAAGGCCATCAAGGACGCAAAGAGCAAGGCCAAGAAAGGAAAGAAGTGAATTCAATCCCACTTTACATTCTCTTGGAACATTTCGGTTGCAAGTTTCTTTGCCTTTACTCGTCGAGTATATTCGCCTCTGCTTGAAACTGTACACAGCATCAAACCCAGTATTCCGACGGGGGTTGCAAAGGGTATCAATCCTGATGCGTTCTCAACCGTGATGAAAGGGGGCAGATCGTTGGCATCAAAACCAGGAGACGAAATGAAGCGGACATCTAGCAAATCGAGGTCACAGTCGCACAAACTTACTGAAATTCTCTCAGGGAACAAGGCGCTTTGGAGCAACAGCCAATCGTATTCACTCACCGAAGCAGGGCGGGTCCCCCAGGCAGGAACGGATACTGAACCAGTTGCAGGCACATCGACCATATCAAAATCCACATGGAATATCGATGATTTGGGCTTTTCATCGACAACCATCATTGCTTCAAGCATCAGCATGTCAAGAAGTAACGAACGTCCAGCAAGCAAAATAAAACGCACAGTTTGTTGCTCTAACATGCCTTCATCGGTCGTTTGAGACCCTCCCCGATTCACCTGTGAAAAGATAACTTGATCCAAACGTAACTCCTGAAGTTCGGGGACAATGAGTTGCCACCGACCATCTGGAAGGGGTATGGCTTCTTCCACTTCAAGACGGAGTTCTAATCGTTGTCCGTCTAGCATGCCCCACGTCGAACCTGTTTGGGTCACAAGAACCTGTTCTGGTACGCCTGGATAGGATGCATCCCAGAGTTGTTGCAATCGGTTTTCAATCAGCTCATCCAATTGTATCTCGGTATCCGATTGGACTTCATCACCCAAGGCCCACATGGGATGTAGAATCCCCCCGACGAGGAGGAAAAGTACACCCGGAGTGAAAAACCCAAACCTAAGAAGCGAAGAGGTTGAATTCCGTAAGCCATCAAAAACAAACCCTGCGAACAAAAGGAGAGAGAGGAAAAGGAAGCCTGAAGAATGCCTTGAAAGCGAAACTGGGGCATCTTCATCGCCAAGAAGAGCACTACCTGCTGGATAGAACGCTTTTCCATCGAAATCTGCAGGTGTAACTGGACCAGCGCCTTCAAACGCGAGTTGCCCAGTCCAAGCATACGGTTGGAATTTACCAGCAGTTCCTCCAAAACAGAAGGTGTAGTCACCAACTGGCATAGCTCTCCAACGGTAAGTCGTTCGAGTCGAATCATCGTCTTCCCGAACAATGACTTCGGGAGAATTCGATAATCTTCCTGAAGGTTGGATAAGGTCTGGCATTCCGTGACTTTGTTGAATTTCAATCGGAACAGTCTCCCATACCAAGTAAATGTTTATGACCTCGTGCTGTTCAATGGTAAACGTCCAGCAATCACGGTCTGTTTCCAAAAGTGCCCCGTAGTGTACCGTTTCAAACTCAGTAGAACGAGGTTCAAGGTCACTCGATGGTTCGTCAGAGTTACGAGATTCTACATCTTCAGACCAAGGTATTTGCAGTTCCATTGATGAAGCCCCTCTCAAGTGTAATTCCCATGTACCTGGTCGGTCGAGAACAAAGGTCATTCGAAGGCGAACTGGGTCATCCGGCCATAGAACACGGTCGCCGTTGAGATTGAGTGATTCGTCCTCAAGAGTGTAGGGGCTTGTCGTTGATAAAGATGGAACAAAATCTGCTTCAAAATTCCATTCAGTCACCGATGAGCCAAGAATAAGTGAAACATCCAATTCAGGTTTGTTGTATCCTGAAACCTCTCCGGTAAAACGCAAATCCAAAATCATCGAATCCAACAACGTTGGGAGCAATGCTAACTCAACTTGTCTGGGGTCCATCTCAAATTCAAGCGTGACCGTTTCTGGTTGAGCAGGGGAGGCAAAAATGCTGTTGGATACGACTTCTTCGCCGCTGGCAACGGAAGTGAGTTGGCATTCATCGTCTTGAATGCAGGATAAGAAAAGTTTGCCCCCGTCCGGTGATTCGGTTAGGTTTGCCTGAGAAAGAGGAGCGCAAAAGGACAACAGAAAAAGTCCGAGAATGACTGCCATCGGCACAGGAAATGAGCGTCGAACGAGGAAAGAACGGCTCATGTTTAACCCAACGCTCCATTGTCTTTCAAATCAATGGCTTATTGCTGAAACAAGGATGGATTTTTCTTGTCGATAAGGACAGTGTTGCACTTTCGGCAACGATAGCGTCTGTTGGATGGTTTCTGCCTCGGAAACTCTTGACTGCAGGTCGGGCAACACCAAAGCCACACGGCTCTGGCTCTACGTAAAGTCTCGGTAAACATCGGCCCTTGCTTGCCCGCTTTGCGACCTGGCCAAGCTGCTTCTAATTGCCGAAACAGGGTATTGTGAGCACGTAAACCGAGGGCATGTATGTATTCGTGATGCAAGACAAAAGCAGAATAAGCCTTCCATTCAATGTTGAGCATTTGAGGGTGGATTTCAATCACTTCAACGTCGTTTGGTTGCAGTGAGTGTACATCAACACCCCGTTTCCACCGAGTAATACCATGGCGCTGCGTGGCGTTTTTCCTCAAAACACCTAAAGGGATGCTGCGTAAATCTTCGACTTGGGCATCAACCCATTCAGGCATATCCAACATAACTTCGAGGACAAAATCTCGTAGTTCGTCCAAGAGTAATACCTGCTCTTTGTTGGGTTTTGCCATAGGGGGATTCAACTCCAACGATGATAGGCAGGATGGCCCTCTTTGACCGCTACAAATAATCCGCTACCTGTGGCACAAACTTTCCCATTTGCTTCCAAAAGCAATTCAATTTCTGCACGGTCCTCACTTAATTCTTTGATTTGACTTGTTACTTTCAACGGAATGTCAACCGGAGTCGGTCTGCGAAGGTTAACGGTATACGAAGCGGTTACGGTACAAGGTGGTTCATCCAAACCTTGTGCGTCCATCAGGGCTACAGCAGCAGTCCAGTTACCGTGGCAATCAAGAAGCGTTCCGATGATTCCACCGTTAATCATGCCAGGGAAAGCTTGGTGATGAGATTCAGGTACATATTCCAAGGAAAGACCGTTCTCGATTCTGACGCTGTTCATTCGTAATCCTTTTTCATTGGCTGGACCGCAACCAAAACAAATCGAAGTTGGAGCGTATTGGCGCTGGACACCGATCTCTTCCATACCAGTGGCAAGACCTGCAAGCACTTGTTTTCTTTGCTTGGAGGGACGAACATATACGCATTCTTATTGAGGGAGTGAGTATGCACGAACCATGGCAGGTAAGAAGCGTAAGGCGAAAGCAAAGATTCGCGTAGCGCATGAACTGCCCCGAAGACGCAGAAATGCAATTCAAGAAGCAATGGCTGCACACAAACCGGAAGACCGCCCGGAATGGGATCGAGGAGCCAAATGGAGCAATACTCGATTCTATCGTAAAATCATCAAACCGGGGACCATGCGAACCGTTCACATGCCCTTGTTGGAAACGGACCTCGGAGATTCGTGGCCGATACCTGTAACTATTCTTCATGGAAGCCGACCAGGCCCAACGATTACCATACTTGGTGGCGTGCATGGCGATGAATTAACTGGACCGTCAACCTGCACACATTTGCTTTCGAACGCTTTTACTGATGAGGGAAAACCGCTCGACCCGACAAAAATGGCCGGTACCATTCGAATTGTACCGATTGTTAACCTCCCAGGCTACCGCGCAAAATCGAGATACTTCCCCGATGGACGTGACCTCAATCGACATTTCCCCGGAGACCCCAAAGGCTCAACCACCAAGCGTGTTGCCGCCCAGACATGGAAGTACTTGTTTTCAGATGCTGATGCGATTGTAGATTTACACAGCGCTGGAAAAGGCAGGTCAAATATGCCTCAAATTCGAGCAAACTTGGCGCATGCTGGCTCAAATATACTTGCCAAAGCATTTGGTATTGAAATCATACTGGATTCAAAACCTCCCTCTGGCTCACTCCGTAAAGCAGCGATTGCCCTCGACATCCCCGTCGTCACGTACGAAGGTGGAGGTGCAAATACTCTGGACCACGAATCGGTAAAAGTCGCCATGCATGGAGTTCTCAATGTATTACGCTCGTTCCGTATGATTGATGGAAACCCCCTTCGCCCTCGCTTCCGTATGCTCGCAAGTGGCTCGCATTGGTTGAGGGCCGGTGAAGGAGGTCTACTCGACATGTTTGTCTCTGCAGGCTCAGTCATGCGTGAGGGGGAAGTGATTGCAACAATTTCAGACCCGGGAACACCAGGCATCACCGTTGATGTTGTAGCACCCGAAGATGGCCTTCTCATTGGTGCAGCAACCAATCCATTCACTGCCGCAGGAATGCCAGTAGGCCACTTTTTGCCCATATCGAAACATCTGAAACTGCTCAGCGACCAGATTGATACAAACGGGAGATTCCTCGTTTGTGGCTCACAAGGCGAAGCGGTATGGAGAGAAGAGCAAGACATTGATGAGGTGGCTGTTGAAGGCGATTGGAGTGGAGGAAGTGTTGATTCAGAATGGACAATTACCAAAGAAATCAATGAAACTCAAGGCGACACCTTCAGTGACAATGAAGAAGAAGCTGAAGCGTGATCACGCATTCAGGAAGGACTCAACGGTATCTTTGACCTCTTGGTCTTCCATGTTGCGGCGCTGACTCTTAGCAACTTCAAACACGTGCGCAACCAAATCATCGGATGCTTCGTAGCCGTTTTGTTCAAGCCACCAAATGATGTTTGAGCGTCCAGCCATATGTCCGATTCGAATCACTTGCTTGAGACCAAAGTCGCCGGCAGGAACACCGGAATAGACTCGGTCAGCCAACCAGTGGTCGCCTTTCTTCATGGCTTTGATGACGGCTGATGCATGAACACCGGTTCCGGTTTCAAAGGCATCCATTCCAAACACTGGATAATTTCGAGGGAGCGGGACTTCGATGTACTCGTTTGCCTTTTGCATGTAAGCATCAAGTTGCGTTAAATCGTTTTCAATGACACCGAGGAGTTTCAAATTGACGAGTGTTTGGTCAAGAGGAGCGTTACCTGCTCGCTCACCGACCCCAAGAGCGGTTCCATGAATCACATCTGCACCGGCTTCAACCGCTGCGATGTTATTTGCAACGCCGAGACCACGGTCTTGATGACCGTGCCAGTTCACTTCAATTTCTGAGCGTTTGTAGCCTGAATCTTTGATAACTTCTTCGTCAATGAATTGGAGCAGTTGCTTGACACCGTTTGGAGTCACGTGCCCACATGTGTCGCAAATACACAGACGTCGTGCACCCAACTCCATAGCTCGTTCGTAGATGAGTTTGACATCCTCTGGCTTTGAACGGGTTGTGTCTTCTGTGACGAACATTACTGGAACATCATTGTCCACAGCGTATGAGACGGCTTTCTCCATGGTTGCAAGGAGTTTGTCCATTGTCCATCCTTCTGTGTATTGGCGTATTGGGCTGGTACCGAGGAAAGCACTGGCTTGAATTGGAATTCCGTGTTTTGCTTGCATTTCAACAAGAGGTTCAATGTCACTCATGAGGGTACGAACGGCTGCACCGGGTCGAATCTGAAAATCGTTCTCAGTAATATGGGACAGCATAGCATCAATGTGTTCCAAATGGAACGGACCTGCTCCTGGAAGTCCAAGGTCGACTTTCTGAATTCCTAGTTTTTCCATGAAACTTAGCAGTTCAATCTTTTGATCAATGGTTGGATTGCGTGCGCTGGGGCTTTGCAGTCCGTCTCGAAGCGTCTCGTCATCGAACCAAACACCGTGCGGATGATTCGCAGGGTTTCTGTTCAAATCGTAATCAACTGTATTCCAATCATAAATCAAAGAGCGCTCTTCCATTGAACATCACCGCATCAGCCGACTTGGGCCGGTGCATGACGAGTCACAATGGAGTCATGTTTCAATGCGTCGGCTGAAGAAAATCACTCTTCTTCGGAATGAATCGCCTTGAGTGCTTGTGCTGCTTCGAATTCTTCACGTGAAACTGTACCGTCGTTGTCGGTGTCCATTTCTTCAAACTCATCGGCTGGAGTTTCAAGTAATTCAGCAGGTAATCGTGCTGCGAAGATGATGTGGTCGACAAAGCCAGTTCGCTTGGCATTTCGAAGTTCCATCACCCGAGTGCCCTTGGATTTCTTGTTCTTTGTTTCCTTGGTTTGGGCTGCGTTAATTCGTATCATCATGCCCTTCTTCGTGAGTAAAAAGAGGTTGTCGTCAAGGTTTGGAATTTGACGAGCGCTGATGATGAAATCACCGTTCTCGTGATCGAGGTTCATCGTAAACGCACCCTTAGCACCAGGCTTAGTCTTGCGGTATCCATCCGTTCGCAACTTTCCTTCGCCCGTTTCTGAATCGATTTTCTGGATACCTTCAGCATCGAGATCTGGCACCTTCTCAGAGGTACCAAGACGACTACGCTTCGCCATTCCATTTCGAGTGATGGTCAGAATCTGTGTATCGGTATTTTCCGTAGCCATCATAGCAACAACATGACCTCCATCTGCGTTCTTTCTGTTGCCGGTCTTGATGCCGTATACACCAGCCGATACACGGCCGGAGGAACGAATATCTGAACACGCAAAGCGGCTCGCAAATCCTGTGCTCGAAATCATAACAACCGATGAATCATTTGTTCCTGTTCGAACATTTACCAAACTGTCACCGTCAAGTTTGAACCGCAATGCATACTTTCCGTTACGGTTGATGCGAACGTATTCTTCCAATTTGGTCTTCTTAATCAGCCCTAAGCGAGTAGCAAACAGCAAGAAGTGGCCTTCTGGAGATTCCAGTAAATCACGGGTAATCGGTAAGATGGTCACGATGTTTTCATCGTCCTGAATCTTCTCGATGACGTTGCGAATGTGGCTTCCACGAGCATGCCGGCTTCCAAGCGGAGTCTCCCAAGCTTTGAGGCCGTAGACTCGCCCCTTATCGGTGAAAATAAGCAATCGGTCTTTGCTGAAGCAAGTCACAATCAATTGTGGGGTATCTTCGTTCTTCGTAGCCACACCCTTGAGGCCTTTGCCTCCTCGATTTTGGACACGGAACAATTCAACCGGCATGTGGCGAATATAGTTATCTTCACTCAGAGTAATAGCAATTGCTCGCTCTTCAATCAAGTCTTCACGATTCATAGAAAGAGGCATTGGGTCGATGAAGGAACGACGTTCATCACCATGGCGTTCGACCATTTCGTCAAGTTCAGCCAGCAGAATACTGAGGCGGCGTGTACGAGAACCAATGATGTCCTGCAAGTCGGCGATACGAAGTTTCAGCTCTGCGTGCTCATTCTGAACCTTATCGACATCCAGTCGACTGAGTTGGTAAAGCCGGCGTTCTGCAATGGCCTTGGATTGCGGCTCAGTGAATGTGAAGGGAGCAATACCAGGCATGGTTTCAGTACCTTGTAAGACTGCTTCAAACTGCTCTCGGCTCGAACTTGCTTTACCAACCGCTACGACATCATCGATGCGATCTTGTGCTAAGACAAGACCTTCCAAAATGTGCGCACGTGCTTGAGCCTTGTTCAAATCGAATTGTGCTCGACGTTCAATGATTGATTCACGATGTGATACGTGAGTATGCAGCATAACCGGTAGAGTAAGGAGGACGGGACGACCATCCAAAATCCCCATCATGTTAGCAGAATAAGATTCCTGCAAACGGCTGGATTTGAACAGTTGGTTCAGCACAGCGTGCGGGTCAGCATTGTTCTTGACCTCGATGACCACTCGGATACCTTCTTTCGAAGATTCGTCACGAATGTCTCGAATGCCGATGATAAGTCCTTTTGTGACCAGTTCAGCAATGTGAACCAACATGTCTGCCTTCTTGACCTGGTAAGGGATTTCATGGATGATGATTCTCTTACCTTTGGAATCATCCAGAACATCACACTTCGAACGGACGTGGAAACGGCCTTTTCCAGTCGTGTACATGTCATAGATTCCATCGATACCGTGAATGGATGCACCCGTAGGGAAATCAGGTCCTTTGACATGCTCCATGTATTCTTCTATAGAGATTTGCGGCATGCCAGTATTGGCTTCGCCTTCTTCGATAATACGATTGACGTGCAGGTGGATTGCACCCGCTACTTCGGTGAGATTATGCGGTGGAATTCGGGTTGCCATACCGACGGCAATACCGTCGCTTCCGTTGAGCATCAGATTAGGTAGTCGCGAAGGGAGAACGGTTGGCTCCTGTTCCGAATCGTCAAAATTCGGTTGGAAGTCTACGGTCTTCTTGTCGATATCTTCGAGCATGTGCTTGGCAATTTTGTCAAGGCGGCTCTCTGTATATCGCATAGCAGCAGGCGGATCACCATCGATTGAACCGAAGTTTCCTTGGCCGTCGACAAGCGGATATCGGAGAGAAAACTCTTGCGCCATACGAACCATTGTATCGTAAATCGACTGGTCACCGTGAGGGTGGTATTTACCCATGACTTCTCCGACTGAACGGGCGGATTTACTGAACTTCTTTTCGGAGGTATGCCCACCCTCGTACATTCCGTACAGAACTCTGCGGTGGACTGGTTTCAAACCATCACGAGCGTCAGGAAGTGCTCTTCCAATAATTACGGACATGGCGTAATTAATGTACGATGTCTTCATCTCATCGTTCAGTGGATGATTCAACACGTTTTCATTTGAAATCGTTTCGTCTTCTTGGTGTTCTTCAATATCATCAGATGTCAAGGTTGGTCACCTCCTTTGCGTGGCGTTCGATAAACGCCCTTCTGTCTGGAACATCCTCGCCCATCAAGATCTCAAACATTCGATCGGTTTCTTCTGCATCTTTGACGGTCACTTTGAGCATTGTTCGAGAGGCTGGGTCCATCGTAGTCTCCCATAATTGTTCAGGGTTCATTTCACCAAGACCTTTGTAGCGTTGTACACCAATTTTAACATTGGGATTATCGCCACGTAATTCATCAATAATGGAGTCGCGCTCCTCATCGGAAAAGGCATACTTGCTGACCCTTCCTTTGGATAATTGATAGAGAGGCGGTTGTGCAATGTAGACGTGGCCTCCAGTAATGGCAGGCCGCATGAAGCGCCACAAGAAGGTCAGCATCAAGGTTCGAATGTGAGCACCGTCAATATCGGCGTCCGTCATGATGATGAGTTTATGATAGCGCAACTTCTCAGGATTGAATCCGCCTTCATCTTCTGGATTGTTGCCCACTCCTGCTCCGAAAGCCCGAATCATGGTCTGAATTTCTTGGTTCTGGAAAACCTTTGCAATGTTATGCTTTTGACGTTCGACGTTCAAGATTTTACCCCGCAAAGGCAGAATTGCTTGTATGCGCCGGTCACGACCAGTCTTTGCAGAGCCGCCAGCAGAATCACCTTCAACCAGGTAAACTTCGCATTCTCTTGGGTCTCTCGACTGGCAATCGGCCAACTTACCGGGTAAACCGCCGCCTTCGAGTACGCCCTTTCGCCGAGTCAAATCACGCGCTTTTCGTGCCGCTTCACGTGCTTTAGAGGCGAGGAGAGCTTTGTCGACGATTTGCTTCGCTACGCTTGGGTTTTCTTCGAAGAATTCACCAAGCTTCTCATAGACAACGGTTTGAACGATACCGGTGACTTCACTGCTGACGAGTTTGTCTTTTGTTTGTGAGGAAAACGAAGGATCAGGGTGTTTAACGCTCACAATAGAAGCGAGGCCTTCGCGGACGTCTTCACCAGAAAGAGCGTCGCCCTTGAGCAAGTTTCGCTTCTTCGCATAGCCGTTGATACAACTGGTTAGCGCTGTTCGCAAACCTGACATGTGCGTGCCGCCATCTTTGTTCCGGATGATGTTCGTATAACACTGGATGGATTCGCTAAAAGCGTCAGACCATTGCAGTGCCAGTTCGACCGACACCATTCCCTTTTCAATTTCTTTTTCACCTTGTATGACGATGACATCGTCGTGCATTGCTTCTTTACGCTCATTGAGTTGGCGGACGAATTCTGCTAGGCCTCCCTCGTAAAGATGCTCTACGACGTGTTCCTCTTCGCCTCGTTCGTCATGAATGACGATTTGGAGGCCTGCGTTAAGGAATGCGGTTTCCTTGAGCCGTGTGTTGATTTGTTCGAACTCGAATTCGGTAACATCTGTGAAAATGGACAGATCCGGTTTGAAGGAAATGGTCGTGCCAGTGTCCTCGCACGTGCCAGTTTCAGCGAGTGGGTCGACAGGGACTCCCGCTTCGAATCGCTGATAGTGAACGATTCCATTGCGATGGATTGTAACGTCCATCCACTCTGAAACTGCGTTGACTGCAGAGACTCCGACGCCGTGGAGTCCGCCTGAGACCTTGTATGAACTGTTGTCGAATTTGCCACCAGCGTGGAGTTTTGTCATGATAACTTCAGCGGCTGAGACGCCGTATTCTTCGTGCAATCCGACCGGAATCCCTCGGCCGTAATCTCGGACTGAGAGTGAATGGTCGGCGTTGAGCGTGATGTCGATTCGAGATGTGTGGCCAGCAAGATGTTCGTCGACAGAATTGTCGACGACTTCCCAAATACAGTGGTGGAGGGCTGAACCGTCGTGGGGGTCGCCCAGATACATACCGGGTCGCAATCGAACTGCTTCGAGACCCTCGAGAACTTGGATGCTGGATGCGCCGTAATCGTCTGACATAATTATTCCTCCATAGGGGTGGTTTCAAAGGGGTATATTTGTGCTTCAAAATGAATTGAAAATTACGAGATTATCCGAGATAATTTTGGCTCGCAGTCCACTATTTCCCCTACCTCACGCCCCTCTACATACATACCCTGTGACGAGGGGGTATAAAGATACTGCAAAAGGGGTGTCAAATGGCGTCGGTAAAGCCCGCGAAATACCGCCACTAAAGGGGAAAATAAACACCGTTTTTGTGACCTTCTGAGACGGGGATTTTCGAACCGAAAAACCAACTTTTGAAGAAGCAGTTTCAACACCTTACAAGCGAGAGCGTTAAGAAGCCGTCCAAAGTCGCCGAAAGTATGCCCAACCCGAAGATATGCGTCTCTCTCGAAGAAACAACCGTCAAAGCAATGGTTGACGAAGCCGCTCGCGCCGGAATTCAAGGAGCAGACATGGTCGAAGTTCGATTTGACCGATTGTACCTTACCAAGCCTCAAGCCACCGTCGTCGAAGACGAAGAAGGAAACCGAACATCCACCATGCCTCCAGTCAACGACTGGGCTGTTGCAGATGTATCGGAACTCGATGTTGCTGAATCAATTGCTGCATTGAAAGAAGGAATTCCTCTCCCTGTCGTCTTTGCAGTTCGCCCAGTCCGTGAAGGCGGTCATTTCCCTGGAAATGAAGAAGAACGCATTGCAATACTTCAACACGCAGTGAGCTCAAACGTAGCGTGGATTGACCTCGAAATTTCCATTGTGGACAAAGAGCGCAAAGCACTGGTCAAGGCAGCAAAGGCAGCAAGTTGCCAAATTATCGCATCGCAACACGATGTCGAAGGAACACCAAGCGCTGAAGAAATCATAACTATGGTTTCTGAAAACGGAGAGCATGGTGATGTTTTCAAGTACTGCAGTACCGTCAACGACCACCAAGATGCATTGCAGCTTATTGATGCAGCGAACACACTATCTACTCAAGATTCAACACCGCTTTACAGCCTCATGGCTCTAGGCAACGGCGGTGACTGGGCTCGACTCCACGCACCCACACTCGGCCAAGAAATGGTCTACGCAACCATGCGTGATGAATTCCGACTCTCTGACAAGGGCCTTGTGAACGTTCGAGACCTCCAAGATGCTTGGAGACTCCTTGAGTATTGAAGACGCTTACAGCCTCTTTAGAACGGCTTTTTTGCCAGTTCAAGTTTGGTCCACTGGCAAGGGATGTTCCTCGATTGAACTGTTGTGTTGAAGTGATTCGAGAGGGATTGGTTCCGGGAGTGGGACTGGTTCTTGCCATTCCTTGGCTGTCGGTTCCAGATCGTCCCCTTGACCGGGACGTTGCGCGGGAGTATCAAGGGACGGAACGATGTTTTGCACTTCTTCTGTCATCATGAGCCCAGCCTTCATGTAACGGGCGTTGAGGATGAACGGTGCAACAAGCGTAGCCAGGAACCCTACAAGGAATACAATCGCCACAGTGTAAGGCGGTAGAACCAGACTTCGTTCAGTCGTAATAATGGTAATATCAGCAGCCACAATCGTATCTGGCGCTTCAGCATCAAAGTCATGCACGTTATCCCATGTGTCGACGACGATGTAGAAGTCTTGCCAGTCGGTTCCAGAGAAGAACGAGGTGTAAATTTCAGGACCGTCGAGGTTTAAAGCAAAATTAACCTCTGAAGTTTTCTCATACTCGTGTGAATCACGGAATGACTTCCATCCAAGGAAATTGAAACTTCTCCATTCCGGTGGAATATCCGATAAAGAATCTTGAACATCGCCGTTGAAGTACCATGCGTCTTCATCGTGACTTGAGTGGTATGATTCTTCATAATTTGAGTATTGTTCTGAAGTGAAGAGGTAGACATCTGCATTGACCGGATTGAAATTCGTATCCTGTAATGTTATGCAGACGGTTGTACGGAAATCAGCCGAGAGGTTGACACGCAAGGCACCAACGCTGTCGTTTCCGATGAGCATGGTTGTGAAATGATTCACTTCCAAAGGATCGAGACGGGGATTGTAATAGTTGTTGTACATCCATGGCTCTTCCGGACTCAGTTCAGCGTTATAGCCCGGTTGAGAAGAAGAGGATTTCGGTGGTTCCCCTTCATCACGTTCCATTTCCATTTCATCTTCATAGTAGTAACCACTCCACCACATGCTGTTATGGTGCGGAACAAGAGACGTGCGTTGAACGGTTTCGTTCCAAAGCACAGGAGTTGTGTCACCTGCGCACGCATCTGCTGCCTGCACCTGAACCGCCAATGGCGATGAAAACGACATTAAGAACAAAGGCAGGAGGAGGGTCAAGGTGATTGAACCAACTCGGATGTGTGTTGACATGGCTCCCCCTCAAGATGCTATTAGCGAGGAGGTTATACAAACTAACGGTCAACTTCTTCGGCGAAGTGGCCGAATATATCCGCTGTCGTCACTCCTGCGTTCATCTTTGGATAGAATTCCGGGAGCAGGCGGGGGAGTATGGTGATCCATCCCCAATAATCCGCCTTGACTTTCGACATGCTCTACATCGGTATAGGCCTCTGCGGCTTGCTTTGCTTCATCTTCAAGATCCGACGGTTCTCGCATAACCAGCCATCCGAGGATAAGAGCGACTGAAATCAGTGCCACAAGAGTAGCCAAATCCGAACCAGCATCGGTCAACCAACTTTTCCAATCTTCTACGCTAAAGTCCGAAAGAGAAGGAGGGTCTGATGGCTCTGGACTGACTTCAATTTCAAGGTCCATACGATCACAAATGCCTACACTGTCGCAGACTTCCAGTCGTATTGTGTAGAGGCCTACTTCATCCCATGAACCAGAAACTCGGCTTTCTGAGCCTGCAATTGGGTCAATCCAATCGTCTGCTGGGTCCCCGTTTTCATTCGCATCAACCTCTATGTCGAGGTCCCATCGAATAACAAGCTCAGGACTGAGCGTTTCGTCTCGGTCCGAAATTGAGCCGTCGTTGACATTGGTATCTCGATAAACCGCTATGGCCAAGTCTGATTCGATATCTGAAATGTTGGCGCTTATGGAATACGAATCGGTGACAATAATTTCCTCTTGTATGAATATATCATGAATAATCGGTGGGTGGTCAACAACGACCGTGAAGAGTGAACGGGAAACATCCCCTGTTCCAAACGCATCTCGAACAGTGAGTGAAACGGTGTATTCCCCTGGAAGAGAATACGAATGCCAAGGTGTAGGTTCGGAATTCAAAGGAGAACCGTCGCCAAAGTCCCAAGTGTATTGGACAATTCCATTCCAGTTTGGAGAGTTTGTGTCGAGTGGAACATATTTGCCTTCAAAGGTTTGGTCCCCATCTCGAGTTCCATCAGAGTCGAAATACAACAAAGCATGCGGTGCTGCAAACGTTTCATCAGCTTCGTTGAAGGTTCGAGACCAATCCAAATCGGTCACTTCAGGCAAGGAACTGGAATCCGTCATTTGTTCCTCATTGTACCAAGCATCAAGAATTCGAACGGATATGATTGGTAGAGGGTTAGCGATTTCAACAGTCAAGACACGAGCTATACTTTCTGCACCAGCCTCATCCGTGACGACCAAGACAACGGTATGGGTTCCTGGCAATGAAAATGTGTGGGTCACTTGTGGGCTTGAGCCAAACGTACCATCATCGGAGAAGCTCCAATTGTAAGTCAAATCGCTCGAATCACCGACCGTACCATCGGGGTCAAAAGAGTCTCTGCCGTCGAAGGTGTAAGGCGTCTCCACCTGACCATCTTCAACTCGGAAATCAATGAGAGCGGTGCCGGAACTTGTTGTTTTGACCACGAAATCAGCGACTGGTATCTGGTTTAATACCAGGATCGACAAAGCAGTTGAAACCGAACTTCCGTCGTCGTCAGTTACGGTTAATTCTGCTGATTTAATTCCGGGGGTATCCCACGAAGGCATAGGGTTTGACTGAGAAGATGTCGTTTGTGTGAAATCGTCGTTTCGATCAGAAACGCCAACTCCCAAGTTTACTCCTTCAGGGAAGAACCAGGCATAAGACACAATGCTTCCGTCATCGTCCTTGAACACATCTGGCATTACAATCGAGTTGTAAGTTGAAGTCGAGAGATTATCCGAGAAAATCTGGTAAGGGATACGGTTGTTGACAATGACTTCGATGCTCTTCACGCCTAAATTGATGCCGTCAGATACCGTGAGAGTGAGGTCGTAAGTTGCATTCACACCGTTGATATCTCCCCATTCATGCGGTGCTTGGAAAAGACCAATGCCGCTGTCAATAACGCCGTCGCCCCAATTCCATTCAAAGGTCAAATTCTGAGTAGGTACGTTGTCTGAAGTAAGTGAGGCTGAAAACAAAATCAGTTGCTCAGTAAGTATGGAGACTTGATTTTCGATAACAACGCCGTTAACCGTAATGAGCGGCACAGGAGGGGAAATGTCCGTGATGTTCAATTGCAAAACATCGACATCCGACCAAGAACCTCCTTGGTCTTCGACTCGAAGTGTGGCGTTGTAAAGTCCGATGTCCTCGTATGAGCGAAGCGGTGATTTGAGCCCGGAGGTCGTCCCATCCCCAAAGTTCCACGCATAAGCAACGGGTGAATCAGAATACGGCAAGGAATTGTTGTCGAAAGAGAGACCCCAAGCGTCAAATCCATCGCCAGTGAATTGGATGTTTTCCCAAGTTTGAGATTCATTTGGAGCAACGGTACCGTTCGCAGTGGGTTTCATGTTGTCCAAAATCTGGGGAGATGTCGACAAGGTGTCAACAGTGGTACCAATCATGTCGGTCATTTCCATCTCGAAGGTAAATTGAGAGTTTTTTGGAGCAGTGAACCAAATGCTTTCCTCAGTGGGGACGCCGCCACCTGCTGAAACTCTCTTCGTTTGCGTGTCGATTACGATTCCACTGCTGTCAAGAACCTTGGTCGTCACGTCTAAATCTTCAAAAAAGGCGTTTGAGAAGACTTGGTAGTTAATTTGAGCAGTATCTGATGCCCCATCACCGTCTCGATCGCTCAGTACGGTGTTGTTGAGAGTGAGCGTTGCAGGGGAAGTGATTCGCGCTGCTTCGATATCGACGGTGCCTTGAGGATATGATGGTCCACACGAAGTATAATCGCAATCAGCAACGGTACTCGCGTACCATGTGATGGCCCACACTTCGTTGGTGAGGTTACCGAATCCTGGAATAAGTGCGGTTGCAACGTTGCTTTGGAAATCTAAGTCAGTCACCGACCATAATCCATCCGCAGTTGCCTTCGACACCACAACGCCATCAAATTGACTCACATCAGCGGTCAGTCGCATAGTGAGAGGGGCCGGAGAAGATGCACCCGGAGTGAATTGGAATGCTCGAATCCCCCATCCTTCAACTGAATGCCCTGTTGAGGACCATGGTCCAGCCCAGTTGCTGTTGGTGTCTGTTGGTTGAACACGGCAAAAAGAACCAGAAGAGCACGTTGGCGTCAAGTCCAAGTTCGAGAAACCGTAGATGCCTTGGTCTGAATCAAGAACTGCTGCAATTGAAAAGTTCGCAAAGATTTGCCCCATCGTTCTTCCAATTTTTCCGCTTTGGCCGCTCACTGGTGAGATGGCCAGATTTTCAACACCAAGTCCACCGGTTGCTGAATCCTGGACCAACTGACGAACAGCAGGTCCACCGCCAAGGTGGTCGGCAAGATACATCGTAAAGATGAATCCAGCACCATAGTCTGCGAACCGTTGATTCCACCATCGAACCGAAAGTTCGGAGGATTGAGTCCACTGGTTAAGGTGGCTTACAAGCGTCGAATCTGCTCCAAAGCAGAGGTAAATTGCGACATCAGCGTTACCTTCATCAATCCAGAGATTTTCATATGGGTCTTGAGCATTGTGCAGAAGGTGCTCAAGTTCGTGAGCAAGAATGGATTTACCCCATGAGAGCGTAACATCTGCGTAATCAACATAGACAGCTTCACGGGCATTGGAGAGTGAAGGAGCAAAGTAACCACCGATGTTGTAGGCGCCATCGATATCGTAAATGATGATTTGAACTTGACAATTATTGTCAACATCGGGCGGAGCAAGTCCTCGACCGTCTTGGTAGTCTTTACCGTAGTAAGTGGTCATTGTTGGGTAAATGGTTTGGTCCCATGAAGAAGCAAGATTGTTGAGAACGGTCGAACTCAAAGTTCGACCAGATTGCACCAGGAACGCTACAGTGGTTGTAGTCTTGGCGACGTATGTATCAATGGAACCACCAGAAGTAGGGACCGTCAATTGGTCGTTGACGATGTGAGGGTTACACGCCCTTCCTGCGGCTCGTCCAGAAGTGACTGGCTCATATGACATCTCCTCGACTCCAGGTCGACCGGCGTCGATCCATTCCTGTTTGAGGAACGAAAACGCAGATACAACCGGTTGCTCTTCTTCAATCATAAGATATTGGTCGCCCATTTCCAGTTCGAAATCAGCCACATCACCGATGACTACGCCACCTGCATCGTAGGGCAGCACCTCGTATGTATCCTCTGATTCGGCACTAACGGTTAGAAGAAGAGGAGAGATGCCTGACGCAAAAAGCAGCAGCACTAGGAGCATGGCGGTATTGGAGCGTAGTTCCGACATTTATGGCACCTCAAAGAACAGCAAGACTGCTAACATCTACACCAGTCGAAAAGAGGTATTTAAGAGTGGGTCTATGAGGCTTCATTCATGCTCATGCGCAAACCGACGGTTTTGACAGCCAGTTGGAGAAAACAAACAATTGCAACACTCCTCATTCTGTGTGTATGCAGTGTCCCATTTACCGCTCAAGCAGACAAGGTATATTCACCCTACCAACCCGTAGAAATGTGTGAATACGTCGATGATTTGACGTTCAATGGAACCTTAGCGAACCAATCGGTTCAGTGGCAGTCAAGTCTCGGGCCTCGAACAATCGGCTCTGAAGCCGCTGCAATATTCCGTTCATCGGTTGAAGAAAATCTGACTGAATGGAACCAAGAAAACTTGCCACAATGGAACGTAAGCATGCATGAATACACTGTTCAAAACCTTACCTTCACCAACATACAAGCATCATTGAGGCCAGCCAACTACAGCGAGACTACGCCAAGAATTGTCTTGGTCGCCCACTACGACAGCAGAGATGCCGCTGAACGAGACCCTGATCTGAATCGCACAGGCGAACCAATTATCGGCGCCAACGACGGAGCCAGTGGCGCTGCAGCACTCCTCGAATTAGCTCGAATCATTCCGCCAATGCAACTTGAATATGAGGTCGAATTGTTGTGGACCGATGCAGAGGACAAGAACCACACACCTCACACCTTCTTTGGTGCTGACGCTTGGGGTGCAGACCAAACCCAAGTTGACATCAACCGTACCGATGCATACATCGTTCTGGACATGATTGGCGATGCTGACCTTCAATTGACCCACATCTGGCCTGGAAATGGTTCGCTGTGGAGCACCATAACCCCACTCGCACAGTCACTCGGTATGGTCGAAAATCATCCCGATTGTAAGGGAACCCCCGGCGTAAAGATTCTTGACATGAACACCTCATTCGGGGTATCTGATGACCACCTCGCTGCACTTGCGATTGGCATCCCAGCTATCGATCTTATCGATATTCGATTCGGACCAAATGCTACTGCGTTCGGAGGATACTGGCACACCCATGAAGACACACCAGACAAAGTGAGTGCAGAATCGCTGCAAACGGTGGGAAGATTAGTGGAATTAGGGCTCAAAAGCAACGCTTGGATTTGGAACTCTTCGATTCGCCAAAGTGCCGAAGAAACACAAGAACCGGAAGCGGAGTCGGAGACTGAAGATGAACTCAATGAGGTCAATGAGGTCAAGGATGACAAACTGGAGTCGAAATCATACCCGTTCTTGGCTTTCATCGGTGGCTCTTCGGTGGCGATTTTACTTGTGGGCATCCTGGCTTTAAATTGGAAAATTAGAAAAACAGTGAAGTGAATTGGCGCGGCCAATGAAGGGAAGGGTATTATCCGCGCATGAACTGACATGGACAAGGCGGAGGTGAGTACTGTGGATGAAACTGAGATGGAAGAACGGCGCGCAGCCCTGCGCTCCCGCGTTCAATCGCAACTCGAAGCATCACAGGCTGCAACCGAATCTCGGAAGCAAGCAGTAAGTGAAGAGTTGATTGTTGAATCATCTGAACTTGAACGAGCAGTGGAAAAAGCGACCGTGTTGTTTCAAGAAAAAATCGATGAACTCGATCACTCTGACCGTTCAAGAATTCTTACACTTGCAGCCTCATTAATTTTGATTGGAAGTATTTTCGGCATGGCAACCGGTGCGTTAATTCTCAACGGTAACCCAGATGAATTATTGAACTCCACGCTCTTTGAAACAACGGATACGGTGGATGTGACTGGATTAGCAGTCGAGGCTGTAGAAGGAAACGGCGTTGAAAATGTAACGATACAATTGCTTCGCTTTGGAACCGAGGAGATAATAGGGGATACTTTGACGGATGATTACGGTTATTTTAGTTTCAAAAATGTACTCACTCAACCCACCACAATGAAAGTCATTGCAAACGGGTACGTCACAGTCGAGCGTGATTTCGTTCCAGAAGAAGCGGGTGTCCGGCCCATCACAATGACGCCTGGAGACGGAGTACGGTACGAAAACCACATCGCAAACAACGACGGTTGGACTTTAGAATCAGCAGTTGGGCTTTCAACAGCCATAGGTGTGATTACCGTGATTACGGCTTTTATTGGCTTCCAAGCTGCGGTTGAAGTTCGACGAGCAAAACACTACCGAAGAACACAGTACTTAGCAGGCATTTCTCTTTTCAGTCGCGGCCTCATTGTTTTTGGACCACTCCTTATCTTGATTGGAATGATTATGCTGGTCATCGCCAAGGAACAATTTAGCGATGTTGGTGATGATTGATGTACCTCATCACGGTTGAAGGCGGTGACGGTTCGGGAAAAGGCGAGGCTGCTCGAATACTGCTCGAACTGGCTGCCGAATACCCATTTCCTGAAGTCCACGCCACACACGAACCGAGAAGGCACAGTGAACTAGGTAAGTTGGCGCTTACATCGGTTAAACTCGGCAACAAAACTCCGCTCGAAGAAGCAGGCCTCTTTGCCGCAGATCGACTCGACCATTCCCACACGTGGATTCGGCCATTGTTGCAAAAAGGAGATATTGTCATCTCCGACAGAAACATCCACTCCTCACTCATTTACCAAGGAATTGTTGGTGACCTCGGTGTCGAACAGGTGGCTAAAATGAATGCTGCTGCAATGATTCCAGACCTCGTGCTCTGGATTGATTGTGACCCGGACAAAGCAATGAAGCGAATTGAATCCGGAACTTTGAGAATGAACAGTGAAAAGCAAGAATACTTCGAAACTGCTGAGATTCAACGTACGATTCGCAAAGGATTCATCGATTTACTTTCAGGAGACATCAAAGCACCTTCACCATTTGACAAATGCAATGTTGTTGGCCCGATTTTGAATGAAGGTGGATTGGATGAACTGAAAAAGAAATTACGTAAGGAACTGCGTGCATTTTTCAATCGAAAACCAGCACCTTTGAACGTCGTCGCAGATGAAGTGGACCGATACCTCCTTCGAACACTGGTTGCCGATGTCAAAAAACAGACTCGCCTCCCAGGTGCACCTCAAGAAAAAACGGGAATCCACATTGGATGGTTGTCTGGACGTTCGCCTGCTGAATGGATGAAGTATGCCGAAGAAAAATGGGATTCAGAGCATGCAGGTGGTTTTGATGTGCCTGCAGCTCCTCACGCCCACTCATGTTGGTCGGTTCTTGGAACACTTTCCCTAATTGTGGGCTCGTGTGAAGTCCCTCGTCTTCACAAGGCCTTTGGACCTCATCGAATGGTAACACAACGCCATACTCAACGCCTCATCAAGTGGCTTGAAAAAACACGATGGATTCACAAACAGCAATCACACGTCCCGTTTGCAGAAGCTCAAGTCTTCAAACTCCGCGACAGCCGTTTGGGATATGGCAGGCTTGCCCTGGCGATGTGGCCATTACGCTCCAACCTTGCCTCTTGGAGAAGAGCTAACCCCGATGCCGACTGGGAAACTGCATTGCGTTCACTGCTCGTTCCAGAAGAAGGAAGGCAACCTCGACCGTCGATACGCAAGGCAATCGAACACATCTGCAAACGATTGGAGATGTTAAGCAGCGGCCATGAAAACTGCCCGGTTCCAACTACCATCGAGGAGATTTTGGCATGGTGGGAAACTCCACCTCCAAAGCCGTGATCACTCTTCTTCTTTTTGAAGTTCAAACTTAGCGTTGGCTGGCAAAATTACTTCACTTGCATTCTTGAAGAATGTCGGGCGAGCAGAGTATGCAGCAGCGGTCAAAATTGCAATTCCAAACCCGAACGGCGCACCCGTCAATGGCCGAGTGAAATTATTTGATTCATATCCTGAGAGCAATTGTGTAAAGCCATCAATCAACAAAGGGAGACAGAGTAGACTTCCCAAACCAATCCAAGCCAAGGTTCTGCGATTATTTCTATAGATTCCTTCAAGCCAAGAATCCGGAAGTAGAGAAAGGCATGAATCCCGCACGGTCCATCGATTGTAGCCAAACCTTGAATACACTAAACCACCCATTGCAAGACCAAAGAAAATACCGACGTCACGGGTACAGACTGGCATCTGATTCTCATTGAGCACCCATGACCTTTCGTGTTTGTTGTGGCAATTGAGATCTCCAAACATGTAGATGAATCCACTGTAAGGGTCAAGTTCTGTCCAAGCAAACGGCTCGTGCAGATGAATCGAGCCATCCTCGTGGACATGCCTCAAACCATCTTGTGAATTACCACCAGAGAAAGCACCGTCTGCGGTTGCATAATCAAGTGCGTTTGCACGTGCACCAAGTTCAGGGACACTACCTGTCGGTAGGAGAAAAGGAGTAAGGAAAAAAGAAACGAAGAAAAAAGTGCTGACACCGAACACCCACAAACCTACCTTCCGCTCTCTGTGACGGTCTGCCAAACCGTTTTTCTCCATGATATCAACGCAATGGCTCACAACTCATGAAGTTTGGCTCGGACAAATGCGAGTATTGATGAGCAGTGCCAGCCTCGATGAGAACATGACCGCGAAGGAGGGTGAACCGGTTGGCTTGGGAACTGGATTGCAAGCCGGGGCATTTATGGGGCTCTATCTCGGATTCAGTTTATCGGTTGTATCCGTGCTGACCGACCCCAGTCAACTGCAACGACTGGTAACCCTCATGTGCATACCACCTATGCTTGGAGCGATAATTTTGGGACCTTTCCTTGGACGAAGAAGGCGCCCGGTATTCCTCGGTAGTAAGCCGCTTCAAGTTGCGCGTGAACTGTTGAATCCATACAACGAAGGTCGAGGACACTGGCGGGTATTAAGCCACGTCAAAAGCGATGGAATGTCCATACGAATCGACATGCACAACCTCACCAACATCGTCGGAGTCGTCGACGCAGCTCTGGAACTTGCAGACCATCACACGGTACGATTCATCGTCGGTCAAGGAGTGGCAAACAGTCGCCAGCCTGAACTTCGTGCAAAGGTACTCAATAGAATCGAAGATAAAGTGAACATATCGCGCAGAAAACGGAGCGCCAAATCCATAGAAGTTTCACCAGAGCCGACGGTAAAATATGTTGACCAACAGAGGAAAATCAACCGTGCAATTTTGATACTTTTACCTATCTTTTCGTTCTTCGCTTGGCTTGAAATGCGTTAACTGGCCGGGATATTACTTATATCATCGAGCAAAGTAGAATGTTTATGCGCGAGGTTACATTCTTTTGGAAGTTTAATCGTATCGAACATTTAGATATCGGTTTAGTCGTCAAAATCTTCCGCCGAATCGAATTTTTATCCTATGTCAAAAGAGTCCCAAAAGATGTTCGCTGCCTCATGAAATGCCACTTTGCAGATGGAAAAGGACCTGAAGATATTTCTGACTTGTACTTCGTTGATTATCTGGAGACCATTGTGAAGCCTGATGCTCCTGACGAACCGTACATTCTCATGCTACGATTCAATCACTCTCTAACGAATTTGAATGCACGAACCAACGGAACAAGCGCTGTTCCTAACGAATGTTATCTTGACGGAGAAGGACTCCGATACACGCTTCAAGGACCTAAGTTGAAACTACGCCTAATTTCAGGCTTAGCGCGAATGATAGCGAAACCTGACCGCGTGAGCGCACGTAGCATCCATACATCACTCAGCAACCAAAACGGGGGATTATCATCAAAACAAATGAAATTTGCCAAATTTGCATACGATCAAGGGTATTTTGAAATTCCAAAAAGAACGCGGATTTCTGATTTAGCCGATGAATTGGGACTTGCTCGGGCAACGGTATCCGAACACATGGCCAAAATTGAATCAACGGTCATGGATGATATGTTTTCATCGTTGAACAATGTCTATCTTTCTCCCGAATCCATCCGTCAATGCATCGAAACGATGGTCATCGATGCTCGAGATATTGGTTTTTCTGACACAGATGGTTTTCGCGAAATGATGAGCTTAATGCGTACGAATCTTGAAGATGAACTTACAGCTCAAGAATTGTACCTCCAAAAACGACACGGTAGCGATGATGAGCTCATTCAAGCGAGCATGGATGAACATCGCCAAAACCTCACTCATATCGATGAAATACTCAGGTCGAAAGAGTTCCAAACTGCAACCATTTGAGATGTATCAAGCCCATCCTTTACATGGGCCGGGGATTTTAACACATCCATGACGGACATGTCTGCCCTGCTACGGCGCCTCGAAAAGGGCGGAATCGAAGTTCCAGCGCACGTCTACAAAGCCATGCTTGAAGTCGATGTTGCCGACTTTACAGACTATGATGTCGAGCCGTTTTTTGCTGACCGCCCGATTCCATTCCTTGAAACTGATGAAGGTGGCGTGAAGACCATTTCAGCACCGCACATGATTGCTACTTTATTGCACCATCTGGAATTATCAGAAGGGCAAGAGGTCGTGGTTCTCGGCGCAAAAGGAGGCTATATCGCAGCATTGGTTGCCATGATTGTTGGTGAGTACGGTAGAGTCCGCTTGCTTGACCCCTCGCAATTGGCTATCGAGCACGTCCAATCTCGACTCACGCATTGGCCAACCGTTGAATCTCGAGTCTTGGAAGCGGTTGAAGTCGCGCCTGTTGCATTCCCTGGAGAATTGAACCGCGTGTTGATCACCGGACAAATTCGTCAGTTACCAGAATGGCTCTCTTCTCGAATTGTCGATGGAGGATTTGCTCTTGCTCCGCTTGGTAACACTGCAGGACAACATTTGATGAAAGTCGAACGCCAGGGCGATGAGATGTTCTCAACAGACTTAGGACCGGTATCCTTTGGCCCTATTGATGTAAAGGATACTGAAACTGGCCCGATGAACCCCTATGAACTGGCAGATTTACTCGAATTAACGCTCGAGACATGTGAAGAACTCGACATGGCTGATGAAGACGAGCGCATTGCTCTGCAAGACTTGATTGTCGAACTGCGCCTACTTCCCGCAGATTTACCCCCTCCGGGCGAAGGCGGCACCTCAATGGGTGAACACCCTATGTTTCAGTTGATGTGGGAGGCTGCTCCTTCTTTCCTGCGCCTTTGGCCAATGGTGCAATTGATGTTGCGTCCAAACCTTGCTCAACCCGGTGCAGAAGATTGGAATGGAGACGATGACGATGAGAGTCACCATTTTGACGAGTTTAAGCGCTAGAGTGATGCACACCCCTATGAGTCACCGTCTACACGGTGCTTCATGGCACGGGGTGGTCTGGACAGCGAAATCGCTCGCTTGAAGCACAGAGATGTGCGCCATCGAAGACGCGCTATACGGGTCTTGTTTGATACCGATATCCCTCGCGCACTGGAAGGATTTGTCCCTCTGCTCAACGACAAGGATCCTTGGTTTCGCTCAAAAGCTCTTGAAGCCCATCGAAAGTGGGCCCCAAAACAAGGCATTGACTCGTTGCGAACTCTAGCAACTCACACCTGGCTTGATGCTCGAAGGTGTGCTGCGAATCTGCTCGGTGATTTCTCTCAAGACACCACTGAAATCGCTCTCTTGCTGATTGAAGACGACGACTTAACATGCACCAGAAAGGCCGCTGAAGCTCTACTCAAAGGCGAGCAATCCATCAAGTATTCTTCCGAATTTCAATCTCATTCCGACAGTGCAATACGGCGTTTAGCTGTCTTGAGTAAAAGCGCTAATGCTGAGCACCGAACCGCTGCTTTGGCCGACGAATCAAACAGCGTCAGTGAAGCGGCCATACAAGCCGTAGTTGACAACGGTGAAACACTTACTGAAGACAGCATGAAGAAAATCCTCAAGCGTGGTCTCAGCACCAAACCATTGCTTTCTTCTGCTGTTCAAAACGCTGGAGAGGTCTTGGTTGAAATCGCTGCGAATGCTGATGGTCAAACGATGAAAACACTGGTGAAAGAACTGCGTAGTCAGTGTGACTCGTTGGAAGATGACGCACTCCAAGTACTGTTGAAAAATGAAATGTATGCTGTTGTTGGACGATGGATGCAGGGTAAGAAAAGTCAAGAAATCGATGCATTACGATGGAAGATCGTTCGTGACAATTCGGTCGATGTGATTGAACGTGCTCGATTACTGGAGCGTCTTATTGGCCGATGCGGTGAAGTTGAAATCGCTGAAGAAAACCGACGTTTCCTTGATGAATGCACGGATGAATTACTCCGTATTTCAGCAGAGAACCTTTCTACCGCCTCCACTGAACTGGGTCTATGAGCCGCCAATCCTCAGGCATCCGCTTCCTTATCGACGCAACAGAAGGTGATTCTCGACGTTTGTCCGTCGGCATCCAAATTAACGGACCTTTCACTTCATCAACCCTCACGATGCATTTTCCTCGATGGGTTCCTGGTTCCTACTTCTTACGTGAACCGATTCAACATATGACGGAGTTTGTGGCGACCGACCAATCCGGAAAGGAGCTTTCTGCATCACGGAAAGATGTTGACGCCATGCGCATCAAACTCTCTCCATCGACGACCAGCGTCATGCTGACCTATCGGCTACTAGCGGTCGACCTCTCTGTTCGTGCAAATCATTTGGACACCACCCATTTGCACATGATGCCACCCTTTACGTGGTTCATGCCGACTGAAGGAATTGATTCATCCCGAATGAATATGGAACATATCGTTGAATTGCATTCACCGAAAGGTTGGACGGCTGCAACGCAATACACCTCGACTGGAAACCGTTCTGGGAAAGGTGAACTGACCTCGAATCAAGGCACAACGCATTGTTTTACCTCTCCAAGCCGTGATGAATTCCTCGACGCTATTATCGAATGCAATCCAAATCCGATGGATTCTTGGGTCGTTGATGGGCGAACGCACCACCTCAAATTATGGGACAGTGGAGGACATTCCATTGATGCAGGAATGCTTGAGCGATTCAAAGAAGACATGGACCGAATAGTCAAAGAACACCATGCATTGTTTGGCATCCCCTCATGGGATCATTACGTGACCGTCATCCATCTTACTGAGAACATGAGGGGTGGACTTGAACATCTCAATTCACAAACTTCGATGCTCCCTCGACAATGCCTCATACCAGGCCATGAAGATGAGTACCGAGACTTGGTGAGCCTGTACAGCCATGAATACCTCCACCAGTGGAACGTGAAGCGATTACGCCCTCGAAACTTCCTCGATTATGATTTGCAACGTGAAGGCCACTCCGATTTATTATGGTGGTTTGAAGGTGGAACCTCATGGCTAGGCGACATGTTGTGTGTTCGCTCTGGAGCATGGTCGGAAGAAGACTGGCGTAAGGATTTCATGCGCAAGATGAAACGCCATACCTCTCGCCACGGTATGGACAGTGAATCATTATCTGAATCAAGCCATGATGCATGGATTCACTTGTATCGAGGACACGCCTTCTCAAGAGAGACTCAAATCTCCTACTACCTTGAAGGAGAATTAGCACTGATGCAATTGGATTCAGAATTACGACGTCGGTCCAAAGGAGAGGTCGGTGTCTGCGACTTAACTGCAGAGTTGTGCCGTAAACATGCTCTAGAATACGAAGGCGTCGAGCGCCTTGGCGTGACCTACAAAGACATTCGGCGAACTTTAACCTCCATGAAAGGAGGCCGGCAATTAGGCTCGATGCTCGATGCTTTGATGCACGAGAGAAAAGCACCTGATATGGAGGCTACAATGGCCTATTTCGGACTTCAACTGGTTGCTGAAAAGGAAGTTAAAGAAGGGGAGGAGAAGCATGGATGGCTTGGAGTGAACCTCTCGACTAAAGGTGGCAAAGTTATCGTGTCCTCCCACATGAGCGGCTCACCCGTACGTCAATGCGTCATGCCAAGTGACGAGATTATCGCCGTTAATGGGGTGCGGACGTCATCACTTAATGGCTTGAAGACTTCACTCAAAAACAAAGCTGGAACGGATGTTGAATTGACGATATCCCACGAAGGAATCGTGCATCGACATACCGTCAAGCTCGTATCTGCTCCACAGCATGGTGTGAAATTAGAAGGGAAAGGAAACGCCAGATGGAGAGCCTACCTCGCTACTCGTCAATCCGAATGAGACGGTTCGTGCTGTTCAAGTATCTCCAACGGCACATGGATTGGGGGCAAGTGATCGGCGATGGTGTGACGGCTTGTCTTCGGAGGGTAAACGTTGCCTGAAAGGCACATGTCAATGACTTCTTGCTTGGTAATCGATTTGAGTTCTGAAGCAGGCCAAACATCGACTTCAATTCTCTCGTCCGCCAAATAATCAACACAGATTGCCGGAACCCGAGCCAAGTTGAGTTCGCCGGCGATCGAGTAACGATGGTGGCCGTCCAAGATAGCACCTGTTCGCTTATCAACAATCAGCGGCTTGGTAAAGCCGCCCCATCGCTTGGTCATTTCAAGTAACTTGTCGCGATTGCGTGGCTTGATTTCTTCATGCGGCTTAAGCCATTCATACGGCACCAAGTGAACTTCTTCATCATCCCACATTGAGCCCTTCGAACGGCTCTTCTGCGATAATGCTTTGTCTGTTATGCGCCCCCATTCATTGTAAAGGAGGGGGCTTATGCGAATCGAAGGATGGCCGTTGCCGGCTTTAGAAGCAGATGTACCCGCTCTTGAATGCCCTGCGCATGTGCTTCAATGGATTGAAGCACTCCCTTCTGAAATCCGAGATATTGTTTCAACTGTAGCACAAAATGGAGGTGGAATTTGGATTGTTGGCGGTGCAGTGCGAGACGTTTGTCTTGGTTTAGAAGTTCATGACGTTGATTTCGCCGTATCACTTGAACCCGAACATATGATGAAAATATTTCCAGATGCCATACCTACAGGCATCGATTTTGGTACTGTGAGTTTGAGAGGTAAGGAAGCGTTCTATGAAGCAACGACGCTTCGAATCGAAAGCAACTACACAGATGGTCGTAGACCTGAACAGGTTAGGTGGGGCACATCCCTGTCCGAGGATTTGGAACGCAGAGATTTCACGATTAATGCGATGGCTATCGATGTGGCTCGTAAAGTGATGCATGACCCTCACCATGGCCTTCAAGACATGGAAAGAGGATTGATTCGAGCTGTCGGTCAAGCGTACGGCAGACTTTCTGAAGACGCTTTGAGAATCCTTCGCGCTTACCGCTTTTTAGACCGTGGAAAGGCAGGGATATGGGATTTTGACTTTGAACTCGGTGAAGCACTGCGTCAAAATGCGCATAAATTGAAAGTCGTGACCAATGAACGGATTTGGATGGAATGGCACAAAATATTGAACGGCCGGAACGTTGCTAAAGTCGTTGAGAAAATGGCCCATGATGGAGTTCTCGATACCTTTTTGCCAGGCCACTGGGCATCTCAACATGCACTCCTTTCGGCACTTCAGCACCCGTATGTGCACGACTTTGACGGCCTCACTCGCTTTGCCCTTCTGCTCTGTGAATCTTTTTCTATAGAGGTAGATGAAGCATTAACCGAACTGAAACTCTCCAAAAAAGAGCGACACTACATTTTGGACCTGCACCAACGGTTTGGCCAACTCCCCAAGAACTCTATCTCCAGCCTTCGAGTGTTCCGAGCAGTACTGGAAGACAAAGCGGAGTTGCACCTCCAACTCGAAGTGGTCACTCGCAGCCATAACCTCTCACCGTCAATGGGTGGAAGCGAGGAAAAGGTAGACGATGTCTATGCGTTATTGGAACAATTGGAGGAATTACCGCCTCTACAAAGTGGCCACTCCTCTCTGGTGGACGGGCATTGGATTATGCAAAGAACAGGGCTACTCAAAGGCCGTGCTCTTGGAAAATTGAAGGGTTGGCTTCACAGATTACAGATCGAACGTGACTTGGCAAGCGAAGAAGAAGTAGAGGACGTTCTCTGTTCGCTTCATTGGATTGAAGAAAATTATCTTGATTGGCCAGTTTTACAATTTCCCGAATGATGTTGGCATCAAGTTGATGAACAGGAATGACTTCCTATGACTATGCAAGGCGGGACAATCAAGGATAAGGCCTTGGAAAAAATCGGCCAAAAACTCCTGAGCAAAGGATTCAATCTTTCTTCCTTGAACGACAAAGAGTTGGCTGAAGTCGCAGTTCGGTTCACTGGAGACAGTCCTCCAGCACACATTCCGAGAGAGACGGTCATTGAGATATTGGCGCAGCAAGATTCAGTAAAACAATGGGCGCAATCAATCAAACAAAACATTGCACCTAGTGCAAAAGGTGCCGTCACTGAACAGATCCGTAACCGTGTAGACACCGTACAAGCTACGGTGTCCAAGAAAATAGAATCCGACCCTATGGCGGCTAAAATGGCAGACAACTTTGGTAAATGGCTCAAGGACTCGGGCTATACTACTGCACAACTCACGCAAATGCTCGATTCAAATTCGGACATGTACATTTCCAACGATGAAGCAATGAAGTTTGTTCGAGAAATCTCCAAGACTGAACCACCTCAATGGGTCATCGACTCGTTGATGAAAATTATGGACTCAAACGATGATGGCCGGCTATCGGTGGAGGAATGGTGGGTGTTCCTCGAATCAATTGGGTTTGAAAAAGCACCTGAAACAGCCACTGAGGTTGAAGAAGAAATCAATGATGATGAATTTGGAGACCTTGAGGAAGAATTTCAAGGCGAAACAAAGTCGATTGAAGAACTCAAAAAAGACCAACAAGAAGCCGCTCGTATTATGGCAGAAGCCAATAATGAGGCTGCTGAAAGAATCAAAAGGCAGGAAGAAGAACTAAAGAAAACAATGGCCAGTGTATCCGTCGAAGAAGTAACGCAAGAAATCGATGATTCTGCTCGAGAAATTGCTTCTGCCGTCGGAATTGCAAGCGTGAGTGCTGCTTCTGTTGCATCTCAAGTCGATGAGGAGGCAGTCGCTGTCCGAGTGCCCGTCACTGATGGTTCCATTTCATGGGAAATTGAAAATCCGAATGAGATTATGATTGAGAGATTAGAACAATCGCGTCTTTCAAGCGAGGCTGATGCGATTATTGCTGAGTGTTACGAACATCTTTGCGCCCTTCGAGTCGAAGAAGTCGAGCGTACACTGCTTGCAAAGGATGAGTTCCGTGGTGGCTACACCATCGTAGGTGAATTCGATGGCGGCCCATTCTCCGCTGGAGTGATGTTCCCTGAATCAGAAAACGACACGATACTCGCATTCAAGATTGGTACGACAATCAGCTGCGTCGGGAAAATCGTGAAATGGTCCAGTGGAAGAAGGCAAGCGGTTCTCAAAGGAAGAGACCCTGTTCTGCGCTGAATCACTTGAGAGCTCGAGCAATAACGATTCGTTGAACTTCTTGGGTTCCTTCGTAAATCTGTGTAATCTTTGCATCTCGGAAGAAACGTTCGACTGGGAACTCCTTCGTGTAGCCATAGCCACCCAAAACTTGTATGGCTCGTTCTGAAACCCACATTGCCGTATCGCCCGCATACAACTTCGCCATGCTGGCTTCCTTCGAATGTCGGGGCCCGTTATGTTCGTAGTGCTGTTGTTTTACCCATGAGGCGCGATATACCAAAAGGCGAGCCGCATCAATACGTGTGGCCATGTCGGCTAAATACGCCATTATCATTTGATGATAAGCGATTGGTTTTCCGAATGCTTCACGCTCATGAGCGTACTGAAGGGCCGCTTCATAAGCCCCTTGGGCGATGCCGAGCGCCTGAGCTGCGATGCCTATGCGACTGTTATCCAAAGCGTTCATAGCAATCGGGAATCCTTTGCCGACACCCTTCAAAACATTCTCGACAGGAACCTTACAGTCTTCCAGAATGAGCGTACATGTGTCCGATGAACGGATGCCAAGTTTGTCTTCCTTTTTGCCAACTGAAAATCCTTCGAACGAAGAATCGACGATGAATGCAGTTGAACCACCGTGTTTCTTGACGCCGTAGTCTGGGTGATCGACATCCTTTGCGAACAGGACCAAGATTTGAGCCTGTGCCCCGTTTGTGACCCACATTTTCTCGCCGTTAAGAAGGAAGTGCTTACCGTCATCGGAGAGTTTTGCCTTGCAAATCATTGCCGCTGCATCCGTCCCTGCTCCTGCTTCCGAGAGAGAATAGGCACCGACATCACCTGCAGCCAAACGTGTGAGATACTGCTCTTTTTGCGCTTCGCTACCATGCAGCGCAATGGTTTTGGCACAGAGTCCAACATGGACACAGTACATCACTGCGAAAGATGGGTCAACTCGGGCGAGTTCTTCAACGATGATGGATTCAGAAATATCATCGACAGGAGAACCGCCGTACTGTTCAGGAATGGTGACGCCTTGAAGTCCGAAATCGAGGAACTCTTGCCACTCTGCCGCCGGAGGTATCTGATTTTGATCGCGATGTTCAACTGTAGGTGCGAGTACACTTTCAGCAAAATCCCGTACGAGTTCGCGAATCATTTGCTGTTCATCGGTTTCGGCATAATCCATAGGCGACCAAAGGGTGCTAAAACGCCGACTCACTTAACCCGTTTGTCGTATTTACCTGAAACCAAAATATGCCTCAGATTCATATACAATGGGGTTCGGGCCGTTTTAAGGATGTGTAACCATGGACGATGAAGTGGTAGAATTCAGCGTAGCCCACAATAGAAAATATTCTCGAGACCACCTTTGGTATCAAGAGAAAGACGAACGCTTGATGATTGGCGTCAGCGAGTTTCTCGCTGTTGAAATCGGAGAAGTCTTGCGAGTCATTCTCCCGCAAGCAGAATACGAAATCGACGAAGGTCGAGACATGTTCTCGATTTGGACAGCAGAAGAAAAAGTAGCTTTCCCATCGCAATACTCGGGAATAATTGCTGAAGTGAACGGCGAAGTCGAAATCAATCCCGACCTTGTCAACGATTCCGCATACGACCATGGATGGATTATCATCATCGAACCTCACGAAATGGACCTCGAGAATCTCCTCGACCCTGATGAGTACGTCGAGTACCTTGCTGAACTTTGAGTAAAGGTCATACCCCGTCACTCAAAGCCATGTTGCATGACGGATGCAATGAATCGACTTCGAGAGAGCCTGCGTAACGCCCCTGTCATTTGGAAAGGGGATTATCCATACTTCATTCACCCCATTACTGATGGCGTTCCTCGACTCGACCCGATGGTACTCAAAGCAGTGACTGACCTGTGCGAGAAAGCCATTGATTGGAACGGTGTCGACCTTATCCTTGGCATTGAAGCAATGGGGTTGCCCCTAACTGCACCCCTGAGTGTTCGGACGGGGATTCCGTTGATTATCGCCAGAAAACGCTCCTATGGCCTCGAAGGAGAAGTTACCATCGGACAAGAAACTGGTTATTCCAAAGGCGAAATGTTCCTCAATGACATGAAGCCTGGTGAAAAGGTCGTTATTGTTGACGATGTACTTTCAACGGGTGGTACGCTCAAAGCAGTTCTTGAAGGAGTACGTCGAACCGGCGCCCAAGTCACGCACATCATCGCTGTGGTCGAAAAAGGACCGGGTTTAGCACTCCTACAAGCCGAATACCCAGAAGTTGCCATCGAATCTTTAGTGCGCCTTGAAATGGACGGAGCGCGTATTGTTTTACTCGACGAGGAATGACGTTCCTTGAAGGGTGGATTGATGAGGGAGTGGCGTTCAGGTCATACTGGGGAAGGCATGGATTTAGACCGTCACGATTTTCAATTGACCGAATTAATGGAACGAATTCAAGCGAATGATAATCGCTTGATTGCTCTTCAAGTCCCCGAAGGACTGAAAATGCAAGCCCTCGAAATGATGGACTCCATCGAATCCGAAACCAGTGCAAAGGTGATCTTGGCCGCTGACCCGTGTTACGGTGCTTGTGATTTGGTCCACGATAAGATGCAGATGATGGGCGTCGAACTGGTCGCTCACATGGGTCATTCACAGATGAACATCGATTCAGGAATGCCGACGCAATTCATTGACGTCACCTACGACGGAGACCCTGAACTCAAACCAGTACTTGCTTACTTAGAGGCTCACAGAGCAATGGCGCGTGAACGAATGCACAACCAACCAACCTCTGAAGCACTGTCTGAGGAGGATGCACAAGACCGGTTTATGGACGCAGTTGGGCGACTTGCCCCACTCACTGGTACGAAACTTGGCTTGGTTGGTTCAATCCAACACTTGCACCTGCTCCCCGAGTTCCATGACCGATTGGAGGAAGCAGGCTTTGAAGTCGAAATCCCAATTGGTGGTGCACGGCTGTCTTTCCCAGGACAAGTCCTCGGTTGCAATTATTCTGGCGATGATGATTCCATTGGGCACTACCTTTTCCTTGGGTCAGGCGACTTCCATCCGATTGGATTGGTACTTCACACTGGAAAGCCATTGGCAATGCTTGATCCGTACACGGGCGATGCTGAAGAGATGTCTCTTGAACGAATTGAACGCATCCTCCGCCAGCGATTCGGTCTGATTATGGCTTCAGGAGAAGCACAACGTTTCGGCATCCTCATCGGAGAAAAGCCAGGACAGATGCGTCGTAGCTTGGCTCTGAGAATGAAACGCCTGCTCGAAAAGCACGGTAAGAAAGGATATTTGCTCGCTCTTGAGCACGTAGGACCTGACCTGATTGACTTCTATCCAGTGGATGCATTCGTGAACACGGCTTGCCCGCGAATTGCGATTGATGACGCTGTTCGTTACCAAAAGCCACTCATCACGCCTTTCGAGTTGGAAGTTGCTCTAGGCGAAAAGAAATGGGAAACTGGCTATCAATTCGACGAGATACCCTGAGTGACAACTGTTTTACTCGCAATTCACGCTGTTTCCGACGAAAGGAAACCGTATGTTCAATAACGGTTGGCGAAAGCCTTCCTATGTTATGAGTAACTACCTCGACCGAATTGGCGCTGGCTGGGTACTGGCGAATCCCGAAGTGTTCAACTTCGATTATGTCCCAGAAGAACTGGTCGGCCGAGAAGATATCCAAAACGAGTTAGCCTCCAAGTTCACCACACTCCATTTGCCTGAAGGCTCAGGCCGCGTGGTAATTACTGGCCCTGTAGGCAGTGGAAAAACCGCACTTGCTCAGACTTTTTGTCGGGACATACAACGTCATCTCAACAACAAAAGGAACATCCGCTCTGTACATGTCAACTGTCGCAACGCTTCCACGAGCATGCGCGTTGTTCAACGCATCTTGCACGAATTAGCACCCGGCCATCCAGACCGTGGACTCTCGATGGGCGAACTGCTGATGAGCCTACGGCGTATTCTACGTAAGGAAACCTCTCATCTCATCGTTGTCCTGGATGAAGTGGACCATATGCTGCGTCGTTCGGGTGATGACCTGTTGTATCAACTGTTACGTATCGATGAAGATCAAAGTGGAAAGGGAACGCTGTCTCTCATCCTTATCAGCCAAGAACAAGTTCTCGATGTACTGGAAACCGCCGTCATCTCGAGGATGGGGAGTACCAATCACCTTCGAGTTAAACCGTACGGAATTGAGGGGCTTGCTGCGATCGCAACACAACGAGCAATACAAGGATTAGTCCCTGGAACATGGACGCCGGAAATCATTCGTATTTTGGCTGAAAAAGCGGCGATAACCGGCGATGCTCGTCGAGTCATCGAATTACTCAATGCAGCGGTGGAAAGGTGTGAATTCCGTCAAGACGCTCATACTGAACGACGGCTTATCATCGACGATATTCACGTCCCGCTCAACAAAGAACCAACAACGTCAGGAAGTAATCTTGAGCACATTGATGACCTCAATCCAAACGCCATGTTGGTGCTTCTTGCTTTGTGCAGGCGACTCACAAAAGAGGAGTCGATGACAACCGGTGATGTCGAGCAACTCTACGCTGTAGTTTGCGAGGAGTATGAACAAAAAATGAAGAGTCATACAACGGTTTGGAAATATTTGAAAGATTTTGAAGAGCGCCAAATCATCTCCTCCAGAGTGGCTACAATCACCGGGGGAAGAGGACGGACAACCCACCTGGGCATGCCACATTTCCTACCAAAAGACCTCGCCAGTCGGCTCGAAATGCTGTTGAAAAAGAAGTTTTGACATCCATTTTGTCAGTTGCGACCATACGGTGGGGCTAAATAGAGGACGATAGTCGCAAGGGCGTTCTTGAAGTGATATTATGGCTGTTGGACAACAAGGAGAATTCGTCGCAGTAGTGAATGACACCGACCCGAAGAACGGCGGCAAGTCATATTCACTGAAAATTAGTGGAAACAATCACGCCCAATTATTGGGTAAGAAAATCGGCGATACCGTCGACGGAATCTTCATCGGAGAAGGTGAACAAACTCTTTCCGGATACAAACTCCAAATCACCGGTGGATCCGACAAAACCGGAACGCCTCTTCGTCGAGATCTCGAAGGTGGCCGCCGACAAGCAATCTTAGTAACCCGTTCAACTGGTTTCAAGGGGCACAGCCTCGTTTTCAAGAACAAAGGTGGAGAAAAGAAGCGATTCCGCTACAAGCCTGACGGCCTACGCAAGCGACGTTTCTTCCGTGGCAACACCATCAGCCAAGACACCCGCCAAATCAATCTCAAGGTCATCGAAGCTGGTAAGAAATCACTCGGCGACATCCTCGCAAAGCCAGAGGAAGCATCGGAGTGAAACCCGAGAGGGCTTTCGTGGAACAGGAGTGAGGAAGCATGGCACGAAAGCTTCCCGCACAACCTGAAATCAACATCGGTCTTGTCGGCCACGTCGACCACGGAAAAACCACCCTCACGCAAGCATTATCTGGCATTTGGACCGATACCCACTCCGAAGAAAGAAAGCGCGGTATTTCGATTAAACTCGGTTACGCAGACACTGCCTTTTACAAAACGAAAGAAGGACAATACTACGCTACTGGCCGCCACCCTGAAGGCAAAGCAGATGACCCAAAGGAATTGGAACGGGTTATTTCCTTTGTCGACGCCCCTGGTCACGAGACACTGATGGCCATCATGATTACTGGCGCATCGATTATGGATGGAGCAATGCTGATGGTTGCTGCAAACGAAACATGTCCGCAACCACAGACCCGTGAACATCTGATGGCGCTTGAAATCGCCGGCATTGAGAACATTGTTATCGTTCAAAACAAAATTGACCTGGTTACGAAAGAACGTGCATTGGAATCCTATGCGGAAGTCAAAGAATTTCTCAAAGGTACCATCGCAGAAAAGGCTCCGATCATCCCAGTTTCCGCTCACCACGATGTTAACTTGGATATCCTCATCGATGCCATCGAGAAGACCATTCCAACTCCTGACCGTTCTCAACACAAGCGTTCAATCATGCACGTTGCTCGCTCATTCGACATCAACAGACCCGGCACCCGCCCGACAAAACTCCGAGGCGGAGTCATCGGTGGAAGTATCATCGAAGGAAACTTCGACATTGGCGATGAAATCATCATTGGACCCGGCCGTAAAATCGAAAACGGTTCGAAAACAGCATGGGAGCCAATCGAAGCGACCGTCAAGAGCATGCAAGGCGGTGGATTGGACCTCGAAAGCATGCATTCTGGTGGTCTATGCGGTATGGCAACCATGCTGGACCCCTCAATTACAACTTCAGATAACCTCTCTGGGCAAGTTGTCGCACGCAAGGGAGACCTCCCCGAAGTTCGTAATTCAATTTCCATCGACATTCATCTGATGAAAACAATGGTCGCTGGAGAAGGCGAAGCCCCTGAGAAAATCTATCCACTTCGAAACAACGAGATGTTGATGATTAACGTTGCAACCGCAACATCTGTTGGCGTTACCAAAAATTCAGAAAAAGGCAAGGCTACCCTTGACTTGCGTCTACCAATATGTGCAGATACTGGGCAGCGAGTTTCGCTTTCCCGACGAGTTGGATCTCGCTGGCGTCTCATTGGATACGGAACAATTCTATGAGCGTGAGCCAGTTGAAGGTGGTAATCTCTCAACCCGTTTTGGTCGATGCTTGTGGATGGGCGGCTGTCATCGATTCTGGAATGAACATCGATACGGAAATGAACCGTGTATTTGGACCCGCACAACTTCGACTTCTTGAAAGTGTGAAGCAAGAAATCGAAAGACTCAATCAGGAACGCCCTCGGAAAAAAAACCTACTCCTCCCTCTCTTGGAACAAAAATCTGAACCAATCGAGGCCTTAACCAGCGAGTCTGAACATGCAGATGACCAGTTGTTCGAATTGGCATCGGAACTGAAAGTACCAGTTCTCACTGTTGATGTAGACTTGAAGCGAAGACTCTACAAAGCAGATTTACCAATTCTGGAAGTGAGTAAAAACCAACGCCTCCAACTGGTTGAATCTCTATAGAACAATGCCTTAAACTTGATTCACGGTAAAGTGAACAGAACATCATCTCCATGTCCATCGAGAAGACCAATCTTGACACCTGCGTCAATCCATGCATGAGCGTAGTTAATTGCTCCAAAAGCCCGAACATGATCACCAATCGATAAAAAATGCGCCGCATCTGAAGCATAATCATCCGCCATCCGCATCATAACGGCTAACTTCTGAGCATCTGCACTTCCTTGCTCACAAAGGGAAGTCGCCTTTGCTCGTGCTCTCTTGGTAATGTCGAGATACTTCTCAACGCGCTCTGTAGTGACTGTTTTCATGTCTTCACTCATTCTCCACCCTCCTTTTGGCGTTTCAAAAGTCGTCGTACGTCCTCAGTACGCCCAAGGGCTCCATAGAGTTCAACCGCTCGCGAAAGTCGCCCTTCATCTTCGGCTGTTTGTGCACGCAAGAACAACGCCTTACGTTCTTCCCAATTCTTTGCTAATGCTGCTTCGGCAGCCGCTTGATAACGGCCTTGCCGTTCAGCTTGTGCAAGATGAGGAGCCGTCCACCGTCGAACCAACCCGGTCCGTGTTGCAGTCACCATCGTATCCGGAGTAAGACCGATTAGTAGGTCGCCGAGATCCATTGATTCACCAAGCAGCGAAAGAGCTTCGTTGTCTTCGTGTGCTGACAGGTGATGAAGATGCCCTTCAATGCCGAGTACCCACCAGCCATCCGCACTTCGAACTCCTTCCATAGGCTCCAGTGATTCGTATTCAATTCGTTCCAGTGCATCCCATCCAAACGGATGAGGTACTCCTTCCCAAATGCCACCGTCGCTTGATTGCATCAACAACCGACCGCTCATGAGTGGAGTAACCCAACTCCATACTCGATCTTCGAGAACTCTTTTCTGATCGCTTTGAGCTAGGCGAGCGCACCAAAGTTTGCCTTCTGCGTCTTGCCACATCATGTGTTCACGGTCAAGCCAGCCGAGCAAACGACGAACTTTACCGCTATCGAGCCTACGAAGGCCTGTTCCTTCGTGTGTAAACAAATGCAGGTGCCCTTCACGCCCAGACAGGATCCAACCGCCTCCAGGACGTGCTAGAAGTTCAGCAAACCCACCTGGAGTCGAACGGCCTTCATGGAGCAAAGAACCATCCGATGTCGAAAGAACATAGAATCCATGCGCTGCTAAGATTCCAAGAACGCCATTGTTGGCTTGAGCACAATGGGCTTTGAACGGCAATTCTACCTTCCATCGGACCGAACCATCGGCTTCTATCATGAACAAATCCAATCCACTGCTGACCACCATGCCACCTTCAACTGGAGCGAGGGCTGCAATGCGTTGAGGTGCTTGCCAGGACCATGTGATCGACCACGACATCAGACATCACCTCCGAGTACCTTCCAAGCAATCAATTGGGCCCGAGCAGCCTGCGTCAATTCGTAGTATCTGTTTCGACCAATGGTTCGAACGCTCAATATGCCGCCTTTGAGAAGACGATTGCTAATTTGAGAGAGACGAGCCCGCTTGATGCTTAATTGCGTTCGTATTTCTTCATCAGACGGTGAATAACGGCGGTCATTGGCAATTGAAATAACGACCATCTCATGGCTGGTGAGCGTCGACAAAAGAGAGGTGTCCAATGCATAGTCTTGCTTTTTCCCTGTTGGTTTGCGCTGTAAAGCTTCCAAGGCTTCAACCAATTTCCGTCGATTTACTACAGTTTCGGGTCCGTTCGAAGGCTGGAGAGCAAGTTGCAATGCCTTCATGACAGGAACCATTCCTGCAAGTTCACTCAACAATCCATTTGGGGCCTGAAGAGGTTGTTCAGATGGTTCGACATACGCCGGTGCAGACTCAAATAACTCGTCGATTGGCGGATGTTCCAAATCTTCGTGTTCAAAGAAGCCGACTTCATCGTGAAGCAGGAAAGCAGAATCGTCCTCAGAAATCACTTCCTCCATAGGCTCTGGAGGCCTGAGTGAAGGGTCTTCCCACAGTTCGGCACCCTCGGCCGAATCAACCAATTCTTCCGCTGGAGCCGCAGCATCGGAAATTTCAGCATACGATTGGTCGGTAAAGGCACGGTTTCGAGCGAATAAACCCGTCATACCTTTGGTTGCGATGGGGTCAAGTGGAGGCCTCTGCATCGGTTCAGGTTTTGCTTTCGGCGGTGTTGCTGGGTGACCGTCACGGTAATTATCAACAGCTTCCAAATCCTTCAATGCTTCCTGATTTTCTTGATCTTCGGTGAGCTGGGCGAGATTCAAATCAAAAATATTGTTCACATCTTCGAGACTCTCCATGATTTTGGCATCTTGAACCTCCTCCAACGTCTGGAACGAAGATTCTTCATTTGACTCGTCTAATGGTTCCGGAAATGATTCTTCTTCAGCAACAAACATAGATTCGAAGGTAGAATGAATTTGTGGCTCAACTGGCGGCGGAGTAAACTGAGGTTCTGAAACCGGTGTTTTTTGGTCATATTTCGGCTCTACGTAGGTGAATTGGGACATTTTAGCACTGTCAATAGCATCACGCATGACCCGAATCACTTCAGCAGGAAGTCCACCGGTCTGTTCCAGCAAATGTTCTGCGTCTTCAATCGCAAATGAAAACGATTGACTGGTGGACTTTTCAATACGCTTCTCAACAAGCAATTGAATTTCTTCCGCCGTCAAGTTAGGCAACGGGTTCATTTGTTCGAGCCGTTGCAGAATAGATGCGGGTAGCATGTTCTTATCTTTCGTTTCCAAGACCACAACGATAACTGCTTGAAGTCGCTCCAGGAGCGGAAGCGTATCTCGCAAGGCGACGTTTAGAGCAGAAATATCAACGGTGGATGCGTCGAGCACAATCAAAGGTAACGACCCGGAGAAGTCCTGCGTTGCAGCCAAAATTTGGCCGATGAGCTCATTTCGGTTCTCTGGAGGATTCGTATGTACAAAATGAGTGTACATTTCTTTCAACAAATTCAGACCTGCTTGAGAATGGGAAATATGGTCTATGTAAATCGAAAGCGGAGCCGTTTTCGAGGCACAGCGAAGCAAGGAGGTTCGCCCCGAACCGTGTTCCCCCATCAACAAAATACGACGAGGTGAGCGGAATTTCATGTACTGTGAGAGGATTGTCAACATGTGGTTACGCCCGACAAGAAGGTTTGAGTCGCTCGCTTCCAAAGGTAAAGTCGAGAATGGATTGGCGTCCATAGGGGGGAGTGCCATTTCTTTGCCAACAATTCGCATGAAGGAGCCAACCCTCTTTGGGTATTTCATGTTTGAGCCTCACAAGGGGTGCATCAGACCTGTTAGGATGCGTTAACAGTGTGGCCGATTACGCTCAAGGGAGTGGATTAACAGATTGGTAACGCCTTGTTAACGCGTTAATTGACCCGTTAAAACCGTTAATGGAGAGTAATGTTCGTGCCGGAATCGAAGGAAGAGAAAACCAACGGTTGAACCGAGTCTTGCCGATTGCTTGATGGGGTAAGGGCCCGTGGAGAGAACTGGTCGTGACCATATGGCAGTTGAGAACAGTCGTTTGAGTGGTTTTTTCAGACACAGCGTCGCTGAACGTCGGGCAATCGTCGCCAAAATGGCGAACCTCACACAGGAACAAACCGATGCACTGGAAGCCTGCGGCGCACTCAGTGAAGATTCTGCTGACCGCATGATTGAGAACGTTATTGGCACCATGTCGCTACCGGTTGGCATTGCAACAAACTTCGTCATTGACGGAAAGCATTACCTCATTCCCTTCTGCCTCGAAGAATCCAGTGTTGTCGCTGCAGCATCGAACATGGCGAAACGTTGTTTGAAAAACGGTGGATTCAGCACCAATTCCGATGCACCAATGATGATTGCACAACTCCAAGTCTTGGATTGCCAAGATTGGAGAAAGGCTGAGCAAGACATCTTGACAGCCTCAGATGAACTCATGGCGTTGTGCAACAGCCTCCCATCAACGATGATACGACTTGGAGGTGGTTGCAAGCGCATTGAAACACGACTCTTAGACACGATCAGCGGGCCGATGCTGATTGCACATATCATTGTGGATTGCAGAGACGCAATGGGCGCTAATGCAGTGAATACCATGGCTGAACTAATCGCTCCTCGTATCGAGCAAATCACTGGTGGACGAGTTCACCTGCGCATTCTTTCGAACCTCGCAGCACACCGATTAGCACGCGTTCAAGCCGTATTCACTCCAGAAGAGATCTCAGAAGATGGAACGCATGAGAATGGCGTCACTGTAATCGAAGGCATCCTCGAGGCCCAGCACTTCGCCATGGCCGACCCTTTTCGGGCTGCAACCCACAACAAAGGCGTCATGAACGCAATCAGCAGTGTTGGCGTGGCATGCGGTCAAGACTGGCGAGCGATCGAGGCTGGTTGCCATGCTTGGGCAGCATACAGCAACGGAACATACGGTTCGATGACCTCATGGAATAAAGACGTCAATGGAAACCTGGTTGGCACCATTGAGACACCAATGGCTGTAGGTATCGTTGGAGGAGCCTCTAAGGTACATCCTGTAGCACAAGCAAACCTCGCCATACTTGGAGTCGAATCGGCCCAGGAATTGGCTGGAATCATCGCTGCTGCGGGTTTATCGCAAAACCTTGGAGCTTTGAGAGCATTGTCAACCAAAGGCATTCAAGCAGGTCACATGAAGTTACATGCACGGAACATGGCTGTATCTGCCGGTGCCGTGGGCGACGAAATCGAAATTGTCGCTGCACGACTTCAAGAAGCAACGGGGCCCAAGACACAAACACTTGTCGGGGAATTGCTTGAAACATTGCGAAACGAGTGATTCACTCTTCTTCTCCAAGCGGAAGAGTGGATTGAATGAGCCCGTCCATCTCTGACTCTTCCTTCAACACTGCAGCATCTTCCATTCCATCGAACATACCCGTTGTCTTCACTTGCTCTCTGAACCATTGCTTGACCTTCTTTCGGTCGGTGTAAGGGCAACCAAATGTTTCCGAGAAACGACGGGTTGTTGAAAGTCGGCGAGTATTGCCATCTTTACGACGGTCAACCATACCCAATTGGGCGAGTTCGCGAACATAATCGTAGGCTTTCTGGCCGAGTAGTTCAACCAGTCGTGATTGGGGTATTGGCTGATGGTAAGCGATGAGTGCTGCTGCTTTCAGCAATTTTTGTGGAATTTCAGTTTTGGTTTCTTTCGGCAAATGACTCGCAATATCGGGCTTAACTTCAATGGCCCATCGGTTTCCAACCTCTGCAACCTGTAAGGCACCTCCACGGCGTCGCTTCAATGTTGAACGAAGCGAATAGAGTGAATCAAGCATCTCATCTTCATCGTAACCGAGAGCCGTGGATAATTCAGATACGCTCATCGACCGACCTGCACCAAAAAGTGTGGCTTCGAGCAAAGTATCAATCGGCACTTCTGTCATTTCCTTCACCTTCATTCAACCAACCATTCATGGTCATTGTACGACTGTTCTTCAACTCCAATCGGCTCATTCATCTCGACGGCTGTTTGTTCTTTTTGTTGCTTAGCCAGTGCTCTTTCTTGCTCACGAGCTGATTCTTCTTCGGCCAAACGTGCTTTTTCTGCCCGTAACTTCGCATGCCGAACTGAACCAGTGTCTTGCTCCTGAATGCGTTGGTTTTCAGCGTTTTGTTGGTCTTCAATCAATTGACTGATTTCCTCAAAAGTATCGATTTGAGGCCATGCATCTTCCAAGTAAATGACGCCATCTGGAACGCTGTCTTGGGTGATCGAAGCAAAACCGCGATGAGTGAGGAAAAGACCTGCGATAAATGAAGCGACTTTGGCTTCATCATCGTAGCCCTCTGGAACAGAACCAAACGTTTGTTCGAGAATTGGTTTCAGCGATTCCATCACCACCAGAACTGGAACTTTCGCAGATTCGGATGTTAGACAAGAAGCTCTCAATGCTTGCCAGCAGCGTTTGATATCGCCCTCAAGGTCTTCGTTGTGCATACGCCCACCGACATCCGAGAGGTACTCCTTCAATTCCGCCTCATGAGCAAGTCTGTTTTCCTCTCGCAAACGAAGTGATTCGGCATCATCAGAAGCATCCTTGAACGCTGAAAGTAGTTCGACCAAAGTAACTGGGCGCCCTTCATCACGTCGAACCCTGTTTTCCAATAACTCAGGGAGGAACTCGTCCGCAGTACCCTGAAGAACGGAATTGGTGAAAAAGAAATCCTCGTCGTTGTAATCTGCTTCCCATCCAAAGCCCAGCCCGTCATCCCAGTCGTCTTCAGCCTCGTTGTATTGTACTCGCTCAAACAAATCTTCAGCTTGGTGGTGAAGAACTTCCCAAGACATGCGTATGAGGCGGCCACAGGCAGGAAGGTCAAGAGTGGCTGCGTCGGATTTTACACGGTTTGTGAACACTTTGAGGAAACTCGACAAGTCGATGTTCCAGGCATCGAGTCCTTCGTCCCGAACCAAAGAAAGTACGAGAGCGACGGAGCGGTCAAACGGATCAACAAGCGTTTGGTGTTCTGCTTCTTCACGCTCAGCAATCGCCATAATTTTGTCTCCAAAAAGAGCCGCTTCTTGCGATTCCTCACCTGAAGCGAGCAATTGGTCAATAACGTCCTGACGCAGGAACCATTTGTCCAATCCAGATTGTTGCTCACTCATTCGCTCACCTCAAACTGTTTCTTCTTCGATGTCAGCCGGTTCGGCTGTTTCCTGTTCTTCTGCTTCAGCGGCTTTTACTGCAAGAGCGACCTCTGCATATTCTTCGATGTCTTCGGTCATCTCAACCGTCCGTTCTGTGAGTGCCTCAAGTCCGGAAGGAGCAACAACTTCAGGATGGACATCAGGCATGTGATTGAGCAGTCCACCAAGGCTCGTCGGTGTTGCTAAAGGTTCGGGAACAATTGGCATTTCATGAGACGCAGCAGATGCTTCTTCAATTCGCGAGTGATTTTTGTCGTTGTCTTTTTCTGCCTCGGCAAGAGCTTTCTCGCCCAGAGCAATCGCCTTTTCGCGGTCAAAGTCAACGATACGACGGCTGCATCCGTCTCCACCGTGCGTGATTCCGATGTGATGGTCAGCAAGTCGGAGCGAAACCTTGCGCAATGTGACCATAATGAATTGTGCACGCTTACTGCGTTCTCGACACATCAATGCAATACGCTCTGCGTTGTAACCATCAAGATTCTGGTCAACTTCATCGAAGTAGTAGAACGGACTTGGGTCGTAATCTTGAATGGCAAAGATAAGCGCCAATGCTGCCATGGATTGCTCTCCACCGGACAACTGATGCCGAGTGACCTTGGCTGACTTTCCACGAGGTTGAGCCCACAATTCGAGCCCCCCTTTGAACGGTTCATCCTCATTTTCGAGGAATAATTCTCCACGCCCTCCATCGCTCAATGACTTGTAAGCGACTTTGAAGTTCTCGTTGACCTTTTCCAAAACCTTGACCAAACGTTCCTTGCGTTGTTCTTCGAGTTTTTCTGTGACGTCAATGAGGTGCTTGCGGCGATGTTGTAAGACCTTGAAATCACCCTTCATTTCAGCCAGCCTTGCTTCACAAGCATCGAACTGCTCAATTGCGAGCATGTTAACAGGGCCATGGGAGTCAAGTCGGCGTTGAAGCGTGCGTTCATTTCGTTCTGCATCCCCTACGCTTGGCAGAGATACGCCTTCAGCCGCAGGTTCGATGTTGCTCTGAGACATCTCGAGTTGGGTTTCTCGAATCGAGTCGTCTTTGAGGTTGAGTGCTCGCCCCATTTCTTCGACCATTCCACGCCGAGAGCGTGCGTCAAGTGCCTTTTGTTGGAGTTTAACTTGAAGGCTGGTGCGCTCTTCGATGAGTTCCAGTCGTTCATCTTCAAGGCCTTGATTCTCTTCAAGGTATTGAGAGCGTTCCTCCTCTTTCGCTCTGAGCTCTATAGAGTCGGATGCAACGCCTGCTTGGAGGGTGTCAATTCGCTCACTGCGAGTGATTGCATTCTCATTGAGCAAGTGAATTCGTTTTTGGATTTCATCAACTCGCTTTTCCAATAGTGATTGATGGTTCGCATCGCCATTCAGTGAAATTTGAGCTTGAGCCTTCGTACTTTCGGCCTCAATACGCTTTACCTTTGCAGCATGTAAACGATCTTTAAGATGGACTGGACTCGCTTCTTCCAGTTGGTTTTGAGCTTCAGTACGAACTTCGTTCATGGAAGCAAGATGTTGTTGCGCTCCATCAAGTTCACGCAGTTTACCTGAGCCTTCGAGGCGTAGTTCACCGAGTCGCTTCTCGAGTCCAGCAACATTGCCCAATGCAGAAATGTGATTGGCTTTCACTTGCTTATGTTCCGCTCGCCATTCTTGGAAGCGAACTGCATGCTCGCCATCGGTAAGGGCATTGATTTTGCTGCGGAGTTCAGATTGTGTTCGACGTGCATCAGCAAGTGCGCCATTAACGGTGTCTGCCATGAGACGGTACCGTTCCACGTCAGCGGATAGGGCCTCGACTTCACTGGCGCCCTGTATGTTTCCACCGAAAGCAACCATTGACCTTCTCTTTGAACCACCAACCATTGCACCACCGGCTTCGGTCACATCGCCACGCAGAGTGACCAAGCGAACACCGCCCATGTTTGCACGGGCTGTCGACATACTATCGACAATCAAGGTATTGCGAAGTACGAAGCGTACGGCGACATCTATTCGTGGGTCATAGTCCAATAACTCACTGGCAAACCCGACGACACCTGGTTTACGAGAAACCATCAGCGCCTTACCCGCAGCACGCGATTGAGTGAGTTTGTTTAACGGCAAGAATGTGGCACGGCCTGCCTTGTTTTGCGACAACCATTGGATAGCCCGTGCTGCATCTTCATCGCTGTCCACGACAACGGACGTCATGCCGCCGCCGACGGCTGTAGCAAGGGCATCGGTATGAGCAGGATCTCTAGGCTGACACAGTTCTGCCACCGTACCAATCACGCCGCGTAATTCTCCACGGTCACGTGCAGCAATAATGGCAGCAGCGCCACCAGCCATTCCCTTGGCTCCACTCTTGTTTTCCAATTCGTTCCTAGCAGTGTTGAGTCGACGCTCTGTATCTCGCAATCGATTTTCAATCGATTGGGATTCTTCAGCCAGTTTCACTTCTGAGCGTTGTGCTGTGAATAATTCTTCAGCGAGTTGTTTTCGATTCTGGTCCGGTGCGTTAGCACCGAGTTCTTCACCTGTGAGTTGGGATTCGCCTAAAGCAAGGCGAGCGGTTTCCGCGGCTTCTTGGGCGGTTGAGATTTGCTCATCCAACATCTCTGCTTGAGTTGCGACTCGATTTACTTCCTCTTGAGCGGTGTTAAGGGCAGCAGCAGCTGCTTCAGTGTCTACAATCGCTTTCGAGAGAGCACGCGAGAGTTCAGCGTTTGCCGTACCGGATGATTCAAGCAACACTTGCACCTCAGATTCTTCTTTCTTGGCTTCGATAAGTGCCTTCTCAGATTCTTCTAAATCAATTCGGGCATTCGCTAAACCAAGCTTGAATTCTTCAAGTGAATCAATTGCTGTTTGCAGGGATTCTGCTAATTCCACCAATTCTATTTTGTCCTCGATATCCTTTTCTTCAGCCTCATCAATTCGGTCACCACTGGTGGCTATTCGAATCTGAAGTTGGCTAATTGCGGCAAGCAAACCGTTCGAGTCTCCTCCCATGAGGTCCTCAATTTGCTTCTGCAATACCCCGATTTGGTCTTCCAATCCGAGTAAAACTTGGGCGCCTTGCTTCACGTCTGCTTCCATCTGTGCAGCTTCGGCCTCAATACGAGAACGTTCCTCAACCATGTAGGTGCGTTCAGAAATCTGACTTGCTAACTTGGATTGTGCAGATACGATACGAGCGGTTTGAAGTTCCTTAACAAGGTCTTGGACCTTGAGTGCGAGGTTCTTTTCCTTGGTCAAATCTCGTAGTCGGACTTTTTGTTCTTCCTCCAGGAGCCCAATGCGTTCGATATAGCCCTCGACCATTTCCTTTTGCCGTTCTGCCTTTCGTATTTCATCATCATATGAAGTGACGCCAGCGACGCCATCCAAGACCTTACGGCGCTCTTTTGCAGTCATTTTGGCGAGTTTAGTAACGTCACCTTGCAAAACAATATTGTAACCGTCTGGACGTGCATTTGCGGCACCAAGTAATCTGTGGAATGTTTTTTGGCTGCTCTCCTCTCCATCAAGTAAGTAGTTGGTTACAATGTTGTTCGCCTTGGTAAGGCGCACGGCACGTGTCATTCGAACTTCGTCTTGTTCGATGGGTAGTCTACGACGTCCGTTTGTGAGCATTGGGTTCGCAAAAACGAGTGTGACTTCACACGATCGAGCGGGTTTGGAGTTTTTACCGCCATTGAAAATAAGATCCTTGGCGTTTTGAGCTCGAATCACCTTATTGCTTCGTGGACCAAGAACGAATTGAATGGCATCGCCACAATTCGATTTACCAGAACCGTTCGGCCCGGTGATTGCTGTGAACCCTCGGTCAAGTGGGACGGTAATTTCACCTTTGAACGATTTGAAGTTTGAAATTTCCAGTGCTTGAAGATACATCCCTATCCCTCCAATCGAAGTATGTTGCCTCGACCTTATCCGCGACACCCATTCCCCACAGGTCTTAAACAATGCGAGTGATGAAGGGGCAGTCACGCGCTTTTGACTACGGTTCGTAAGCAGCCGAAGGGATCGTTTGGAGCATCAAAAAAGGTGATAAAAAGAATCACAGTGTTCCGGTTTGGCCACACTTGCTGCAACCGCCACCCTTACAATATGGGCAGGTTGCAAGTACTTTGATACTTTTTGAAGTCGTACGCCGCATGTGAAGTTGTGAATCTTTCTTCAGTAAGTTCGAACGAGCGATTCGATTTGTGGTTCCGCTTCGAGAGCCAAGCGACATTTTGACTGAGCCAAAAGTTCCCCGAAAAGTGTCTGCCAAGTCTCTTCTCTTTGTCAAACGAGTACGAGCCTGTTCAATACCCTCTGCTTCCCAATACTTTGGACCTGCCATGAGTATTGCGCCAATGACGGCGATAATGCATTGGACAATGAAAGGCGAAACTGCAAACGGAATTAACTCAGCAATTCCAACGGAACTAGCAGCACTGGGGAGAAAGTTGAGACGATCGAGGATTGCGATGCTGAAGAGCACGGCTCCCGAAGCGAAAAAGAGGTGATAACTACGCTGGCTACGGCGGCCAACTCGGGTGAATCCAACACGGCCATAAAGCAAGACGAACAAACCGAGGCAGAGAAACAGAATATCGATGCCATCCCACATTCCCGTAGCCTGAAGACAATACGATTCATCACCGTTCGCAATCTCTGCCTCAATCGTAGGAATTGCACAATGCGGTTCGAACATACGAGTAATGACCATTTTCGAATCAGGGGCGCCTTCGATGAGATAAGGTGCCATTTTACCCATTCCGGCATTCCCTATCGAAAAACCAACCAGCGAGGTCCCAAAGAGGATACCGATGATGTCACGGATACTCGCCATAGTACCTGTAGAAGAGGACTGGACATAGCCGTTTCGCTGCCGATGGGGTGAAATGTGGCAGCATACACCCCACACCAAGGAGGGCTAAATATGGCGAAGATAGTCATCATCGGAAGTGGTATTGCTGGACTGTTTGCGGCTTTACGGTTGGCCGACGCGGAACATTCAGTGACCGTGGTAACCAAACAACGACCCATCGATTCATCGACCAACTGGGCCCAAGGTGGAATCGCAGCCATTCTCGACAAAACCGATGGCATAGGCTTAGAGTCTCACATTCAAGACACGCTTGCCAGTGGAGACGGCTTGTGTGACGAACGCATCGTTCGAAAAGTCATCGAAGAATCTGGTGAACGTATCCATGACTTGCTCAACATCGGAGTACGGTTTGAAACCGATGAAAACGGGGAGTTCCACTATGCAAAGGAAGGAGGGCATTCAGAACGTAGAATCCTCCATGCCAAAGATGCGACTGGAAAGGAAATTGAGCGAGCATTGAACGATGCAGCAAGTTCTCACCGCAACATCACTCTCAAACCAAATACATTAGCCATGGACTTAATTCAACGGGAACATCAGAACCCAGAAAAGGGAATTGCAGGCGTATGGTGCTTAGATCAAGAACGGAACTCTGTATTTACTGAGCCGGCAGATGTACTGATGCTCGCCACCGGTGGAGTCGGGCAACTCTGGTCACAAACAACCAACCCTCCGGTCGCCACGGGAGACGGCTTAGCAATGGCTTACCGAGCAGGAGCTGCGGTCAAAGATATGGCGTTCATTCAATTCCACCCGACGGCGTTAGCCATTCAATCGGACCGACCTTTCCTCATCACTGAAGCAGTTCGAGGCGAAGGCGGCGTCATTTTGGATGAGGAGGGGTTGCAATCATGGCAATCGGATGTTGAATCAACAAACGATGTGACTGCACCACTTTTGCCCCACTCTTACTCTTTCACGCTCAACCACTCGCCTTTGGGCTCAATGGCAACTCGAGACATTGTAGCTCGAGCGATCGACCAACGGCTGAAGGAAACGGGGAAAAATCACGTCTTCCTTGTTACATCCCACATGAATCAAGAACATTTAGCCGATCATTTTCCTACGATTCAGAAACGCCTCAATCGACATGGTTTGAAATTGGGAAGAGATCCCTTGCCGGTATCTCCAGCGGCGCATTACATCGTTGGAGGACTTGCTGTTGATGAATACGGGCGCCCTTGCAGCAGAGAGACTGGAAATCCATTACCCTCATTGTATGCAATTGGCGAAGTCGCATGCACGGGAATGCATGGTGCAAACCGGTTAGCATCAAACAGCCTTCTTGAAGCAGTTGTTTACGCAGCTAGAGCGGCGAATCACATCATTGACTCCGAACCAGAAAGCAGCGATACCCCGTTACCAGAATGGCGTGCGGATGGTCTTGAAGATCTTACTGAACACGTATCAGTGGCCAACGATAGAGAGGCTTTGACCAATACGATGTCCAGAGAAGTAGGCATCGTTCGAAGATTTAACAGACTTCACAGGGCTAAGCGCCGGTTGCAATTGCTATCAAAAGAAGTTGATTTTATTTGGAGAAGTGCCTTGCCATCACGAGAAATAGTCGAATTACGAAACCTTATTCTCGTTGGACAATTGGTAACCGAAGACTCTCTTGCACGAAAGGAGAACCGCGGACTTCACTTCAACACAGACCTCATTGGGCGTGAAGAGCAGTAATCATAGCCACCAACATTTGATTGAGCGGGGTTGCTAGACCAACTCGCTCGCCTCGTTCAACGATGGCTTGATTCAATACAGAAATCTCTGTCTTGCGACCGTTACGCAGATCCTGCAACATACTGCACATGTTGGTGGAAGTTGCCAAAAGAACTTGCCGGAGTTGCTCCTCTAATTCAGCGTCTGATGGAAGTGCTACTCGTTCTTGGCGAGCGACTGAAGCTCCCTCAAGCATGGTCGAAAAAGCCGACGAGAAAAGGTCTGGTCGTAGTAATTCACCGTTTTCGACTCCGGCTAACGCAGCAATTGGGTTGATTGCAATATTGAGTAAAACCTTCCGCCAAACTGAGGCAACACCATCAGAGGACCACATCGGAGACAGGCCCGCTCGCTCGAGAGCATCCAGAAGCGGTTGAGCTTCTGCTTGCCCAGGGCCGCCAGGAAGCGATCCAATCACCGTTTCCCCCTTTCCTGCCCAGTGAACAGTTCCAGCAGTTGGTCTCCAAGCTCCGTGGGTTGAAGTCGCCGCAAATACACGGTGAGGCCCAAGCGAATCTTGACATTTCTCAGCGTGACCTAAGCCATTACTCAAACACAAAGCATAGCCATCTGCCGTGAGCAGTTGTCGTGCAAGAGACGCTAGAAATGGTGTCTGCTCTGCCTTTCCAGTGAGAAATACATAGTCGATGGTGCCTATTGCAACGGGTGGTAGACCTACTTCGTCGAGCGAAAAAAAGGCATCTGCATTCGAGATAAAATCTTCAGATTCACCTTCGAGGCGAAGGCCATCCGCTGCCATATGGGCACCATGCGTTCCTCGTCCATGGACAAACAATTCGATGCTTTCGACACGTGAGAGCAGCGCTGCGTAAAGTGAGCCAAGCGAACCTGACCCTAGAATTGCGATTCGCATGGCAAGACCTCAGACGTAACTCGCGAGATGAATAACAATTGACTCATCTTGATGTTCAAACCAAAGCGTCGAAAGAGTAGAATCAGACGGTGCGAACTCAAACGAGTTCCAACCGTTGGAAAGAGAACTTACTGAGCGTACGGTCGTCCATTGTTCGCCGTTACCTTGGTAATTAATCTGAATAGGTATGCTTTGGTTACTCGAACTATAGAATGAAAAGTTCGCACCTTCGGATTGTAAAAGAGTACCGTTGTAGGCTGCCATCCACATGTTCGACCACATCCGATGAGAGGTGTTGTATCTTTGGAAAATCAATTCTGGCCCTTCTTCGACTGTAAAGTTGAATTTGGCCTCCACCGATAATTGAGGAGAACAAACATGCATGCTGGCACCGTCAGACATACGTACAGAAAGCGACTGATTCACGTCTTGAACAGCCGGGATGTTCGAGATTTTCCTAACATCCAAATCCCAAATCCATTCCCCTTCAGTCGGCGTTGAAGGGATTGAAAGAGCAGGATTCAGTGGGCAGAGGGCATCGACGGAACTGAGAATACCACTGGAATTGAGTTCAAAGCCCCAGCCAAGTTCTGCACCACTGGTGATGTTCCATCCATGAGAAGGCACTACTGCAATCAATGGCAGTTCTGGCATTCCACCATCAAATGTTTCGTTGTTCAATTGAATAGTATTCAGTTCGGATGTTCGAAGAACAACCGGGTCTAAGCCTCTCAAACAGAGATGTTCAGGGGCTGAATCGTATTGGGCTTCAAGGTTATTTTGACCTTCAATCCATTGTAAACGCGATTGTATGTCCAACGACTGGTCAGCATAAGGAAAACTCACGTTAAGTTGTTCATCGGAGAACGAAACAAGTGAAATACAGCGCTTAAGTTCACCTTCTGAAAGCACCATTTCCCATGGTGAGTCGGGATAAATCAAGAGGTCAGGATGGACAGAGACGGGATGGCTGTCGTATTCATCGTCTGCTAACGTAAGGAGCGAGAAGTTTGTAAGTGAGGGTGAATGCTCCAAATCAGTCCACGTCAAGTTGAGGACAACGGTTGTTTGAGTACGAGGAGGTAAAACACTTCCACATCCAAAACCATTGATAGTCAAATCATCTTCTCCATCGCATTCCCATACCTTTGCCCAGTTTTCAAGCCCTTCTGCGAACTGGTCGTAATCCACCGCCCAATCCCTATTCACTGATGACGGATTGACAACGTTTAGTGAAATCTTAGCGTTCCAACGCTCATCCACCTTTTCAGCGCCGAAAAGAGCGTTCATGTCAAACACGACATCAGCATTCCAGTCGTCGTCTCTTTCAAACGGAACTTGACTCGGAAGAGCAAACAAGATCGCCACAAGCATCACGATTCCAATGTTTTTCATGGCCGACAAATCGAGACCTTTCGGTTCATTAAGAAGAACAGGAGAAGTACGGTCTGCGCCCATGAAGAGCAGCAAAGGCAGAATGAGCGTCAGAACAAGAATCCAAATTGTGAAACCGTTAAACGCTTCGAACATCCAAGCAAAGGCAAGAATGAGGAAGAACAAAAACATTTGATTCGAACTGCTTCGAGCCTCCATATGTCCAGAACGAGCAACCATGATTCGACCACCAGGGAACGTTGGTATTGGGAGTAAGGAAATCCAACCAAAGAAAGTGAGCAAAGCACCGGCCTTGACAAACGGATGCGACCAAATGAGTCGAGTGAGGTAATCATCAAGCAGCCACTGACCCAGAATTTCGATGAGGAAAGGACCCTGTGGTACATTCTGCGCCTGGGTAATCGCCACATAATCAGGCGTTAACCACAAGCCGATTCCCCAAAGTGCAAGACCAAAGGAAATGAGAGCAGCTGGTACTGAAATGGCAACCCATCCCAACACCTTGCGATCTTCCCAAAGTCGAGCATCCATTCGAGGCAATGTAGGAATGAGGAAGAGTCCAAAGGGCCAAATCAGTGCAGTTTGCGAAAATAAGCCTAGACTCCACAACGAAATCGTTGGTTCGGGAAGAGGAGTAATATGACCAATACGGTGGTTGAAATGTGACGCAGTACGCTTTTGGATGAGTGAAGCAAGAAATAATGACCCGAGTACAGGAAGGGTATACCCCACCAGTACGTCCCAAAAAACCGAGTCAAAAAACCAGCCACCTTCTGGCCGAGAGCCTTCCATCCAGTACGCACCTGCAAGCGTCAGCGTGAGTGCAGATACCGACCACATGATGAGAGTTAGACTTGAAGAAGGGAACGATCGTTCGGGTAGTGGAATCATTTGAATAATCCATTCATCGGAACGTGAGAGTTTAGCCGCCCACCCGAGTTTTTTGAAGTATTTATTTGCTTCAGCAAGCGATTCATCGATGTCTTTACCTTCTTTTGGAGAAACGACCCACGTCGGTAAAAAACCACCCGACATGTGTGAAGCGACGTAGAAATACCGACGTAAAACAGTTGCCAGAAGATCGTGTTGTTTCCAATCTTTACGGTGACTGACCATCGATTCAAGTGATGAATCTTTAGAAGTCAAGTCATCCGTATCACTTGGCATACTTTCTCCTCAACCCTTTGTAATCCTGCTTCCCCTTTGAAGGAATCCCTCAGCCTGCTCGGCAAGAGAAAAAATCACTTGTTCTTGAAACGCTTGAGACGGAAGGTTTCTTCACGTTCCATCTCTTCAAGTCGAAGTTGGATAAACACTCGTGCTTCTTCCAATTCTGGAATGACTTTGTATTCCAAAGCGTTGACACGTCGCTTCGTTGCTTCAATCTCTTGCAAGAGGCGCTTGAGTGTGGCTTCCATTTCTGATGCCTTGACAATCTTTTCAATGAGGTTGCCAAATGACTCACCCGCTTCGTCGATGTAAGGTGATGAACCAATAAATCCGACACCACGTTCTTTGAATGTGGATTTGAGGTTTGTACCGCTTACGCTTGGAACGACGACACCCATAATGTTGCGGCGCTCGACTTCAACTTCAGGATGACCGGTGTTTGCAATAGCTGCCGCACGTACAGCAAGACCGCCCTCGATTGCGTTTGCAAGGTCGATACGCTGCTTAGCCATACGGTAAGTAGCGGTCAAGTCTCGCTTTGCTTCAATCATGTCTGAGAGCAATGAACGGAATTCGTGGAACAAACCGTCACGCTTCATTTTCAACAATTTGTAACCGTTTCTGGTTTGCTTAATTCGCCCTTTGAGTTTAATCAACTCACTGCGGGTTGGTTTGATGTCGAGTGCCATGTTCATTCACCTCCTTTTCAGTTTTGACGAAGTTGTTCAAGCTCGGTTGTCTGGGTGGTACTTGTCAATCCACTTCTGATCAAGACGGACCAGGTACTTTGTGTCGATTGCAGACATGAGGTTCCAGCACAGGTCGAGGGTTTCTTCGATCGAACGGTCTTCATCACGGGTTTGGCGAAGGAACTTGTCTTCGAAAACTCCAGAGAAATCAAGCAGTTGCTTGTCTCGCTCGTTCAATGCATCTTCACCGACAATGGCGACAAGTCCACGAAGTTCACGGCCTTGTGCATACGCAGCGTACATTTGGTCAGAAACCGATTTGTGGTCTTCACGGGTGGTTTTCTCACCAATACATGACCCCATCAATCGAGAGAGGGATGGTAGAACGTTGATCGGCGGATAGATACCTTGTTGGTGCAATTCACGTGAAATAACGATTTGTCCTTCAGTAATGTATCCGGACAAGTCAGGAATTGGGTGTGTTATATCGTCACCAGGCATGGTAAGAATCGGGAATTGAGTGATTGAACCCTTCTTGTTCTTGATAATTCCAGCACGTTCGTAGAGCATTGCCAAATCTGTGTACATGTAACCTGGGTAACCACGTCGTCCGGGAACTTCTTCACGAGCAGCACCGATTTGTCGCAGAGCGTCACAATAGTTGGTCATGTCTGTGTAGATGACCAGAACGTGGTAATCCTTCTCGAAAGCGAGGTATTCAGCAGCAGTCAGTGCGAGACGAGGCGTAATGATACGCTCGACAGCAGGGTCGTCAGCAAGGTTAACGAACAAAACCGCATTCTCAAGAGCACCGGTTCGCTCCAAATCGGAACGGAAGAAATTGTATTCTTCAGCGGTAATTCCCATTGCACAGAACACAACAATAAATTCTTCATCAGAATCCTTGAGTTTTGCTTGACGAGCAATCTGCAGAGCAATGTCGTTGTGAGGGAGACCAGACGCTGAGAAAATTGGAAGCTTCTGTCCACGGACAAGACTTGTACAAAGGTCGATTGCAGAAACACCGGTTTGGATGAAATCGTTTGGACTCTGTCGGCTGTAGGGGTTGATAGCAGCACCAATAATGTCAGCCTTCTCTTCAGCAACAATCTCAGGCCCGCCGTCACGAGGACGTCCAGCACCATCGAGAATTCGACCGACCAGGTCGGTACTCACAGGGAGTTTGAAAACATCGCCCATGAATGTGACACCGGATTCTCGGTCAATCTTTGCAGTTCCTTCGAAAACTTGGACGATAACCAAATCGTCAGAGGTATCGAGAACTTGCCCGTTCTTGATGGTTCCATTGGAGAGTCGTAGGGTTACGATTTCACCAAAGGCAACAGGTTCAGTTTTGTTCAAAAAGACCAGAGGTCCTTTCACGTCAGTAATGGTTCGGTATTCTTTTCCAGTCATGATATTCCTCTCCTCAGTTTTCCTCCACCGTATCGGCGATTTCGTCGGTCATCTTCTTGACCATTTCTTCGATAATGTCGATGTATCCCTTCTCGAATCGACCACGCATGAGGTCAGAACGAGCTGGAACGTTAACAACGTCTCCGAGAATTGCGCCACCGGCCATTGCCGACTTTGCTGCGTCTTGGAACGATAGGATTGCCTTGGCCATTTGGTATTGCAAATGGATATCACAGTAAGCGTCCACGTCGTGGAAACCGTTTTGCTGCAAGAAGAATTCACGAATCATTCGAGCGACTTCAAGAGTGAGTTGTTGATCGATTGGTAGAGCATCGGATCCGACAAGTTGAACAATTTCTTGCAACTCAGACTCAATCTGCAAGAGACCGCTGATTTGAGTTCGGATTTCAGGGAAGTCTTGAGCGATGTTATCTCGGAACCACTGGTCGAGACTTTGTGGGTACAAAGAATACGAGTTAAGCCAGTTGATTGCAGGGAAGTGCCGTTGACGGGCAAGACCAGCATCCAGTCCCCAGAAAACCTTGACAATTCGAAGTGTTCCTTGGGAAACAGGTTCTGAGATGTCCCCACCAGGTGGTGAAACAGCACCGATAACGGTCACAGAGCCGTCATCACCATTGAGAGTTTCAACACGGCCAGCACGTTCGTAGAATTCTGCGATTCGGGACGAGAGGTACGCAGGGTATCCTTCTTCACCAGGCATTTCTTCCAAACGGGAGGAGATTTCACGCATTGCTTCAGCCCAGCGAGATGTTGAGTCTGCCATCAAAGCGACGTCATAGCCCATGTCACGGAAGTATTCCGCAATGGTAATCCCCGTGTAAACAGATGCTTCACGAGCAGCAACAGGCATGTTTGAGGTGTTTGCAATCATGACGGTTCGTTCCATCAAAGGCTTGCCAGTGTTCGGGTCAATCAAGTGCGGGAATTCGTCCAACACTTCGGTCATTTCATTTCCACGCTCACCGCATCCGATGTAAACAACGAGTTGTGCATCGGAATACTTTGCGAGAGATTGTTGCGTAACTGTCTTTCCTGAACCGAATGGTCCAGGAATTCCTGCAGCACCGCCCTTAGCAAGTGGGAACAAGAAATCAAGAATTCTCATTCCGGTGATGAGGGGAGTTTCTGGTGCATACTTCTGTTGGAAAGGCCGAGGGGTACGGACAGGCCACTTTTGCATCATCTGCATTTCAGTACCGTCTTCAAGAACACAAACTGTTTGTGTGACATTGAAATCACCAGATTCAATCGACTTCACTTTACCACTTGCGGTTGGAGGAACCATGATTTTGTGAACAATCGTTTCAGTTTCTTGGACGTGACCAATAACTTGACCGCCGACAACAGAATCGCCAACTGCGACTTGAGGTTCAAAGGTCCAAATCTTTTCGAGATCGAATGCATCTGCGTCAACACCACGGGTGATGAAAACGCCCATTTCTTCTTCCAAGGTAGGAAGAGGACGTTGGATACCGTCGTAAATTTGAGTCAACAGACCTGGTCCGAGTGAAACGGATAGGGTTTCTTGAGTGTTCAATACTGGCTCACCTGGGCGAATACCAGAGGTATCTTCGTACACTTGGATAACAGCCTTATCGCCGTGCAGTTCAATCACTTCACCCATCAGTCCTTCGTGTCCAACACGAACGACGTCGTACATTGCAGCTTTCATGCCAGTTGCGGTTACAACAGGCCCGGATATTCTGTAAATTACTCCTTCATTACTCATTTTTATTTCCTCCATTTGGTTTGGAATCTTACTTCCACAGGTCGACTCCTATTGCCTTGCGAATTGTGTCACGCAAGGTGGTGTCTTCTTCCGTACCGATGCCAAGAACGGTAGGAGAGACGGATGCCGAGAGTTGGTCACGAAGACGCTCTGGCAGCGTTGATAGGATTGTGGAGTCGACCACAACAATCCCAACGCTCTTTGAATTGAGTAGAGATTTGAAGACGGAGATCATTGCCTCTTCGCCTTCGGGGTTAAACAGGGTGTCAATACCAGCAAGTTGGAACCCAAGGGTGAATTCCGGTGTTCCTACGATTGCGATATCCATTCATTTCACCTCACAGTATGTGTGCCTCGATGACTTCGTTCGATAGGCCAGCCAAGCGACCACGGACAATAAAGCGTAAGTCGTTCACTTCTTGGACCTTCATGGCCACATAATGAATAACTGGTAGTGCAGAGACTGGGTGGAGATAGCTCATGCGCTTCATGATGTTATGTTCGCGTTCTTTGAACCAAGTAACGACCGGGTCAAGACTGTTCATTTCTTTCGATTGTGAAAGGACTGCTTCGAATGCTGGGAAATCAAAACGGTTTGAGCCACGTAGTAGATCCATAGCAGCATCACTGCCACCAGCCGCAATCGAAGAGAATGCTCGTGTAGGAATTAATCGTCCGCCTGGAATCAACAAAGGCACTACATCTTCAGTTGAGATACCAACATGTTGAGCCTCCAGTATATTCATGAGATTTCGGTGATCGATTTCAGCACCAATCAGTTCCTTGAGGAAGCGATTAACAGCGCCTTTTCCTTCAATAGACTTCAAAGCGTGCTTGAAATAATGACGATCAAGAGCATCTTCATAGTCACTTAATCGACCATCTTCGGAAACGTTGTTCAAGTCAGAACCAAAGGATTTGCGACGCATCTGAACGACTGCAGAACGCAAATCATCTGCGTTTTCGATAATTTTCAACCACGGGGTGTTGATGTCATTTAATTCAGGAAGAATTGAATGAGCAACTTTTTCCAACTCAACTTCGTTGACCACAGATCGTAGGACCACTTTTGCATTGTAGTACTCGAACCTCGAAGTATATGTCTCGACAATACCACGGATTTTACCGTTGCAAAGTGAAAGCATCTTCTCAAGTTCATGCTCTAAATTGTGGGTTAATGCCGCTTCAACCAAATCGCCGCCTTTCATTTGACCTGCGTACAAGTCAATTTCTGCACGGTAACCGATTTCTCCGACTGCAACAGTCAGTTGTTCGGGTGATTGGCTGATAAGTTGGCGTAGCCTGGCACGGTCCGCAAGTTTCTGCCGACGTGATTTAGCACGGGCAGCAACATAAGGTGTGTTTCCAAGCATTACCATCATCATCCCTCAGTCAAAAAGTATTGAATTAATTTCAGCGAGTTGGGCGTTCCAAGAAGCTTCAAGGAGCGTATCAAAGCGCATGTCGTACGATACCGAACCATCTGGTGATTCGAGAACAAAGCCACCAAGTCCGTCTATGGCGTCACTAACCTTTCGCTTCCCAGCAAGTTCTGAGAGTGCTTTACGGTCAATTTCGACTGGACGGATTGAGTAGTCATCGCCACCAATCTTGTCAGCTTTTGCTATCAAGGATTTGAGCAAACTTGCTCGTCCTGAGAGTTTGGGGCTTCCAAGTGTATCGCTGGCCGATTGCAGGGTCTCATCGAGAACCTTACGTCGAGCAACGAGTATTTCTTTTTGGTTCGCTTGGCGAGCGCTAGCAACGACTTCACGGGCAATTTGACTTGCTTCACGTTCAGTACGAGTAGATGCTTCCGAGCGAATGGCGTCAGACTTCGAGTTTGCTTCAGCAAGTATTGCTTTTGCTTCCTCATTAGCTGCTTTGACCATAGCCGAGGCTTCAGCCTCAGCAGATTTTGCGATATCCTTTGCGAGTGTTTCAAGCGTCATATGTATTCCTCTTTGTTATAATTTTTCACTTACTGGGTTTCCCCAGAACAGATGCCTTCTCCCTCACAGGAAAAGTGGCAAAGCACCGAGAATCACGATGGATTCCGGCAACGCAGTGAAAATAAGTGCAACACCGAATTTGCTTCCGTCTTCAGCAAGCATGCCGACAGCTGCGCTGCCAATGGCTGCTTGAGAAAGACCTGCACCAATTGCTGCAAGTCCTAGGGCAATTCCAGCACCGATAGCAGAGTAGCCCGATCCGTCGGATTGGGTGAATTCTGCTGTTTCTTTTTCGGTCAATTCTGCTGTGACACCTTGAGCAACCATGGTGATGGCTGCCAAAAGGATCAATGTTCTTAGGCTCATTTTTAGGGTATTTACGTTCATATTTACTACCTCCGTTTTTTGTCCGTTGGACTATGATTTATTCTCCACATGGAGATTACGGCCACCGAGCGGTGCAAAGGCACGGCCGGACCCGTCGTAGAATTTGCCCATCCATTCCACAAAGTGGAGACGGGCAGCGTGAATCGTTGGGGAAAGGATTCCCAGTGCTATAGCGAAAACTTGAATGAAGAGGAACAAGACCAGGCAGAGCAGTCCAACAAGAATACCAAAAATTCCACCGCTTGTGAATGCGTCAACCATAGGCTCGAAGCCCATGGTGATGGACACTTCTGCGATTTTGACGCCGGCAACACCGACAGCCATGATGCGCAGATAAGAGAGTGTGTTTGCGAGAAGACCGAATGTTTCGATAGGACCCATGATAAGGCCACCAGCCCATCCGAACTTCTCGAAGATGGCCAAACCGATGATAAGGCTGATGATGCCAACAATCAGCATGACCGTCCAGATTTGGAAGTCGAACAGATCATTGTAACCGGAAACCATGTTTCGGCACTGCATGAATCCTCCAATGAGGATGAGGAGCCAAGAGCCCTTTTCGAAGTACGCTGCTGCAGCTCCATGTGCTTTGTAGACGTTGATGAGCCCAAGCATGTAACCAATGAAGATGTGAATCGCACCAAGGTAGATGGAGAGTATAACGTATTCTTGCAATCCATGGCCTGCCTCTGCTCTGTGGAAAGGCATGTGGAGTCCGCCGAGATTGAGTAAGTCCGCCAAAGTCGATGGGACATGGACGTTAGCATAGGTCCATTCATAGAATCCATTGAAAGGTGAATCGGCACCCATTTGTCCGGTTTTATCCCAAACGAAGCCAAAGCCTTCAGCAAATATAATCCCCCAAATGATACACCAGACGCCCATCCAGCGAAGAATAGTAAGTCCTTTTTGCGCCATAGGGTCAACTGCAAATGCTTTGCTACCGAGCCAGGCAGCCAAGAGGAGAAGAACAATTCCATATCCCCAGTCTCCCAAAATCATTCCGTAGATGAATGGGAAAGTCATCATGATGAGTGTTGTTGGGTCGAAAGTACCGTACTTTGGACGTCCCACCAAGTCAACCATCAGTTCAAACGGTTCAGAAGTCGAACTGTTCGTGTATTCAATAGGAGGCTCGACATCGTGGCTTCCGTCGTCATGCGAAGGAGCATTACGAATGCGAGTCAAAGTAATGTCAAGTTCTGGAAGATTGATTTTCCCATCACCATCGAGGTCAACAGCTGCAACGAGTTTACCCATTTCCCAAGGCGGGAGATTGGCAATATTGGCGTTCTTGAGTGCTGTTTGGAACTCATAACAGTCGATAAGACCGGATTCATCCAAGTCGATGGCGTTGAAGAATTGGAAAACAGTCTGATTTGATTTGTTCAGGTAGTTCGAGAGCATCAAGAGTTCTTCGGGGTCGGAAGAGCCGTGATCTTCGTGTTCGCCGTGATCGTGATGTCCACCTTCGTACGCCTCAACCGATACGTGAGATGCAACCTTTGACAATTCTGCCTCTACCATGCTCGCTTGGTCTGTTGGGACCCATCCATCTAGAGCAAAGGCTTGGTTGCTGACTGCAACCAATGTTGGCGCCGTAAAGACGGCAGCCTCACGGTTAAGGTATTCTTTTGCAGCGACTAGGTTTCGACCGTTTCGAAGTGTCCAGGCATCAAGTGCGGACTGTGTGTCGGTGATTTTTGATTCAAGGAGAGCGATTTCTGAAAGGAGTTTTTTTGATTTTTCAGCAGGTGAGCCCTCTCCCGCAGGAATTTGGACAGGTTTCGAGCCCAACTCTGCCATGCAGATTTGAACTTCAGCGGAGTGTTCTGAGCGGCATGCAACTGCAACGAGTCCGCCGGCAGCATGCAGTTCAATCTCACTAAGAATGTCTGCAAAAACTTCCTTTGCCTTCGAAAAACGACGAGTTTCGCCTACGAATACTTCGAGACCTTCGTATCCTGCCATCAATTCGAGAGGTATGTCTAATGGAGCAAGTCGATTCAAAACTTGGAATTGCTCTTCAGAGGATGAAATCGTGGCCTCAGCATCACGGATGGTATCGATGTATTCGAGAGCTGCCGTGATTTTCTCTTCAAAGCCAACAATCATCTTGGAGGCTTCTTTGTGAGACATTGGCCCATCGGAATTAACTGCCAGTACGGCTGAAGAGACTGCTTGTACCTTGACCAGTAGGCTGCTGATGGCGTTGGCTTCATCAGAACTCATTGAAGAACCGACGCCAATGCCGTCTTCGAATCGCCCATACTCTTCGATATGGACGCACGAAAGGTCAGTGCAAAGACGGAGAATTTCTTCTAACTTTTCAACAGGAGCCGCTACTGTGAGACGGGACATGTCGGAAGTAGCAAACATTGGGAACGCCTCACTGTGAAGTTACTGAATCAAGAAGACTCTTGACTGCTTTTTCTTTTCGACTGGATGCAGACGATTCGATATTTTCGACGATCGATGCGCCATCTTTGAGGACTGCATCTGCTTCTTTACCTGCTTTCGAGCGTGCTGCATCGAGCGTAGCCTGAGTTTCGCTTACTGAATCTTCAGTAGCGCCGGTAACAAGTGCTGCAGCCTCACGACGGGCATCGGCAGTGATTTTGTTGGACTCTGTTTGAGCGGAAGAAAGTCGCTTTTCAGCAGACTGCTCAGCCTCTTTGATTTTTCGGAGGACATCTTTCATACCCAAGTAAATCACCAGTGTTCCGCCGAATGGAAAGAGGTTTATGAGGCTAATGGGCGTTAAGAATGGAGTTTTCGAAGCAGGAACCCCTTTATTCCATCTTTGGTTTTGTTGCCCTAAAGCGTGTTGACATCATAAATGGAAGCAAAAGTCGACCCTGAACGTCATCGAATCCAACATCCTTCATCATGGAGCGATAGTAACCGTTCGTACCGTACTGAGTGTATGTGTTCGCAAGGCCTTTCCATGGATGGTTTTTCTCCTTGGTAACGTACCTTGCAATCCATTGAACTACGGTTGCCATCCAAATCCGGCCACCAAGGCCATGGAACCAATTGGCTTTTCCAGCATCGCAAATTACCAAGCGTCCGCCGGGTTTTAGAACGCGATAAATCTCACTCAATCCCTTTTTTTTGTCCTGGAAATCACGGAAAGAAAACAGGCAGAACACCATATCGAATGTGTTGTCGTCCAATGGGATTGATTCTGCAATAGCTTCGACGTATTGAGCGGGAGACTCGCCGCGCGACTCGCGAGCGGAATCGACGCGATTTTTCGCTACCTTGAGCATCTCTGCAGATGGATCGAGGCATGTCACATCGAGTCCGACAAGGTCTTCGGCAAAAGATCCTGGACCACATCCGACTTCGAGAATTTTCATTCCTGGAGAGGCGTGGTTTCGAACATTGCGCCTCCATCTTTTGTCTTGCCCGAAGGTCATTAACCGATTCACTCGGTCGTAATTCGGAATTGTTTCCTCGAGTTGTAACTCGAGTTGTTCCCATGCATCGATATCGATGCCGGAAGGATCGTAACCACCTGTTGCTGAACGGTCGCCCATGACGGTTCCTCACGCCCGACCTCTTTGGATATGTCGCCCTGAATAGACTGGGAAAGAACCCGTAAAGTGGTCGTAAAAACGCCCTCAAGCGATACGTTCGACGGTCTCTGGAGTGATTCCTTCTTCTGGGGTTACTCGGAACACGAGAATTTTGAGATTCTCAGGAGCGTTTCGGAATTTAGATACAATCATCGAGGTTTCAAAGTCCGTACCAATTGTTCGAACTTGGAACGAGAGAACCATATCAGCAATCGATGCGAGTTCTTGTTTGACCGTAGGATCAAGACCGTTGGTTGACACGGAGACGAGAAGTAACCCTCGATTTAATTGTACATGCGCTTGCAGCATACGGACCATAGCGATAACTCGCGCTGGGTCTTCACGTTGCAAGAAGAAATCAAGACTGTCAATAACTGCTCTAAAATAAGGGCCTAGAGCCATGACCTCGTTGGTGACTTCGGTAAGATAGTCTTGCGTGTTGTCATCAACGAAACGCGTTTGGGCAAGTCGGCGGATATCGTCAAGTCGGAAACCTTCCAATCGATATCTGCTTGCGAGAAGCTCTCTTTCAAGGACGGTTGAGTTGTATTCTTCTCCAATGGTACGGACGCTAATGTCCAGCGGCCAGTCGTACTTTTGGAAAATCCGAATAATTTCTTGTTGGCCCTCATTGGTCGAGATGTAGAGGGTGTTTTCTGCCTCTTCAGCGGGAGAAGTGAACTGTTTTGCGAATAATTCACTGCCTGAACCAGTATCTGTAAAGGCTACCATCATGAATCCGCGAGGAACTCCCCCGTGCATTTCATTGTCGAACTTCGGGACACCAAATGAGCCTACTTTGCCGAAGAACTCTTCATCTTCTGGATCGAATTCTATTTTTCTTGCCATAACAATAACCTCAGTTGATGAGTACTTGACCTCGGTCGATAAGATCGGTACAGTACAGATCAAGATTCGCCAACACAAGCGGTGGGGTTTGGTCCGGTACATTGAGAATTACAGACAGAACTTCCCTCTGCCTGAAAGTGTTGATGAAGGTGTGAAGGTATTCTGCAAGCATCCGGTCGTCGTTGTAAATTGCGAGGGCATTCACACTGTCCAAGAATACGAAGTTGCGAGCAGAGGTCGTCGTTCGAAGAATATACAATGTTCGCAAAAGTACCGATTCAAGCATAATCGGACTGTCGACGAAGTGGATGTTCGTGTAGGCAACATCCGTTCCTCCAAGAATTCCGGAGGAGACCAAATCCACGAATTGGATACGAGAAATATCCTCATCTGTTAGGCCAATAGCCTTGAATTCTTCAATTCGTTCAGCAGCGCCGACGCTGGCGCAAATGTATACGCCTCCCATTTCAAACATCTGCATCAAAGGAATAAGAGTACTCGCTGTGACGTTGAATGCGTTGGAATTACCGCATCGGACTTGGATGGAACTGTTGAGACTAACATCCGCTGCAAGTTGTTCAGCAATGCGGTCATCGAGTACGAGATTTGTGTACATTATCATCCACCTACTTTGTTGGTTTTGTCATGTTGAGCACCCCATTTGAGCATCGGAGTTAGCATAACGCCAAGGGGCGTCAACTCAATAGCATGCTTTGCACGGCTGTGAGAGGTACCTCGCATCTTCACGACTTGTAGGAATCTCAGAAGATGGCCCATACGTTCAACGTCACCCATGACAATGATGCCATCTGCAATTGCTTCTTCAACACCAAAAGAAGACCAATGAGCGTTTTCAGTCGCCGATGTGATTTCGGAAATAAGAATGGTCGTGCAACCCAAAGAAGCGAGTTTCTTCCCGAGCGTGAAGAGGAAGTCACGAATCAATTGCTCCGACTTAATCTTGTAACAAAGTGTGGTGACTGAATCGATAACCAAACGTGTGGCACCAATTTCGTGGACGATGTTGATGATGGCTTTGATTAATGCGTGAACGTCATCCAAGTCGAAAGATGCTTTATCGAGGCCGAGCCATGAATACAGCACGTCCATATCAAAAACGTTGATTTTTCCGGAGTCAACCATTTTCATGTCAAAGAAGGCGTACTGACGAATATTCTCAAGTAACTTAATCGAAGGTTCTGTTGCAGTAAAGTGTGCGCATGATTCGGGGAACTTGGCGAGCGCACCCCTCACGAGGAACTCCATAGCCAACGTGGTCTTGCCAGAGCCACAGGTACCTGCAGCAAGAACTGTGGAACCGTGCGGTATTCCGCCTCGAAGAATTTCATCCAAGCCGTGAATACCCGTAACGCAGCGGTCACGGGTGTAATTAGATGTTGACTGCATGGGATTCATTACACACCAGCGGCTTTGGGTTCATGAAGCATCCGCTGATTAGCGTTCAAATGAGCGCCTATGCTCATACAGTTGAGATTGCCCCGGGAGTCGGAGATGTCTGCACCGCCCATGACGCCTGAGTTCCATTGAAGGTGACCTCTAAAGATTGACCCAAGGAGGTGAACAGTTCGCTTTGACCCCCCCATTCCACGGTCATAACATCATACGGTCGGGCTTGGTCAAGTTGCGTGTAACGTAAAGAAAGAACACCGTTACCATCATTAAGCAAATTGATTGATCCCACTCCGAGGAATGATTCTTGAGACAAGTCAAAGACTTGGGATGCATTTCCACTGGTTTGTGATGTGGCATCACCTGTAAACAAAACGGTTGAATGCCCCGAGATAACACCCTCCTGGAAAAGCAAGTTATTTCCGCCACCAGTCGAGGTGTGATTGAGAGACCAACCTCGCAAAGATAGGGCGAAGTCGTTCGGATTATAGATTTCAACCCATTCAGGGCCAAAGGATGTAGGGCGCAGCATAACTTCGCTCAAATAGAGGTCGTTGTCTTTTTGCCCACCTCGATGAACTTCGAGTATAACCCGCAATATCTCTCCGTTTTGAGAGAATTGGCGGTTCGCTGACGAAGACGCAGTTGCAGTCGAACGATCTGTACCTCCAGTAAACAAATCAACGCCTATGCGTGAAGCGTTTTCGGATTCAATGACAGAAATCGAGAGATAGAGCGTGTATTCAACATCCAAACCAAGCCCGAGGGCCATGTTTTCTTCAGACACATTCCGTAACGCAGCGATGCGTTGTTCATCCAGAATGCCCCCACTCACAAGGCCAGTTTGAACACGCCCGTTGTCAAGAGAGACGGCATCTAACAAGTGCCATTCTGAGGTGGAATTATTGAAATCTAAATCTGAGAGGCCCATCGGAACAAACCACCCGCCATCCGAAGTAAGGCGGTCCATGCCTTGTACTGCGGCACGGTCGATACGATCTACATCAGGGTCATTCGAACCCATTTGGAGCTGTGCAAGAGATAAAAATGCGGTGAGAATCATGAGAAACAGCGCAAACGCAGAAAGAAATTCAATGACCGCCGTAAGGGCATTGTTGTCTCTTTCCAGAGAGCAAACCTCTACACCGCGCATGGTCCGTCGTACCGTTCGGCGATAGAAGAGGTTGCCGCATGGAGTCGGTTCAAATCATCGAATTATCGCATCAATGCCCCCTTCGGGGGCGATGAGTCTTTGAAGCCCCGCTGTGAGGCACCTGTCAATGTCGCGCCGTGCTGTTCGTGAATCTGGTCGCAAAAGCGGTAGTATCTGCTTTGTTCTAATCCTTCTCTTGGCATCGTTGTCCGGACTGATTTCGCTCCCAGGTGCATCAGCGAGCGAAAGTGGCGACCTTGGATTGGTAGCGACCAATTCACCGGTTGAAGATTCATGGGGCTCGTCATGGGACAACATCAAGTTCAACGTGACCATCACCAACGATGGTTTGCAATCCATAGCCAGTAGAGGACTTTGGTGGCATGTATGTGAAGGGGAAGTCGATGCTACCAGTTGTAAATCGAATTACGATGAGCGAGGGAGTTTTTCTCTGCCGACAATATATCCAGGCACAACTGTGGATTTTGAATCTCCAAATGCGTGGAATCCATCAGGGGATGAAGGGACTCATACCATCGTTTACGCGTTTACCCTCACGGACCAAGACCCATCTGACGATGTTCTGATGTTTCGAATAAATGTAACTCAGTCATTTGTAGACCTGAGCGTTGATTCATCCTATGAACCAACCAGTTCCTTGCTCAATCTCGGTTACGATGGTAATCAAGCAATTTTGAACACCGGTACGGATTACAACATGAACGCGAAAGGAACAGTAACTGCTTGTGGCACATGTAACTTCGCTGCTGAAATCGGATGGCAATTGTGGTCCAGTGACGGGCTAAATCTCATTTCGGAAGCATCGACAAGTGTTACAAATCTACCCTCATGGGGTGGCATGTCACCGTTCACACGAGCCATGCCTGCCTTCAGCCATAACGATGAGGGGAACTTCCTCTTGAAGTGGGGGTTGATTAGCAGTTCAGGAACACCATATGGCGACCTAGTACCCTCAAATGACCTTTCAGAGACTCTTATCGTTCTCGACGATACAATCGATATTCAAGCCGCTTCTATGGCACCGAACCATGATTCTACATCAATGAACTATTACTATGGGGAAAACATGGTCCGTTCGATCATAACAAACAACGGATACGTGACCGTCTCCTCGACGGTCGTGTCCTTCCAAGTGTACGACCAACTTGGTGAACTTGAAGACGAAGCGCAATGCCCAGTCAATGAATTCCACCCTGGAGATGAACAGATTTGTTTGTTTAACATCACCCTGGTAGGTACGCTCAAAACACTCACAATCAACATACCCTCTGTCTTTGCAGAGGGCAGTGATTCCAAACCAGGAAATAACGTATTGACTGAAAGTGCGGACCTTATTGCTGGTAACATCGACGCATCCATCACGCAAAGCAACTCACAAGGAATCTACACGACCGGTGATGACATCGTCATGGTTGCACGGACCGGAGATACTGCTGCTGCCCCGCTCAACTTTTCCTGGTTTAGAGCAGGAATCATTCCTCTTGGAAACGGTCCGGTATTGAACCTCCCCGGCTCCGTATTTGGACTCGGCGACCACAAGGTAACTCTGCGGGTAACTGACGCCTTTGGTGAACTGGAGTCCGTTCACAAAGAAATTACGCTGTTCAACTATGTCTCGCTTGATAACGGGGATTTGTTCACCGGAGAAGCGGTTACTCGATCCCTTTCGTATTTCGACCATGATTCGATTTTACCGGTACTGGGAACTCAATACGGTATTGGAGAAGGGAGAGAACCTCTCCTCTTGCTCTCGTTCAAGATTCTATCCAGTGCTGATGATTCCGACAATACAGGGATGGATCGCATGAACATCCATCTCAACACTTCAAACCTCTTACCGAGTAACATTCCCTTGGAATCCGTTGATGTGAGATTCTTAACCTCACTTGATGACAACATATGGACGTACATGGACGATTACACCAAGAACGCCGACAACTCGTTCGACGTTACGCTGTATGAAAATGGAGTTATCCTCATTATTGGCAACGCCCCTCCTGCAAACATAACGAGTGGTGAACTCGAGAGAAGCCAACTCCAAGGCGGAAGTCTTGAGCTGCAATGGTCACCCGAGGGAGACGTTGACAATCCATACATTGGTTCTTGGAACATCTACAAACTTACCGTATCAAACAGTGCCGGTACCATCTTCCCAAACCCTTATCCTGATTTCAACTCCATCGTTTGGGGGCAACTCACGTCGACGACATTGGTTGCTTCAATCTCCCCAAGCACGGATTCATGGATTGACCCATCGCCCCTACCGACCGGAATTTGCGCATCCTACGCCATCATGCCTGCTGATCGAGAAGGTTCTCCCGATTTCCTGCATATCGAAATCTCACGAGACGATACTGGACAACCTGTTGCCTTCTGTGGAGATGCTGTGGCACCGGACAAAGTGGTCACAAACATGCGGATTTCAACCTCCTTTACCAACGACTCAGATTGTTACAAGATCATGAACGATTGGTCCATGTGTTACGATGTCAACATGTCATGGGTATGGCCAGACCATGAAACAAACGGAAATGTTTCATGGAATCTCTATCGAACCGACCAACGCCCTGAAGAAATTGACATTACCTTCCTAACACCTGTTGTTGAAGGACTTACAGGAGTTGCAGGGGAGAACGGATACTACAATCAAAGCGGCATCAACGATGAAAATATCCGCCCATACCGCACGTTCTACTACATTCTAGCACCTGTCGATTCTGTAGGAAATCAGCTGAATGAAGCGGACTATCCGACCAACACGATGCGAGTGACGATTGAAGACGAATGGTGGGACTACAACCAGCACCTCATACCAATCCCTGAATCCGAACCTGAACCACCGCTTGGTGTTGAATGGCTCGGAGCACTCAAAGATTACACAGAAGTTGAAGAATTTCAGTTAACAGGTGCTGTTGCACTGATGACGCTGGTCGTCAGTATGATCTTCTTGCCGCTCATCATCAAGAAAAGAAAGCGATTGGCAAGGGTCATGAAGGCTCGTAAAAACCGCTCCAATTCACAACTTACAGCACAGGATTTGGAAGACTTCTTTGACTGAAGAATGTGGCGCGGCAGGGGAGATTCGAACTCCCGAGGTGAGACACCACTGGATTAGCAATCCAGCGCAATGGCCAGGCTATGCGACTGCCGCAGTAACTCGGCGACCGTCGAAGCAGTCATGAACATGACGGTTGAAGCCGCACTCCAAATCGTGCTAGAAACGATGCACTCAACCGAGTGGCCCCAGGAAACCAAGCCACTTTGGAGGGACAATACATACAGCCACGAGAGCTACATGCATCCATCCAAGATAATACAACGAGCGGAAGAACGAATTGGCCGCCTTCGGCATCCTTCCGTTTTCATCAAGTTTTTCCAATGGGTCAATGTCCCAAACGGACTTTGCATACCACACTGTCAGTCCAGTGGCCAAGAAAGCCCAAAGGAGAGGTAAACCACTTTCAGGCCAAAACACTGGAACAAGCCCGAGCAACAAGAGAAGTACGCAGTAAACTTTCGATTCCAAAACGGTACGTTCAGGCCCCTTCACTTCATTGAGCATAGGGATGTTGACTTTGCCATATTCACCTGAGCGATAGAGTGCCAACGCCCAAAAATGAGGGGGTGTCCAAAAGAAAATCAACATGAAGAAGACCCATGGAATCGGGGAGCCAAGGTCGAATGGATTCAATGAGTCAATGGATGTAGATGCTGCAGCGGCCCAACCAATCAAAGGCGGAGTGGCTCCAGCAATACCACCGATGACAATGTTTTGTGGAGTGCGGCGTTTCAGCCATATTGAATAGATGAACACATAGAAAGCGACTGAGAAGAAAGACCAGAACGCTGCTTTCCAGTGAACTAAGAAAAACAGAGATGAACCGAATACAGCGATCAATAAGCCGAACACCAGGGCGCCACGGGCGGAAATATGTCCTTGTGGAACAGGTCTGTTCTTGGTGCGGCGCATGTGTGGGTCGATATCTGCATCATACCACATGTTGATTGAATTTGAACCGCCTGCGGACAACGTACCAGCAACCACGGTCAAGCCGATGGTATACACCGTATCCGTCCAAGAGCGTTGAACATCAAGAAGGCTGTGACGAGCAAGTAGGTCGTGAACCAAGATTGCACACACGGCCGTCACTTGAAGCAAAACAATGACTCTGAGTTTCATCAAGCGCATGAAGACCTTGGGCCATCCCGGGTGTGGGAGAGTGCCCTCATCGGCTTGTTCGACCACATTCATTCCTCCTCATGCGATGGGGGTGAACTGGGATTAAGACGCATAAAAAACGATGCCGAAACAGCGACCAGGAAACAACAAACACCGAACATAAGGTGCAACAGAGAAACCCACTCAGGGAACTCTTCCATGTCTGCAAGAACAATGTAAGATCCGCCAACAAGAACGTTGAGAATCCACAGTCCAGCAGCGAAATCAGTGATTCGACCCAACACCGGTGTCACTTCATGAGCACGTGCATCTTGGCGTATTCGCGCTGAGCCTGAAACCAAAATAAGGCCAACCAAAACTGCTCCGAAACGGTGAATCATTTGGATGATGACGCCCGGACCATCAAATGAGGGTAAAAGTGACCCGTTACACTTGGGCCAGCCGTTTGGGAATCCCACCGAACAACCCTGATTGTATTGCCCTCCTGCTGTCGAGGAAACCCATGCTCCAAGAATGAGAAGTGTGAAGACTGCTCCGACCATTGAATCAACTCGAGTTTTATTCGCAGCTACGAACTCGGGGTTCATCGAAAACAATTCCCACCTCGATTGCTCTTGGCGACGCATGGCAAAATGTTGGAACAAGAACGAGGAAGTGAAAATACTCGCAAGAGAAAGATGCAACGCTACGGACCAATCAACGTTGTCAAAAGAAACGGTGAGAGCGCCAACAAGAGCCTGAATAATCAGTAAAATCCCTGAGAAAAGTGTTGTCCTGAAGACCGTTTTTCCGTATGTTTCAATCATCTTGTAAGCAATGATGGCGTTTAACAGCACGGGAATGGCGATGATTCCGACCAGAAGACGATGGAACCATTCTGAAAAGATTTCAAAGGTCGTGTAACGGTGATCAACACCGCGTGAATCGATTTCATCGGGATTCTCATCCCAGTAAATCCCTTGCTCCTCTTCCGAGATATCAAATCCCCAAGTTCCGAAGCATTGAGGCCAATCTGGGCAAGATTCACCTGCGTCGTTGATTCGGATTGTGCCGCCTGCAACGATAATGCACAGCGCCATCCCAAGGAGAACCAAAGGAAGAGTCGACGGTCGCCGCCACCACACCTGCCCCATGTGTAATGGTGGGAGCAGACCCCTTTTGAACACATTCATACCCCCGGTAACTGTGTCGAGAACCCGTGTCCACCTTATCTCGATGCTTCTCACAGCATTGGTAACGGCGTCTACCCTACCTCATGCGACCTCTTCGTCTATCGATGAGGACGAATTCGCAACGCTACTCGATGTGATTATTTTTGATGCGGCATGCACTCATTCCTCCACACCCTGCGAAGGGCAGCGGATTCAGCACCTTGTCGAATATTACGGTGCAGATTGGTGTGAACCATGTGAGTTGATTGAAAACGAAATTGATTTAATGAACAGAAGCGATACCTTCGTCCTGCAGCATCACCCTTCGGTGGCCGATGAATCCTTCTTGAGCGCATCAAAATTAAGGTTTGAGACTGAGCATCGGCTCTTGTTCATACCAAGTATCGTGATTGATGGTCAAGGCCTACTTACAGGTTCGAGCCAGGGACTTGAACTCTCCAACGCTCTAAGCCTTCGTAGTACAAACTTCAGTGGTCTTTCAAATGTATCTCTATCAAACGGTAATCTCACATGGAGTGCTTTGGGAGGAGATACGGTCAGCGTTTGGACGACAGAAGCCACAGCCCACCCTAACCGAAACCGAACGCATCCGAACTTAGCGACGGGAATGATGGCGTTTAATTCCACGGCGGAACACGGCAATATATCTGCGATGATGAGTGGAAATGAAGTATCCATTGTTGTCGTATTAGAGAAGACTGGAACGTATCGTCTGGTGACCGATTCTCAAAACCCCACAGGAGGGATTGATGTTTACGACGGCAATACATCAAACCCTGACTCGAGTATTGACCGGCGGTCACCAGGGCTTGAAGCATCGATTTGGACTGTAATTCTAATCCTATCTCTTCTTCCAGCAATCTACATGCGATGGTCGATTTCAAAACAAAGCCAACCTGCTCAAGAAGAGGAGTAATTCTTTGGTTGAACCTTGGGGTAGGTTCAAGAAGAGTAGGCAGGTCGGCAAACTGCGGGTGTTCCCGTAAGTGAATCTCATGGTTAAGCCAGCACGACTCCACACACGATTTGAAAGAGCTCGAATTATCGGTGCACGCGCACTCCAAATTGGAATGGGCGCACCCCTTTACGCCAACGAAGAAGTCCTACGTGATGCTTTCAAGGAAGAACTCATCTCCCTCTACGGTCTTGAAGAAGCATCGGTACGATTCGTTCTCGACCCGCTCAAGATTGCGTTGTATGAGTACGAACACGAACTCATCCCAATCGATATTGACCCTCACGAAGACTAATTGTCCTTAGGAGCCGCAAAGCCGTAAAATTCGGCTTGCTTGATATCTGGCAACGCTTCTCTTTTTACAAGCAGCGTTCGCACAGCCCACAAATCGACAAAAACTCTGTACTTTGTCGTAGCATCGAGATAATCAACTCCACTGGAACCTCCGGTGCCCATTCGACGCCCTATCATTCGCTCAACCATTCGAGCATGTGCAGAACGGAACAAGATCATTGATTGTTCAAGCCCCACAAAGGAATCAATGAGTTTCCGAGGCCATGAAAGCAGAGGAAGTTCTCTGTACGATTCGATAAACAAAAGACCAGCTCGAGAACGTGAAATAACACCATCGGGGCGAAGGAAGTGTTCTGCTTGTTCTGTTGATGCCTCTATTCGAGCACGAACAGGTGCTTCTTCCCCGTGACCAATAGCAACGATGTGGGAAATGACCTCTTCGCCGTGAGACCTCATTGCGTCCAAGTGTTGGTCCACAAAGGCGCTGAGTACCTCAGAGTCATCTTTGGAGCCAGGCAATGAACCGTTGATTGGCGTTCGGGCGAGCCAAGCAGAGAGTGCATCGCACAGCGAAGGCTGATTGGAGGTTTCTTCAAATTCAGCAAGAACTTTGGTAGTAACTTTACCCTCTTGAGCCAACTTCTTCATGTGAAGCAATGGGTCCATACCTCCCATGCGCTGAGCATTGTCAAGCCCAAGTAGTACCTCAAGTTCTCTCATTTGCCATGACTCAAAACCAGATGAAGTACCAAGTTTATCGCGGAAAGCTAAGAACCCCTGAGGAGTCAAAGTTTCCATCACTTTCCATTGGTTAGAAAGCAGACGAAATATTTCAGTCACTCGGTCTAAGTGATGAACCATCTGTGGTAATTTCTCTTCTGGAACATGCTCTTGGTTAAGCAGCAAGTGAGTTTCTTTCAACTCACGAAGAATGAGTTTGAACCATAATTCAAACGCTTGGTGAACCACAATGAAATGCTGTTCGTCGTTCGAAGGAGCAGGACTGTATCCCTCGGGACCGTCCTGAAGTGTGAGCAACTCATTCAATCGAAGATAGCCTCCGTAAGTCATGCGGTGAGATGGAGCGCCTTCGGCCATGGTTTAGGATAGGGGTCAAGCCCTTGAACTCTTCACTCTGTTCCGTTTGAATCTTTGACTCCTTAAGATGATGTGACTTCGCCAGCGAAAAGGTAAATTCCAAAGAAATAAGCGGTAACGGTCAAGAACACTGCCGTACTAAACGAGGGCCAAAACTCCAAACCCTTCCTTAGAAGGACTGGTAAAGTGACAAAAAACAAGAGAGAAGGGAGCACGAGCCAAAAAACACTCTGGCTGAAGATGGCAATTTTCACGGTATCTCCAGTGTCATAATACAACCATAGCAGAGCAGCAATGGAAAGAAGAGGAAGTGAAGCAACAAGGGCCCCAAAGACTTCGTTTTTCTTCGCTAGCTCACTGATACCTACAACCAATCCACCTGAAAGAAGAATGCGTAAGGTAAGTTGTAGCCATGCCATAACAGACTATTTCGGCTGACGGTTTGTCTTTCTTTTGGAAGAGAAAGGAGGATTGGAGTAAAATGAAGCAGATTTAGAAAACCCAAATTATTGCTCTACAATAAATTCCCATGAGAACACTCATATCACACATACTTGACCCCTCGACATGGGCGTAGATTCGAATACACTGACGGGATGGCTCGCAGACTACGACCGGGACAACATTACCATTGGTGTCGTTGCATCCCACTCATCTTTGCAAATCTTACATGGAGCCCGCGTGGAAGGTTTCCGAACGCTAGGAATCGCAGTTGGTGAAAACCGCAGGCGGTTTTACAAAGCATTCCCTGGAGCGGAACCCGACGAATGGTTGATGCTCGAGAACTATCGAGAAATGCTCGATCATGCTGAATGGTTCCGAGAACGTAATGTTGTCATCATCCCACACGGCTCATTAGTGGAATACCTCGGCTCATCGAATTTCCGTGAACTGCAAGTACCAACTTTTGGCAACAGGGGAATCTTGCATTGGGAAAGCAGCAGAGAACGCCAACGCCAATGGCTTGAAGCCGGCGGTTGCACCATGCCTAAGGTCCTTGAAGACCCCCACGACATCGACGGCCCGGTTATTGTCAAATATGCTGGCGCTAAAGGTGGGCGTGGATATTTTATTGCTCGAAACTACAGGGACTTTAGACGAAACGTCGATATTGAAGAGGAATTCACGATTCAGGAATACGTTCTCGGTTGCCGATACTATCTTCACTTCTTTTTCGACCCTACTGCCACTGACGGTTTCCAAGTACGAGGCAAAGGTAGCCGTGCAGGAACGAATCTAGGTCGATTGGAACTGCTTTCAATGGATCGAAGAGACGAATCCAACGTCGATGAGTTTTACAAACTCGGCTCGCTACGTGACTTGCGAGAAATGGCATTGGAACCGTCTTTTGTGGTCACCGGTAACCAACCTGTGGTCATTCGAGAATCCCTTCTTCCTCGCGCTTTTGAAATGGCTGAAGGAACGGTTGCAGAATCGTTTGAACTTGAGGAAGGAAGCCGTGGCATGATTGGACCGTTCTGTCTTGAGACCATCGTGACCGATGCTCTGGAATTCAAGGTGTTTGAAATCAGTGCCCGCATTGTTGCAGGGTCGAACCCGTTTGTAGGAGGCTCACCTTATTCCGATATCAATGAAGAAAGAATGTCCACCGGCCGCCGCATTGCTCGTTCAATCCGCAAGGCAAGTGAAAACGATTGCCTGAGCGACATTCTTTCATGAGCATAGATTCCCTTATGGAACGGGAAGAACAACCAATTTGACTTCGTGCGAGCGGTTCAGTCTGAATCACTGTTCGATAGCGATTCTAAATCCGGAGCGTTTGGAAGACTGTTAACCGTTGCCAAATACTCCTCCAAAGAGACTGCTCCGTCACCGTCTATGTCTGCCTTCTCGTGAATCACCTTGGCCTCTTCTACCGTCATTCCAGTTGCAGTTGCGAGTTCTTCAACTGAAAGCAGAGCACTACCATCGAGATCTGCGGAAGCAAAACTGTTCTTGAGTGCATCAAGTTGAGATTCAAGTTCCCGCTTAATGCGTTCTCTTTCGGCTTCTGAGGCGACCTCAAAGGAACAAACTTGCATAATTGGATCACCTGCTGTCAACTCTGCAGTAAATTCTGTTGTTTCTGAACCGTTGCTCACCATGATTTGGAACTTTGTTGGGTCTTTTGAGCGTCGCTTCTTATGCTTCTTGTAATAGTGGACATAGACATGGTATTGGCCACCAGGCGCTGTACCTTCTGGCCAAAACACATTCTCAACAGGCTTACGAGTTTCTGCTCGAACGTTGGCATCAACGTCCAATTCACCGCCACAGGCCGAGATTTTATTTCCACCGTGAATACGTTCTCCTGAAGGACATACAATGTGCAAATCAAGGTCGTTGTAATTGTTCCACATGAGAGAAACTTGAACGTCAGATGACTTCGCACCTTCTCGCTCAAGCCTTGCTTGTAATTCCTTGATAGCCTTTGAGTTAGCGTTGTTCGATGCCACTTGCTCTTGTTGGGCATTGGCAATCTCTGCGAGGCGAGCCTCTTCGGCTGCCAAAAGGTCTTCTTGTCGTTGCAACTCACGTTCTGCTGCAAGACGAGATTCTTCTTGTTCTCTACGACGAGCCTCATCTTCTTCGTCGCGAACTTTTTGAGCTGCTTCGTTTGCCAACCGCGCCTCCTCAAGAGCTGCTTGTCGAGCATCTTCAGCGATTTGATTGCGTTGTGCTTCTTGTTGAGCACGCGTCTGATAGAGTTGGTCACGTGCTTGGCGTTCTGCATCTTCAAGAGCCAATCTACTTGAGATGGCTTCTTGACGTCGTCGGCGGTTTTCAACGATTGCCAGTTTGCGGTCAATCTCTTTCTTAGCGTTCCCAAAACCTGGAGCCTTCGTACCGTAACGAAGGCCTTCTGGATTCATACCTTGACGTACTGAAACAGTGATGTCTTTTCGAGTATAGATGTACCACAGACCGTAACAGAAACCTCCGCCAAGAGCGAAGGAAGCCACCAGATATGTCATCTCCATTGCGTCACCCGAGAAGGTGCTAGTCTTTGGTAGCATCGGTTGATTGGCATTGAGGTAAATATATTTCAACTGTTATTGAACACTTTTCAAGACGTTGTACAATCATGGTTGCCTGTTTATAATCTCCCCGCCCTTAGGTTGTTTGTGCGAGAAATACATTTACGATGGACTGCACAGACCGTTGCGAACTCAGAATATGCTCCAATAGCGAAAATCGCACATTCTTTGGAAGTCGTAGGTCACCTGGACATCGGAGAAAAGGGTATTCGCCAACTCATTTTCCCTCACTTTTGTGAAGGTAAAGGGCCGAGTGATCTCAACGAAGTACCGTTCTTGAACGTCGAATCAGAACTCGACGGTGGACAAAGTGGATACTTGGTGGTTTGGAACTCCCATCCACTCTCGATTGCTGCCATTCGCTTTTCTAACATCCATATCCTGCCGCCCTACACATACGGAGGAGAAGGTATCGAAATCACCGTTCGAGGCGTTCCTTTAGGCGTATCTCAGTTCTTGAAAACATGTCGCGCCTGGCTTCCACCTGATACCGTTAAAGTCGTAGAAATGGCGGATAATCAAAGCATCATTGAATCCACACTTACCCCACGGCAAATTGAATGCGTGAAGATTGCTGCCTCTTCTGGGTACTACGATCACCCGAAACAAATCAAATTACGTGAATTGTCAGAACTGATGGATATCCCCCGGTCAACACTTCAAGAACACTTGAACAGGGCTGAATTGTCAATGATGAAGTGGGCAAGCGAACAAATAAATTCGTAATGAGCGTGCAAAACCTTGAGAACAAGCGTGTTTTGCGAAAGACATGGACAAGGCCAGTCGTCTGCAAAAAATACTCCCGAATGGCCGAGGAGTATGGATTCCAATCGACCACGGTGCATCTGATTTCCCAGTCGATGGTTTGACCGACACAGATCATGTCATCCGTTCATTGGTCCGCGCTGGTGTTGATGTTATTCTTGCGCAAAAAGGCGTGGTTAGCCATTACAATCATCTTTGTGAAGATTCGAAAACCAGTATGGTTGTTCACTTTTCAGTGTCAACGCGTCATGCAGGTCCTGACAGTTCAAACAAAGTATTGGTTGGTAATGCAGACGAAGTACTTCCACGAGGGGGCATAGGCGTTTCGTGCCAAGTTAACATGGGCAGTCCGAACGAGGCTGCTATGATTGAACGAATGGGGCAAATGAGTCGCTCCGCCCTCCATCACCAATTACCAATGTTTGGCATGGTGTATGCACGTGGAGAGAACCTCTCAATCATGGAAGGCGATAGCACCAATGCGAACGCACATGCAGTACGGCTTGCATTTGAACTCGGTTGTGATGCGGCTAAGACCACTTGGACTGGCGACAAAGATAGTTTCGGAGAAGTAGCTGCAGCCGCACCGATTCCTGTCCTTGTCGCAGGTGGCCCTGCAACAGGAGATTCGAAGGTGATTCTGAACATGGTCCGTGATGCACTGGACGCAGGAGCATCCGGAATCTGCATGGGCCGTCAAGTCTTTGCACATCCGAACGTCGAAGGGATTGCAAGAGCCCTGGTAATGCTTGTCCACCAAGATTCAACCGTTGAAGAAGCAATGGACGCCTGTAACCTGTGAGGCCTTATCATGGAACTATGGCTCGATGATCGTCAATCTATAGGATTAGAGTCGGTGTTGCCTGATGGCTTTGACCGACGCATAACCTCTCATAAACCATCGATTGACGCTGACGTTTACGTCGCACAAGAGCGCCTCTTTCGCAACGAACAAGTAATTGGAAGCTGCATAACCATTTTTGATGAATCAACCCAACAAAAAGCCCGTTCTCTCGTAGGAAGCGTCGAATGGCTGGTTCTTGAATTCCAGAACTGGTCGATGATTCCCCTCGAAAACCTCATTGCCGCATGTGAAGGCACTCCAACCAAAATTGCAGCAGTCATTACTGAGACAGAACAGGCCAATGGTGCTGGCTTTGCTCTTGAGAAAGGGGTTGATGCTTTAATCGTAGTTTCGGATGAGAAATTGATGGAAGCAGCCCTTATTGTTAAATCTCAACGATTGGAGATGCAAAAACCACAACTCGCTTCTGAAAAAACATCGAAGCATACGGGAATTGGCATGCATACCATTACCTCAATCGAAAACGGAGGCATCTCGGAACGATATTGCATTGACACGACACGGCTATTGCAACATGGCGAAGGGCTCTTGCTTGGTTCAAGCGCTTCCAGTTTCGTACTGGTTCATGGTGAAACCGTAGAGTCGGAGTATGTTCCAACTCGACCGTTTCGAGTGAATGCAGGACCTCCTCATGCCTACCTCAATATGGCTGACGGCACAACCAAGTATCTTTCTGAATTGAAGACTGGAGACGAAATCCAACTTACAAATTACGATGGCTTACAACGTAGTGCGACGATTGGCCGACTTAAGATCGAAGTCCGTCCGATGATTTTGATTCGGTGGATTGATGAAAATGATAAAGAAGGTAGTATGTTCTTGCAGCAAGCAGAGACAGTACGCGTCATCGGGGAAGACAAGCGACCAAAATCGATTACCGAATTGAAAAAAGGCGACTCAATTCTTGGTTGGTGTCAGAAAGGTGCTCGGCACATTGGTGCCGAAATTTCGAGTAATGTATCTGAACGGTGAAACAATGGCGGTACTCGGCTCAGGTAAGGCAAACGGTGGGTGCAGCCTACTGCATGCTGCTGGCCTTGGCTACGGTGCAAGCATTGGCTTAGACATCCCAATTGCAGTTCGATTGCTTGACAAACCGAGCAAACGAGGTTCTGATGACCCTGACGGGCTGCTTCCAGCCATTCTTGATGCTTGGGTTGAAGCAGGGTTTGACCTACCGAATGAACTTGAAAAGAGCGACTTGCATTGGGCAGTAATGAGCAAAATACCCCCACGTCAAGGTCTCAAATCCAGTGCTGCAACGGCGGTTGCTGCACTCAAGGCGCTTTCTGAGGCGACCGGAACTGATGTGGCAGATGAAATGCTTGTGGCTATGGCAGCACAAGCCCAGATCGCTTCTGGGATCTCTCTTACAGGTTCGATTGATGATGCATGGGCTTGCTTGAAACCAGGATGGAAACTCATTGACCCACAGGCAGACAGTATCGCAGAAGGCGTACTTTTCGAAGGAAAAGGACCCAGTAACGACGATTGGCTGGTCATGGTCGTGTGCAGGGGTGAGCGTTCTCATCGTCCGAAATTAGAAGACTTCCCACCCCATGGTGCCGCATTCCAAAAAGCACTCACGGCTTTACAAGAAGAAAATGAATTGGTTGCCCTCACGTGGAACGGTAGGGCAATCGTTGCAGTGATGAACGATGTTCAAGGCCGTAAGATTACCAACGACGCTATGCTGAACGGTGCACGGGCAGCAGGTATGTCTGGTTCCGGCAACGCAATTATTGTACTTGCCCCTAAGGTCAGTGAGCCAAGTTGTAACCGACTAAGGGCCTTATTTGAAAACAACAAAGACATCGTGAAAGTGATTGAAACTTCTTTTATGACTGCAGAAAGTGAACAACTGGAGTGAGACGCAACTACTTGAAGTAAGGGCCGCTCGAAGTATTGAATCCAATGCATATGCACCTCGGAGAACGCATCCGTCTGAGCCTGTTTGGCACCAGTCATGGCCCACGAGTTGGCGCCGTACTTACTGGAGTCCCTGCTGGCATTCAAATCGATTCAGACGCTGTTCAACAAGCAATGAATACCCGGCGACCAGGTGGGCGTTATGCAAGTAAGCGAAAAGAACCGGATGTTGTCGAATTTCTAAGCGGAGTGGTGAATGAACAAACGACTGGCGAAGACATTGAACTTTCAATAGCTAACACCGATGCAAAATCCAGAGATTACAGTTTTCTCCCTGACCATCCACGACCAGGCCATCAAGACATGGTTATGCACAAGCGAACAAACGGTGAGGCTGACCTTCGTGGTGGAGGTTCTTCCAGTGCACGGCTGACCGCCGCTTTGGTCGCCTCTGCAGCCCTTCTATCGCCGCTTTTGGAACCGCTTGGAATTCATTGTGAGGCTCATGTAGGAGCCATCGGCTCTGTGGAGGCTGCCTCGATGGAGAATTGTCCACCCCGATGGGAAAATGACGATTGCAAGGAAATGCGTTGCAGGGATCCGGTTGCAGCCTCAAAGATGATTGAAACTGTGGAACATCACCGTATGAATCGGAACTCAATTGGAAGCCGTGTTGATTTACAAGTATCTGGTGTCCCTCTCGGGCTTGGAGAACCGTGGTTCGATGGAATTGAACCTGCCTTAGCTCGAGCGATGATGTCCATTCCTGCTGCGAGAGGCGTTGTCTTTGGCAGAGGCTTCAATGTGGTCAAAATGACCGGGGTCGAACACAACGATGCATGGGGTGGCTCAAGTGAACACCCAATGTTGGTCGGTGAAAAACCGGATGGAGTGATTGCTGGCCTATCCACTGGCTCTCCAATCCACGTCTCTGTCGCCTTCAAACCACCTTCATCCATCGCTTCTGAGCAGCACACCCTCAACTTGGCATCGGGAACCATAGAACCGCTCGTCGTGGGTGGCCGCCACGATCCGGTTCTGGGTCCAAGAGCCGTAGCTGTGGTCGAAGCAATGGCGAAAATAATTCTATCCGACCTTGCATTACGTGGGGGTTTCCTTGATGCGTAAAACCATCACTGTTCACAAATTTGGAGGCTCATGCCTTCGTGATATATCGGACCTCAATCGCATTGCTGAAGTGATTCAAAATTGGCCCGGACAATCGTTAATCGTTGTCTCTGCATTGTGGGGTACTACCGACCGTCTCATGCGAGCAAGCCAAGAACCAAGATATGCAAGCCGTTTGGTAAGTGACCTCTCTCGCCAGCACCTTCGCTTTGCACCATCTCTCAATGACAGTGAAAACGGACATTTATTCCGTTCAGTTTTGATGGGGATTGAACAATCGCTGAAGGAATTAGCGCAGAGCCCAAACAATTGGATTGCCATCAACCGACTGTTAGCAGCAGGTGAGCGATTGTCCGCATTGGTCGTCGCACAGCGCCTAAAAGAGCATGGGATTGATGCACACCCGGTTGGTGCTGAAGACATCGGCCTCAAACTCAAAGGCATTAACAGGGCTCCTATAGTTGACCTTGAAACTTCAATGGTTGAATTGGACCGTTCAGCGTTTTTTGGAACTCCGGTAATCACAGGATGGTTCGGAGAAGGTAATGACGGCGAACTCGCTTTACTGGGACGAGGTGGGAGCGACCATACTGCCACTTCGATTGCAAGGTTAGTCGATGCAGACAAAGTCATTCTTTGGAAAGATGTAGATGGAGTATTGCCCATTAACCCTCGATGGGGAGTGGAATCTTCTCCAATTCCCTATCTTGGTTACAGTGAAGCTGTGGAACTGGCAAGACTCGACACTCCAGTCCTACATCCGGCAACTGTAGAGCCACTTCGTGGAATAGGAATCCCTTTGGAAATCAGAGACCTTCGCAGCGTAGTAAAGGACCAAGCGGCCTCAATTATTGGACCTGACTTGATTCAAACGCACAAAGTGAAAGCCATTGGTTGTCTTCCAAACGTCACCCGGTTAACTGTGAGTTCATCTTCTCTAGAAGCCCAAAGTGAACTTCTTGGCCGTGTTCTTATCGGCTTGGCAGATGAAAACATTGCCTGTTGGAATCTTGATTCTATACCTGGCCAAATTTCTTGGATTGTGTCTCAGCATGACCTTGAAAAAGCAAATCGAATAATTACGAACCATTTCAATGCCCCGGAAGTATCAGAATACGGCGTCATGTTCTCGCTCGTGGGCAACAAACTACCAAATGTGAAAAATGCTCTTCTGTCAACTGAAATGACATCGTTACTCGAATTAGAAATTGTCTCCATTACCGATCATGCGGTACGAGTTATATCAACGAGAAATGATATTTCGGTAATGCTTGAAACCTTGGCCAATGAACTAGAATTGACAATCAAAGTGTAGATTCAGTCATCAGCACGCTTTTCACGGTAGTTTTGCAAGTGGGTTGGAAGGTTAAGTGCGAACAAACCACCAACGACGCTGAAAACAAAGAATGTACCAAGAGCGACGCCGTAGACTGAAATAAGTTCTACGGATTCTTCCATTCGAAGAGCAGTGTCTGAGGAAAAGATGCCTACAAAGAACGGCAAAATTGTGTTTGCTGAAAGTACGATGGTAGCAAGGACGGTGGCTATGATTGGGTTGATGAGAAGAGAGCGGTGGTACTTTCCAACAATTTTCTTTGGGTTCATGACATAGACTTCATTGGTTCGAATACTGGTATCAAGCATTGAATAGCGTAGGACACCGTTGGATAATTCGAAGTACATGATGAGAAGAACTGCATAGACAACGACCAGACCGGAAAGCAAGAATGGCTTATCTTGCAAGCCAAACATATCGTTCGAAAGCGTAACTTTCGAAGAGGCAAAGCGTAGAATTGCGAGAATAAACATGAGGTTGCTGGCGAGCGTAAACCGTCCATCTCGTTGGAAAGTCCCCCAAAAACCAGTGCCCGTAGCACCAGCAATGAGACACAATTGAAGAATTGTTGCCACTCCAAGGCTTCCTGTCAGCATGTACCAAATTGTACCATCTGGGGGAGAAATGATGTAGGTCATCAACGACAATGCCACAAGAACACCATAGACACCAAGTTGAAGGTTCTGAACCATCTTGTCAGGTGGTAGGAACTTCGTTTTTGGGACGAGAGGACCTCCAAGTAGACTTTCGATAAAGGATGGGATTTCAACATCAGGAATTGCGTCCTTTGGAATTTCACTTCCGGCTCCAATTTGTCCGGCGATTTTCTTTCTTGAAGGTGCAGAGGAACGAACGGTTTTACCGTCGTACAAGTGAGATGTGTCGCTGGATGGCTTTGTTACAGTCATGTTCTCACCTCAGAATCCTCTTGCTCCAGCAAGTGCGGTTGAAAGAAGCATATCTGGCTCCCAATCCATAATATTGACACCAAGTCCACGAAGTTCACTGATGAGAACGTCGCGTTCGGTCTTCATGACTTCATATCCAGTTCGGTCGATGCGTCGGGCATCAAATTCGAATTCAAGTGAAGAAGGAGTGAGCACGGTAACGTCGAAGTTGCGTGCACGGAAGTCCCTCAGAGCATTGACGATGGTTGGGTCATCTTCGAGGTTTGACAAGAAGATGATCGGACTGCCCTTGTTGATGTGCGGTAGGATTCGATTGACCACTACTTGCAATGGAATGTTTCCACGTGCGACTGCACCAGCAAGTTTGGTCAAAATCACGTACAGTTGTTTGCTACCAGTATCGCGGTCTACACTGACCACTTCATCACCGTAAACTATGACACCAACGGAGTCACGACGGCCGAGGAAGTATTTGGCAAGTGAAGCAGCTGCTCGGGTTGAATACACCAAGGCATTACGAGACACAGGTCCTGTTTCAGCAACAGAGCGTGAATCAACAATAATGATGATATCAGAAACTGCGTCACGTTCTCGTTCGTTGACCATGAGTTTTCCTGATCGAGCGTATGCAGACCAGTTGATAGCACGGAACGAGTCACCTTCGAAATATTCACGCAGTGAATAAAACTCAGAACCCGGACCAGGCTGTCGAATGTTTACAGCACCAGTGAAAATCTTCGGAACTCGGGACTTCACAAACGTCTCTTTGAGGTCTTCCATCTTCGGGAACACAAGGAAATCATTGTAGACATGCAATTCTTTTTCCTTGTGGAACAATCCGAACGGGTCTTGAATCCTGACAGCCACAGGACCAACACTGTAGAAACCTCGCAGTGGACATTCAACGGTGTATTCGATCAACGTTTCACGGCGTGGACCAAGTTCCATCAAAATGTAATTGGCACCGTCTTTGATGCGCATTACTTCGGGAACACGGTCTCGAACTTCCAGAATTTTAGCCAGAGACGAATGGTTTTGCATCCTCAGCGTGATGTTTAATTCACCGTCTTCAAAGATTCGAGCACTCGACATCTTGCGCATTGCAGTAACGCTGTTGAGAGCCGCACCTTCTTCGCCAGACCATTCTTCTGCGCGTCGGCCTGTAGCCGCAACGTCAGCGTGACCGCCGAAAAGGGCAGCCCAGGTCAAGAAGACGAAGATGACAACTGCAATCGTAACAAGTTGGGAGTTTCGCAAGGTAAGACCGAGCAAATACATGGCAATAGCCAAACTACCTAACATAGCAGATTTACGACTCCACATCACATTCACCTCAAATTCAGTTTAGAACTGTAATCAAACAGTTGGGACTGGAACTTCTCGTAGAATTGCTTGAATCACTTCACCGGACTCTAGGCCCTTGATTTGATGCTCAGGCTTGAGAATAATTCGGTGTGCAAGTGCAAGTTCGGCAATCGCTTTGATATCGTCAGGAGTGACGAAGTCACGACCGCGAAGTGCTGCAGCAGCACGGGAGGTCTTGAGCAATGCTTGGGAACCACGAGGAGAAGCGCCGACCAAAACACGAGGATCTTCACGTGTTCGGGAAACAACTTCGACCATGTACATTCGGAGAGCTGGGTCTACGTAGACGAATTCACATGCTTGTTGCATGTTAATCACCATTTCAGGGTGAGTAATGACTTCGACTTCGACAGCGTCCTTTCCACGAGTAATACGACGAGCAAGAATCTCGTCTTCGTCAGCACGGTCAGGATATCCAACGGACATCTTGAACATGAAACGGTCAAGTTGTGCTTCAGGAAGTGGGTATGTACCTTCTTGTTCGACGGGGTTTTGAGTCGCCATAACAATGAACGGTGCAGGGAGTTTGTGGGTCACTGTACCAATGGTAACTTGCTTCTCTTGCATAGCCTCAAGCAATGCAGCTTGTGTCTTTGGAGGAGCACGGTTAATCTCGTCAGCAAGAAGAAGGTTACAGAACAATGGTCCTGGCTTGAAGGTAAATTCACCCTTCTTTGCGTCGTAGATGTTCGTACCGGTGATGTCTGCAGGGAGCAAGTCAGGCGTAAATTGTACACGCTTGAAATCGCAACCGAGCGCATCAGCGAACGTATTGGTCATCAGTGTCTTAGCCAGACCAGGGTAATCTTCGAACAGAAGGTTACCGTTGGAAAGGATGTTGATCAAGACGTTATCGATAACGTGTGCTTTTCCGATAATTACTTTCTGGACTTCGGCACTGATTGCGCTTGCAATCGAACCGACGGCCTTCAACTTCTCTTTGTTTTCTGGGCTGGTTTGGTGCTTCGGTTGAACCGGAGCGGCCGGTGCTGGCGCTGCTGGGGCTGGTGCAGGTGCTGCTGGTGCTGCTGGCATAGGCGCTGGTGCTGCTGGCATAGGTGCCGCAGGCATTGGCGCTGCTGGTGCAGGCATTGCAGGTGCTGCTGGGGCCACAGGAGCTGCTGGCGCTGGCGCGGGCGGGGCTGCTGGGGGGGCGGGGGGTTGCATGTCTATTTTCCTCCAATTATCAATTTCCCCAACGACGTATTTGTGGGATAACTTCCCTCAATTCTTCGTTGGAGTAGGAACGGTTGGAGCTGATGAGCTCAACCAAGCGCGGGTCACGAACCATTTGCATGATTTCCGCAGGCGTCTTACGCATGAATTCATCACGCGTCAAATCATTAAACTGTCGAACCTTCGAAAGCAATGCTTCTCTGGTTCGCATTTGGTATTGAGATGCATCCAATTTCTTTGGACGTTCTCTAAAGCGAGTAAGGTCGAATACGTGGCGCCAATTTTCTTTTTCTGGAACCACCATGATTGCAATGGCAAGCAGTGCGAAGAGATTGAGAATAATGAGCCACTTGAGGACAACATCGCTGGTCAAGAGTACGACTGCACCCATTGCTTCGGTGAAAGGAGATGAAAGAGCGCTGGAGACGTGACGGCTTTCATCAAAGACAACATAATGCTCCGAAGGCGATCGGCGGATGGTGTTCGAAAGTTCTGCATTGTCAAATTCCATCATGTCGTAAATCAGTGCGCTGAAATATTTGCTGTTTCCGTCCCAATTCGTGTCTCCTTGTGCCGAGGAGAGTCCGTTCGGGTCGGTATCCCAACAGTTGTGCCCATTTTCGAGGTATGCGGGCGAAGTACATTGGAGGTAGCCGTTCTCTTGAGCCAAGTCTGCATCCCAAAGGTGGTTTGCAAGAACTGAGTGGTCTGATACGAAGACGATTGAACCTGTGACATCAACTTCTCCAATGTCGTTGTTAGGCATCTTGTCAAGGACGTTCTTAACAGGGTAGTCTATTCGAATAATGAGTCCAGTCATTCCTTCGCCCAAGGTAGGGTTGAGATCGCTGTCGATGTTATCTGGGAATTTTGCAACTCGAGCAGATGTTGATGCTGCTGCAAGGATGTTCACTTCTCGGTTCGAATCGGTTTGTTCATCGAGAACTTGGATTGCTGTAGGCCGATGGAAGAGAACGGGCATTCGGCAGTTGTCGATTTGAGCGTTCGCAACTGCTTCATCAGAACATGGAATGAGTTTTTCATCACCCATTTCACTTATGTTTTGGTTGACGCTGGCAGCCGACCAAAGACGACGATAATCTGCAGGTTGGATAGCACCCACTGAATCCTCGACTTCGTAGTATCGCTGGTCGTCATAGACCGGGGCGTCGAAATATTTCACGCCAAACTCCTCCGCAACAAGTTGAGCGTTGGTCGAACTTGCAGCTAAGATAACCTTGCCACCTTTTTCAGTGACGAAATCGTGGAGTGCTGATGCTTCTGCAGCGTCGAATGGCTTTTCTGGACCTGCAATAATGAGCATGCTTCGGTGTGGATCATTCCAGTCGTTCACTAACATTGGCGTTGACATGGTGTTTGCGATGCTGTAGTCTTTGCCTTCGAGGACTTCTCTCATCTCAGTCAACTGTTGCATAGAATACTCATCGGCTGCGTTGTTGTAAGGGGAGAGAACGGTTGTCTTGTCCCAACTTACCGCTGTAACAACGATGATTGACAAAAACAGGGATGCGACAAAGCCGACTTTGAGCCAAGTTTCAATAGAAATCTTGCCTGAATTTTCTTCTGCCATTTCTATCACTCCTTGTGCGGTTGCCGTAGTCTCAACGGTATAAACAACCGTCGGAACATCGCTCCACACTTAATGCTTGTTCATGCGTGATTTGAAGCCACAGGTTAATAGGAGAGGAAAAAGGTTAACCCTAGTAGTGTTCAGTTGAGTAAAAATGTGCTAAAAATAAAGAAAATAACACCCAAAAAACGGTAAAATAGCGTTTTATGACGATTTACGCAGAACAGAAACGAAACCCAGCAGCAAGAGCAACTCTATGCCGCCAACCCACGGTACGGAATTGGACTCTTCACGCAAGAGAACATCGTCATCCTCTTGGTCGTCGTTGTTTGAAGATGTATCGTCATCATCAGCCTGGATAGCCTCGACATCCACCTCAAAGGTTGTGCTTCGAGATGCTTCATCACCTTCTGATTCTAAAGATAATGTCACCTCACAAACGCGGGTTGGTTGGCTGGTTGAGGCTTCAAGAGTGAGCGTCACAAATGTATCCTTACCGCTTTGAGCACCGGTAGGGTCAACCACGGTATTGGCAAGTTCTTCGACGCCAACCATCGAGAGATGTGGGCAACTCCTAAACTGTACCGTTGCTTCTTTGATAGCATCTTTAGTGTTTCCATTGTTGATGATTTGGGCCGTGAATTCGATCGACGAACCAGCGAACAATTGTTCCTCTGGCAGTGACACAGTGGATCGTAAGTCGAATATTTTCGGGACGCTGACATCCCCTTCAATTTCTTGGGTACTGGCGGTTGTGTCGCCAACCTTTTCTTCTGCGGTGACCGTCAGCATTGAGGTGTTGCCCGGGTTGTATTCACGTGCAGCATCATCATCAACAGAATCAAATTGAATACTGAATGTTTCGTTTCCATTGGCAGCGACTGAAAAAGTATCGGGGCCTGAAAATGTGAACGGTACCCAAGAATCAAACTCATACTCAAGAGCAATTTCCAGCTGCGCCATTCTGTTGTTTTCAACATATACCACGATTTCGCCTTCAGCATCCCAGTCGATATCCATGTCTACAATATACGTTGAATCCATGTCTGTAGCCCATCCAAGAGCCCATGATGGACCTTCGATGGGTGATTGCGCTTCAACAGAAACTCCACCTAAAACGGACAATCCAAGTAAGAAAGTCGCTAGCATGACAAGTACTTTCTGTTGCATGATTCCACCTCATTCAATCATTTTTTCGACCGCTCGCTTGGTTAGCACCCGCACCATTGATTTACGGTAACGAGGTGGAAGTGAGGTGTTGTTTACTGGTTTGACACTCTTTCGAACTGCTGCTGCAAGAGCCTTGACGGAGTTCATCCCATCCCAACCTGTTTCGAGAACCGAGGTAACTTCCTCAGGGTGGCATCGTGGAATCGACTCAAGTGCAGTCGTTGCTACTTTGAGGGAAGTTGCGTCACCAGCAATCCAAGATGCGGCGACTCCAGCCTCTGGGAAATCCCAGGTATCACGAACTCTAAGTTTCTGGTAAGAACCTGTTCTCGCTGCAGACGCTTCAGAAAGAGTGATTTTAAGCAGGAACTCTCCCTTTTCAAGAACGTTCTTTTTCATTCCATCAAGTTGGTAAAACTCTTGCAAAGGCATTGTACGCAGTCCACTTGGACCGATGAGGTGAACCTCTGCCTCCAGAACCATGAGGGTTGGAGCAATGTCACCTTGATAGGTCGCAACGCACAATGTGTTTTGGTTTGGAACGACACGGCAATCAGCACCTGTGCCGCAATCTGCCTTGTGGCACCAGTCAATAGAACGACGCCAGTCTTCACCTTGATTGTACCAGAAACAACGAGTGTCAAGGCATAAGTTGCCGCCCAGTGTAGCATTTCTTCGGATAAGGGAAGACGCCACTTTACTTGCAGCTTCCACAATCAATGGATGAATTCCGTTCTCGACGGTTAGATCGGCTAGTCGAGCCATACACCCTATTTCATGCAATGATAATGTGTTCACACCCTCGATTCGAGCAAGTGAAATCACGTGCGGTTTAGGATTCAAGTGCCATTTGTAATTCGGCAGCAAGTCTGTACCTCCAGCAACCCAATCGAAATCTTCACCCTTTTCCATCAGAGAGCCAGCAATTGCGCAGGCTTCTTCGACGGTTGTTGGATTGTGCAACACAAACGGTGGCATTAGCATCAGTTTTCACCCCCCATCTCTCGTTGTTCCTTTTTCAGCCAAGCTCGGCCTGCAAGACCAAGTTCAGCCAGTTGCTCAGGATCGGGTTCAGTTGCTGTGCGCCATCCTTCGACTTGGTCTTCCAATGGAATGGTTGGGTCAAACCCAAACAAGACTCCATTGACGTATGGGCTTGTGTCTTCAGTACGTTGCCGTGCTTTATCACGCAATTTGTGTTCTTGAGCACGTGCCACAAGTGTTGGTTGCAATGAACTGTGTGTTAGTCGAGGGCTTGGAAGGTCCAATGGGTCGTCTACTTTCGAATTTTTGAGAGTCTTTTCGATTCCTTTGAACACGACATCAGGGGTAAGGGGTAGGTCGCGCAAACGGATGCCTATGGCGTCGTAGACTGCATTCACAACAGCCGGAAGAATCGGTAGAAGTGGGCCTTCGCCTGCTTCTTTCGCACCGAATGGACCTTCCGGGTCACAGGATTCAATGATAATCGGTTCGACATGTGGCATTTCGTGTACGGATGGTATCTTGTAATCCAAGAGATTGGCATTTTGCAAGTGGCCAGTGCGACCATATACCATCTTCTCAGACAACACCTGTCCAAGTCCCATATGGCATGAACCAATTATTTGTCCTTTCACTGCCATTGGATTGAGAGCCTTGCCGCAGTCGTGGGCTGCCCAAACGTCGGTACAACGAATCATTCCAGTTTCCACATCCACATCGACTTCAGCCACATAGGCTGAGAAAGAGTATGCGGGAGCAAGACCTGCAGCAGCACCCTTGTGAACTCCACCCATAGGTGGCGAGCGGTATGCGCCGCTTGCAATCAGCGAGCCTTTGTCTTCCTGTGCTTTGTGCAGTGCTTTGAGATACGAGACACCAATTGCTGGGTCGTGCTTGTAGTAGATACGTCGGTCATTGAGAACCAAATTATCTGGATGGTATCCTAGAATATCCCAGGCTGCATTGAGCAATTGTTCTCGGATTTCCAATGCTGCTCGGATTGCAGCATTTGCATTCATGAAGGTGACTCGACTCGAGTATGAGCCTAAATCCACTGGTGATGTGTCGCTTTCATGGCTTCGAACATGAATCATTTCGATCGGTAAAGCCAACACTTCAGATACCACTTGGGCAACTGCCGTCGTCGAACCCTGACCGATATCCGCAGCGCCTGTATGGACCGTTACACCGCCGTCCATATCCACTTGAATGTGTACCGTGGCGTGTGGGAATCGGTTCGGGTCCCAATGAATTGGCAATCCAGAACCGGAGATGAAGAAGCCACAGCCGATGCCTATTCCTTTACCAAGAGGCATTTGACGGAACTTCTCATCCCAATTCGAACCTTCACGGACTTTCTCTAAAGCCTCTCTCATTCCGTTCGAAGTAATACGGAAACCACTGATGGTTCTGCTGTGTGGAGGCAAAAGGTTGGCAAGTCTCAAATCGATGGGGTCGACTTGCATGGTTTCGGCCATTTCATCGAGTCCGACTTCAACTGCGCATCGAGTGTTGACAGCGCCGTGACCTCTCATTGCACCAGAAGCCGGTTTGTTGGTCCAAACACGAGCGCCGGTATAATGGAATGAACCCAGTTCATAGGGCGCTGTTGCCAATACACCGTTGTAGTACGAAGTGACGTGACCGAAGGAAGCAAAACCACCACCATCAATCAGGGCATCGATATCGAAGCCAGAAATTCGAGCTTCTTCATCTGCAGTCATCTTGACTTCGATATGGCTCGGATGTCGGCCTCTGTTAATCCAGTAGACTTCTTCTCGGTCAAAGGTAATTCGAACCGGCCGGCCGGCTTTGCGAGCAAGAATTGCAGCGCACATCTCATGAGGGAAAGGGTCAGATTTTCCACCAAACCCACCGCCAACAAACGTACGGATGACGTTGATTTGATGCATTGGAACATCAAGAACGGTTGAAAGTGCTCGATGCGTATAGTGAGGGACTTGTTGTGGCGTGTAGAGTTGGAGCCTTCCATTCGGACCCCAATGGGCAACGACGGCGTGAGGCTCAGTGAACCCGTGATGGACACCAGCCATGCTCCATTTGCCGTGGGACTCAGCATGAGGTTTATCGACCAAAGAACGGTCTCCGAATTCTTGGAATACTCTCTTTTGAACATTGGTCTTCGACAAATGGTACTTTCCTCGCCAGTGAATCGGTTCATCTGCGTCCTCAAGACCCTTTTTTGGATCGAATACTGGTTCAAGAACTTCCCATTCAACCTCGAAGAGGTTGAGTGCTTCAAGTGCCGTTGCTTCATCAACAGCGGCTACGCATGCAACAAGGTCGCCAACGTGGCGAACTTTCTCAACGGCCATTGCGTGTTCGTCTTTTGTCACGGGCAATACGCCAAAACGGTGAGGTGAATCTTCGCCGGTTGCTACAGCCAATACCCCTGGAAGAGCTTCGACTCGAGAGGTGTCAATCGACTTAATTCTAGCATAATGGTGCGGGGAACGAAGAATTTTCCCTATGATTTCATTTGGCAAACGGACATCGTCGCCGTACCATGCTTGTCCAGTGACTTTGGCATTCGAATCTACGAGTGGGATTTCCTTACCAACGGTCGTACCGGTTCGGGCCCGGTCGTGTATGTGAGAACCGGCTGGTTGTTCCTCTTTTCCACCGACAGATTCGGGAATGAAATCCAAGTCTCGTGGTTTCATGTGCGGGCGTGAGCCGCCTGAGCCTGGAGGCGGGAACGATTGCTTACCAGCAACACGCTTGCCATCCTTTCGAGTTGTTTGGCCTGAGCCACCGGGTTGTTGACGATATCCACCTGACATAATAATCACCGTGCGTGGCCTGGAGGCATGTTTGGTTCTTCAGGACCCTCTGGGTGAGGGTCAGGATGTGGGTCGCTTGCAGGTGCTGCAGCCTCGACTTCACCTCTGTGAATAGCCGCTGCGCCTTTGATTGAATCAATGATTTGTTGGTATCCAGTGCATCGGCAAAGGTTGCCTTCAATGGCACAAGCAATTTCTTTATCGGTCGGCGAATCGTTTTCATTCAGTAAAGCCTGAGCAGAGATGAGGAAACCAGGCGTACAAAAACCACACTGCGAACCTCCATGTTCGGCAAAGCATGATTGGATCGGTGCAAGGTGTGCACCGTCAGCAAGCCCTTCGACCGTCGTGATGACCGAGCCTTCAACCTGTCCGGCTAGACAGAGGCAAGACAATCGAGGATTGCCATCCACCATCACGGTGCAACATCCACAGGTTCCAAGATCACAACCTCGCTTTACGCCAAGCGTGCCGACCTTGTCGCGCAGGACATCGAGCAGAACTGCATTGGATGGAACTAAAACTTCAACTGGAGTTCCGTTGACCTCTGCAGACCAGACTTTTTTCTTCGGACTTGGTATCATTTCGATATGTTCGCTACCCACCATATTCTGTCGCCAAAGGCGACGTAGTGGCGCCCGCATATCAACATAGGGTATGCCGCTGTTGCTGAAGCAACAACTCATGAATGTACAGAGGGGGCTGGAGTAGAGCGTTTCTTGACCGAGACGACATCATCACTGCCGGCTGGAGGGTCCACCCAGTCTGGATCGCCGGGCAGAACCAGGCCTTCACCTAAACCGACCAAGCGCCCGGCCAACTGCCTTTGTTGTTTAACGAGTAAATCCCAATTGTATTCATCGTCCTTCCAAGCCTTCCATCTTCTCATCGCCCTTGAACTGATCACCAATCGAGCGTACAATCGCAAGTGCAGTTTTGCAGATGCCGGCCACCATATGAACAGGAGAGAGAAAACCAGTAGAGACGGAAGGAATGTTAACAGTTCCAACAACCAATGCTTGACGAGAATTTCATTCACTGGACTTGCAGTCGCAAGCAGCATCCATGTGAGAGCAGCAGAGGCTATGACCCACCATAGAGGGAAGAAAATAACCGCAGTCAGCACTTTGAGAGTTCCAATGATGGATTGGTCAGCACCTCGTTTTTTCATGAATTTTACCGCAGTAGCGTTGCCTCGATAAGGAACGAGATTGCCAAAAACTGCACTCCAAGTAATGAGTCCAAGCATCCAAACGCCTGCCCAAAGCCATGAAAACATCACTTTTGCAGAATCCTTACGAGTGAGGTTCTCCGGACGTGCATCGACATCAATTGGGGTAATGTTGCGTTCGTCCAACTGTTCGAAATGATGTTCGCAATCTTCAACCAATTTTCCGGTAAGAGAGGGGTCGTGTTCAGCAAGGTATTCCCAGCCAGCACGAACTCTTCGCGCCCCCATCACCGATTCTGCATAACTCGGTTTGACTAATTTCCCACCGCTCTGGCGGGCTTTTTCAGCATAAGCCAAACTCCTTCCTTTCCAAATCAGCGTACGCTCCCTCCATGTCGTCTTTGACAGGCTAGCACGATTCAACTCTATTCCGATTAAACTGGTGACCTCAGAGACCCATTCTCTATCCATTGCATCCTGTTCCTCAGGATTCTCAACCAAATCTGGAATGGGTGCGAATTTCATAATTCGTTCAACTATGACTGCTGCTCTCTCACGGAAAGTATGTGATTCCGAGTAATGCAGCCCAATGGGCACGAGTTGAGGTTCAGCTTGGCCTTCGACCAGTGCTTTCCTTCGTGCAGCAAGTAAAATTCGTGCAGCTCCTGAACGAGCGCGCTTAACTGAAGATTCTGTATGTGTTGTGCCCTCCGGGAAAATAATCAGACGACCGCCATCAGCGACAACTGAAGCCACATTGTCCAACTGATCTCGGTTGCGGGCTTTGGCACCTTCCACATCGTCTGAATCCTGCGCCCTTTCGATAGGAACTGCTCCTGCGCCCCGGATGAGACGTCCAAGGAGAGGAATCTTGAACAGCGTGTGCTTTGCAATCATTGACAGCCGTCCAGGGAGCGATGCATGCATGAGCATAGGGTCAATGAGGCCACTGGGATGCCATGCGATGAAAATGATACCACCTTCCTGAGGAAGATTTTCGTCATCAACAATGTTGATTTCTCTGAACCAGATACTAACAAGCGACCTCGACATACGGCGAACCCAGCGATAGATCCTGTTAATGCGTGGGTGACCATCACCTTGTGGGTCTTTCGGCCAGCGCATGCGCCAACCACATCGTTCTATCTTTTGAGTTCATCTCCGGCTTGAACGGAAATTATCGCTATAATGATTTTTCTTCATCATCGACCTGTTGAGAGATGACATCACTCATCTCTTGATCACCAAGTGTATTGAAATCAATACCTGCAAGCGTGCCTTCCTCCTTGTTGGTGATGACGTTAATCACGAGAAGAACAATGAGGAAAAGAACGATGAATGCCCCTACACCGAGAAGCATCGAGGTGCTAGAGACACCGTCATCATCAGATTGTGTCTCAAACGCTGATGCAGTGTCCATGAGCATGATGTTCGCTGTAATCAGTGGAGAGGACGTATGTCCGCCTGAATCGTTTGCTTTGATGCCACGGATTGAAATCGTATGGTTTCCCTCCAAATCGATTCCAGGAAGGTGTTCCAGTTGGTGAATAATATCGATTGCAGTTAATGTTCCGGATGTATCACCGTGGTCAAAACTGTGAATGTTGGTCCAATCATCACGCAGATGGTTACTGCGCCATTGGACGGTATCCACATCGCCTGTTGCGGAGTAAGAAAGAAGTTCATCAGGGAACATGTGGATTCGGCTATCTGCGCCGATTTCAGTCGAAAGAAGAACTTCCATTGACGAATCATAGGCGTAATCCCGTTCTGCAGCTTCATAAACTGCTTCAAGAGCACGGACTTCACCATGGCCGTAAACGTTGTTTTGCCGGTTCTTGGTCACCAAATGTTGAGCATCGTTGTCATCGCATCCGTCAATTCCGGCTGCATCTCCCATGTAGGTACATGCGCGGTACTCTGCAGTTTCTTGCATAATGTTACGGACTTCAAACGGCGTTAAGTCTGGATTCGCTTGAAGCATCAAAGCAGCAACACCTGCTGCACCCGGGGTCGCCATTGAAGTGCCGGACATATCGGTATACTGATCTCCTGAATTGAACTGAACAGACATGACATTGGAACCGACGTAAGCCACATTTGGTTTGACACGGTTTTCTTCAGTAGGGCCTTGACTGGAATAGATAGCGATGCTGGAATCCTTGTCAAGTGCTCCGACGGTAATTGCATCTTCTGCGCTACCCGGAGTACCGATCGTTCCACGTCCTGCAGAGTTTCCAGCAGCAATAAACAGTGTAATGTCGTTGTAGACCATTTCGTTGGCCATTCGGTTCACACTGTCTTCTTCAGACGAGGTCCATTCGATGAGTCCGAAACCACCGAGAGACATTGAGGCTGCTCGGATGTTGTACTCATAGCGATGGTCAACGGTCCATTCCATACCAGCCATCACGGTAGCAAATGAACCGGATCCTGCTGCATCTAGAACTTTAACGCCCACGAGGAAAGCTTGTGGGGCCATACCGATGTGGTCATAATTTGGCGCACCGGTTCCCGCAGTTGTTCCAGCACAGTGAGAGCCGTGTCCTTGGTCGTCGTAAGGGAAGACTTCAGTACCGTTGACGAGGCCAGGATTGTTAACCGGGTCATAGAAAGCGATGACTTTAGGATCGTTGGTAGCAGGGTCATCATCCAAGTCATCGAGACTTGTGTGAGCGCCGTCAATGCCGGTGTCAATAATTGCCACTGCAGTGCCTGAGCCATCGTATCCAGTGTCTGCCCAAACGGTGTCTACACCGTGAAGAACTGCTGCATCGCCGTTCGTAACTGAGAGAAGTCCGTCGAGTTCGAGCATAACAACACCGGGAAGAATGGATGCGTCAAGGATTCGGTCGACTGGGACTCGTCCTGCCAACGCGTCGATTCGGTCGAGAGTCCATTCATGCGTGTATCCGATTTCGCGCTCAAGCATTGCGATTTCTTCATTTCCAGGAGTATGGTCAAAATCGATAATGAGGGGTAGGGTATTCTGCTCATCAAGGAAATACGGGCTGTCCTTGTGCACTTCGATCATATCACCGATACCGTTTCCGTTTCGGTCAACCGTGGTTTCAACCCACCAGCCTTCTTCGTCGGGTTGTTCAGATGTTTCGGAAACGGGTACAGCCATAGCCAATGTAGGCAGGACCATGATGCTCAAACAGAGGAAAGTAATTGCTTTTCGAGTCGCAGACATTTCTTCACCATCTAAGCCCAAACCTCTTCGACATTTGAACCCATTGAAAGACAGTGTACAGTATTGCGTACGAAAATAAAGTCTCTGAACACCAATGAAAATCCAAAATACGGGTCAAGTCTTAAATGAGGTTTGAATAACTCATTTCCGATTGTCATGCCTGCTCCTCGACGTTCCACCCCACGACGTACCGCTCCCGCACCCGCTGTTGAGCTGCTCGAAAAAACAACAGTTCCGTCATCGAGCGGGATGATTTACAACGATACTTCACGTGTTGAACAACCAATGGTTATACGAAGCCCAGGCAATCCTATTGATTCAACAAGTAGAGATTTAATGAGATTCTCTCAACTTATCATGATGGGTATTGCCCTTGCTGCGATATGGGGTGGTTTGTTCAGCATCGCCTTTGCCGAGGATGCGTCAAACGATGATTTCCTCATCTTGTTCTTGGGAGGATTTCTATCAGCAGGGATTGCCATTGGATGGATTGCGGCCCAAAGTAAGAAGAACGACTATGTTCTCTATGAAGTTCAAGATTACATGCTTGGCATAGGCCTCTTCTTTGCCACTGTTGGAACCGTTTGGGGCTCTCGATGGTTGATAGGATTCGTAACTGGAGAGGGATGGACTGAAATCTTTGGTACGGCTGCTGAGTTTAATTCTGGCGTATTGATTGATGCCACTACTGGAGAAGAAGTCGATTGGCATCCGAATGCCAAGGCCATCTATGTGCAAACAGCAGCACTCCTAGCCCTCATCTTTGCTGAACTTCAACTCTTCAAGCGATTCAAAGGAGCGACTGGATTTGGTAGGGCTGTCTCCGCATACGCTCCTATTCTCGTGTTGGTCGCTGCTGGGATGGGGCCATGGATGCGGTGGACTGACAATGTCATTTCTTACGAAATGGGCATATCGCTCATTTTGCTTTGTTTTGCTTCAATGGAACTGGCGCTGCGCTCCAACAAAGCGCTGAATTTCGTGGTCGTAGCAGTGGTCTCTGGACTAACTCCAATTCTGTTTGAAGTCTTCAACACCAACGCAGAAGTTGGCGGAGAAGGTGGCGCATTGTCTCTTCTCGTGTTCATTATTGCGCTTCAAGGCTACTACGCTTCACGGCAAGAGTTGCGCTCTGAATTAATTCAAAAGGCGTCAATCGTCTTGGTAGGTGAAATTGTATTTGCAATGTTTATTGCTCGAACTCAGGATCTTAACCTTCACCTTGGCCCAGTGAAATCTGCAGAACTTGGCATAGACCATCTCTTTGGTTTGAGCGTCGCACTGTGGATTGCTGTTCTCGCTTTTTACTTCCCTGCAGTACAACAACGCAGAGTCCCATGGATGCCAATTGGCCTAGCAGCAGCCTTGGTCGTATTACCAAATGACGGTAGTGTAATTCCGTGGGCAGTTTCTTTGTTGATGATTCCATACATGCTCTTCATCGCAAAAGCAACACGCCGATGGGTGGCAGATTATACATTCGCAATGCTCGCTGTTGCTTACTTCATGACCGATGTAATAGCGAACATCGAGAACATTCCGCTCTCAGGGACTTTTGGATACGATGGGATGCAGGTCATCATACCCCTCGCACTGTTCGTCATCTCTGAATACGCTCGACGAACGGACAAAATATCTTCTTGGACACATCTTGTCATGCTTGCTGCTCTTGTCCTCTCAAGAACGATCATTCAAGCTGAGGATTGGTTTATGCCTTGGATCTTTATCGGCTATTTGTTATATCTCGCTCGGGATTCGTTCTCGAACTTATCCGAAGAAAGCGAATGGAAGGAGAAGATGCAGGCCACTCTCGTCGTGATTATTGCCAATGCTTCAATGATACTGCTCGCCGTTCTCGACAGGCTTGACTTGCCACAATTCCTCGACACTGAGGTGTTACCTGAGTACTTTAATTATCAAATTTTTATTCTCGGGATTGTCGGATACCTCGCACTCTATAAGGCCCGAACTATAGAATTGGATGCAGGTCTTTTGTTCAACTGGACCAAGCGTTTAGCCAGCAAAGCACCGATGTACAATCCTGAAACAAACACATGGACAACACCTGACCAAGATACTGAACAGGAAGTAGCGAATTGGCAAGAGATGAACAGTTGGAGTCAACTCACCCGAATTTCCCTTATTGTTCCTTTCTTTATGATGAGCTTTAGTATTGTCACAATGTCAGATCCGTGGAATGGTTTTGATACCGATGGTTCTCAATCACTGGTTACGTATCCATGGATTTTGATGCTCTTAGCACCTGTTTACGGATTGGTCCATGAAATTCGTGGAATGGAAATCATTTCCTCTACAGTCCGTTCAGCAGGCGTCTGGGTGTTGTTTGCAATAACTGTTCCAGTATCAATTAGTTTCAATGTTGTTCGAAGTGAGATGCTTCAAATCGAACAATATGTCGATACTGCAATCATGCCAGTACCAATACTTCTCGACCTTATTCTCCTCAGTGCTCCGCTGTATGTTAACAGCCTCATCGCAAAACGTGGAATTGACACAGAACACTTGTCTGAAAACGCAGACCGTTGGGCAATGCTCGGTTTGATTGCGTTTGCGTGCCTTGACACATCCGGTGGATTGTTGTTGATTTCTATGCTCGGTCTTGTGACTGTTCGAAGTGTCCGACACCGACATGTCCTCCCATTGCTGCTCTCTCCAGCTGTGTTCATTCTCTTGCAATCAACCTGGTTGAATTACGCAGGAATCGCTCGAACCTTGTTTGAATCAGCCGATACTCTCTCCTACGACTTCACTGAGGACGGTTTCCTCGGCCTACCACGGATTGGAGGCCTCATTATCGCTGGCCAAATGTTGTACGCTATCATCATGGACAGTCGAATGGTGAAAAACAGTTCATCGAACCGTGAACCATTACCATGGTACGGTTTGTGGGGGTGGGCACTGGTTGGAATTCTAGCCGCATCATCAAGTATAGGTTGGATACCTGCAATCTTCTTCGCTTATCTCATGATAAACGCCTGGCTTTCGGGAACACTCAACTCGTTGCCTGCGCTTCACTTGGGATTCTTGATCAGTCTGATTGTTGGAATGGCAGTGGAAGAAGTCGCTGATACCTGGGCTTTGGCCTTCTCGTGGAGCGCTTTAATCACTGGATTTGCAGCACTTGGATTCAGCGCAATGGGCAGCAATGGAATTCTATTCAAGAACGTTCCAGAAGCCCGAGAAGAGTTCTACACTGAACAGAAGAAATCGGAGATCATCAATACACTCTATGTCGTCACTTACGTTCTCTTCTTGGTAAGCTACGAAGCATTCAACGGAATTGGTACCCTGGTCGGTGCAATTATTCTCACTCGCGACATCGTTACCAAGGGTTACACAAACGCAGTCTTCTTTGTCCCGGCGATTCACGCACTTGCGTTGATGAACTTACTTGTTCAGACCGATTTCGATATGATTCAAGAGGGCATAGTACTCGGTTCAGTTCTCCTTATCGAAGGACTGATTGTATCTTGGCTTTCCTTGCAAAACGACAGAGTATACGATTTCAAATTCTTTGAATGGGAAAACGATGATGCGTTCCTCGACTTCATTGACCGACTCGGAATCGCTGGAGTTTTGTTTTCATTGTCTGGAATCTATTTCATATTCGCAGATTTCAATCAAACAACGGTTGGATGGCTGCTGGCAACAGCAGTACTCATGGCAGTCGGCATTCAAGGGTACTCGCCCGAAAATGATGCGCGCTGGCGCCGCATAATCGGTGGCTATGGCTCAATATTTGCTTTCATCGGCTTTAGCAGCGGAATTGAAAGCAATACCATGCAATCCCTCTCCTGGATTGGAGTGGGGCTCATTGCATTGGGATGGGGATTCATGATGATGCAACGGCTCGAAAATGATGAACAAATCTATCACAGTTCAGAAGAGGCAATACCTGAAGGCTTGGCAACGAACGAAGCGGTTCTCATTGCAGATGAATCAGTTGAGATACCTGAGCCAGTGCTTGAAGCGGAAGAGGAAGAATCTGTGGAAGATGAAGA